>NZ_CP150900.1:3954725-4309451 GCF_038050405.1 Paraburkholderia sp. IMGN_8 | reverse complement strand
TTCGGAATAGTCGGTGACGACATGAACGGTGACGACATCACGCTGGCAGAGTGCCTGAGTCATGCGGCTCAGCAAGCTATCGCCATCTTTACACCAATGCAACAGGCGCTCGTCGCGTTTGACCCGCGCACGTTCCCGAAATGGAAGTGGAGCGCTCATCCGGGGGCGTTCGAGCGGCACTTGCAGCGCCGCCACGACAATCCGCTCTTTTCTGAGCGACGCCGGGTGGTTGACGCGGACGACGTCTACGAAGCTCGTGTGAAGGACGCTCGGGCGCTCAAGGCGATACGGGACGATGTGGCAGAACTCGCGGAGGTGTTTTTGGGACAGACTGAGCTGCCAATGGACTGGCACCCTTTTCTGAATGGAATTCGGGTGCGCCTAGATACCTTGGAGACCCGGCGGCTCGTGCAGGGCGGTGAGAGCGCAAGCCTAGGAGAAGCTCTTGCGGAGCTGCGTAAGCACGTTCTCGACATTTGGCGCGTCGCCCTGGGCAACAGCCCCGAGCAGCTCGAGGTGCTAAATCGGGCCGAAACTAACCAGCATAGACAGCGCGAGGCGCTGTATGGAACGGTCTGGATGCGCCATCTCCTGAGCGAAGGCACGCTGCTGCCGGCCGATGAGGTTGTGCCCGCGCTGCTAAGCGAGGACTCTGTTGAAATCGCAAAAGCGGTGGCCGTTATGACAGCCGAGCCGGGCTTGCATGACGCCCTGGCTAATTGCAGGGCGGGCGCTTTGGCCCTCGTTAGAGATGCCCGGGCCAGCGGGCATGCGCTGCCGGGCATCGATGAGAAGCTGCGCATACTGGAAAGCAATTAGCTGCGGGTCGCATGCGATGTTCCGTCATTTCGTGCGTCCCGTGATTGCCGCGACCAGGAATGAACCCAGAACCCAGCCTGCAAGCTTGCGCACGTAAAAGTAGTATCGGGCACCGGACTTGATGGCAATTGCCGACCGTTTGCCGCCTGACGCGTTCGGGCGAGCTTGTAACGGTCGGCTACCCTAGAATCGTACACCCCCTGTCTTTATTGCCCGCCATACTGCTGGTTTATCTTGTCGAGTTCACCCGACTGGCGCGCGCGCAGATATTCCTGATTGACCTGGGCCCGGGTTTTGCCCATTGACATGCCTGACTCGCTGGTCGTGGCCGGGACACCGCCAACAGACTCTGTCGAGGACACAGCGGGACTGGTGGCCGGCGTTGCAGGCGACATATCCTGAGCCTGAACGTACCCGAATGCGAGGGCGGCGACACTAACTGCTGCGAATCTGAGTGGTTTCATATCTATGTACTCCATGTAATGTGGTTCGGTCTCTCGAACCAGGCACGAGCGGCCGTTCCAGATAATGTCGACGCGGCCTCGCCGACGACCCGTACGTGCGGGTCCAATTAGTTACCCTGGTAAATATCGCAGGACAGTCCAACCGTACACGGCGTCCCGTCTGGGCGAGCGAATCCAAAGCCGGTTTCTGGCACGCCCTGTGCAGGATACCGAACTTATAAGATGACAATGTGGGCAATAACGCGAGGCTGGTACCGGGCGGAGCAGAACGGTGCGCAATAAGTACGCTGGTGACTGGACGTTGTAAATCCGCTAGCCAATAAGAACCATGCTGCAGTTCTGTTATAGGCCGCTGAGGCAGTGATTAACAGGATAACGCGAAGTGGCAAACCCGGAGCGGCCCCGGGGTCGCGTCGTAATCGCTTACAGGAGCGCACACGATGGCGGGCAACGTTCGGATGGTGCAGCAACTGCCGCCTTGCCGGAACGCTTCACACCGGGTTTCGGTCCACGCTTTGCACCGCCCTTCGCTGTGCCGGCGTGGGCTCCGATGTCTGCCATCGTCAGGCCGTGTTTTTCCATGAGCGCTCGAATGCCGTTAAGGACGGATTGTGCACGCTTCGCAATGAGCACTTCGGCTCGAGCCTGAATTTTCTTCAAGCGGTTCTGGATTTGTTCGAGCGTGGGCATCTGTGTTTCCTTATAGATGAATTGGTCGCACCGTGCCACGGGCGGCTTCATCATTGCCACACTCGCCCGACGTCGTTTCCGCGAGCGAAGCAATGACGGGCGAGCGTGTCGGACTATCATTGACGATGAGGCCGAACCGCTTCGCGACGCGTCAAGCAATTGATTGAAGACTTCACAACTTTCAGAACAAAAACCGAAGTACCTACCCTGCAAGCATCGTGCTCCCGGGTGCCCAGTCAGGCGCATCCGTAGCTGCTTCTATCTGGAGGCCGACATGTCCTTTACTGCCGTCTACCTGAACAAAGATGGTGACCATTTCTCCGCAGAACTGAAGCATCTCAGGGACGACGTCCTTGAGAGCAACCCGCTATCCGAGGGCGAGGTTGTGGTGCGCGTTAAACACTCTGGCATCAATTACAAAGACGGGCTTGCCATTACCAATAGCAGTCCGGTCGTGCGCGTGTGGCCGATGGTGGCCGGCGTTGACGGCGCCGGGATGGTCGAGTCATCGGCCGACCCCAGATGGAAAGCGGGCGACCGCGTCGTAGTCACGGGCTGGGGCCTTGGTGAAACGCACTGGGGTTGTCTCGCCCAACGTGCTCGGCTCAAAGCCGACTGGCTCATCGAGCTACCGAACGCTTTCAGCACTTCCGATGCAATGTCACTCGGAACGGCCGGCTTTACGGCCATGCTCTGCTGCCTGGCTGTCCGCGACGAAGGCGTCAAGCCGGCGAGTGGCGATGTCCTCGTCACCGGCGCCAGCGGGGGTGTGGGCAGCGTCGCCGTCGCCATCTTGAGCGCGTGGGGCTATCGGGTCGTGGCGGCAACAGGAAAGCTGCACGAGGCGGACTACCTTCTCTCGCTAGGTGCAGCGGAGGTTCTGGACCGGGCGGGTCTCGCCACACCCGGCAAGCCGCTGCAAAAGGAGCGGTGGGCGGCAGTTGTCGACTCGGTTGGCTCACATACACTGGCAAATGCCTGTGCTCAAACGCGATACGGCGGTGTCGTGACCGCCTGCGGTCTGGCTCAGGGTATGGATTTCCCGGCCAGCGTGGCGCCTTTCATTTTGCGGGGCGTGAAGCTCGTCGGCATCGATTCTGTGATGTGTCCGATGGAGCGGCGTAAGGCCGCCTGGGATGCACTCGCCAGCGATTTCGACGCCCGCAAGCTTGGAGCGATAACGACAGTCATCGGCCTGGGCGACGTCTTTGCGAGCGCTGAGCATATCCTCGCTGGTCGCGTGCGGGGAAGAACCGTAGTGGATGTGCATCGAGTCCCTTGAACAACGCATAGTCCAAGGATGGGAAAACCGCCGGTTCTAGCAGTTTTCGAACCATTCGGCCGTTCACCCAGCACTTCAAGCATTGGTTGGTTTGTTCAGGTAAGGGACTAATGCGCGTCCGGATTCACTTTTGAGGAAGCGCCGAATGGAAATTGCCAGAGGATGGACTAATCTACTTCAATCATGTCGCCAAATAACACGTGATGAAAAGGACATCGCCATGCTTACACGTGAAAGATATTGCACATATTTCCGTCACGTCGCTCCCGTCTTGTTCTTCATCCTCGTCGCCGGCCTCTCGCGTGTTGCCTACGCGCAGGTCGCGCGGATGGAGGTCATCCATTTCGAGTCAGTAACGCTGACAGACCAGGAATTTCTCGCCGGCCGCGAGGATGGCAAACCTGTGACAGTGGCCGGCGAACTCCGTCTGCCGCGCGCCGGTACCGAGCGACTCCCGCTCGTCATCCTGCTTCACGGCTCGGGCGGCATATCCGGGTATGTGGTGGACTGGGAGCAGGAATTTCTCACGATGGGCGTCGCCACCTTTGTCATTGACAGCTTCACAAGCCGGGGCATCGTCAACACAAACAATGACCAGACCCAGCTTGGTCGGCTAGCGCAGACGGAGGATGCGTACCGTGCGCTTGCAGTGTTAGCAAAGCATCCCAGAATCGACCCGGCGCGGGTGATGCTAATGGGATTCTCCAGGGGTGGTCAAAATGCACTCTATTCGAGCCTGACGAGGTTTCAACGAATGCATCTTTCCGCGTCCGGGGCCCACTTCGCCGCTCATATTGCTTTCTATCCAGACTGCAGCTACACGTATCGCGACGACGAAGACCTGGCTGCGCCCGTGCGCATATTTCATGGAAGCGCTGACAACTATGACCCCATTGCGCCGTGCCGTGCCTACGTCGAGAGGTTGAGAGCCAAGGGCAAAGACATTCAGATTACAGAATATCCCGGAGCGAGCCACGTCTTCGACGGGCGAGCAAATAAACCACCGGTGTCGCTTCCGCAGGCGCAGACGGTACGGAACTGCGAGTGGGAAGAAGGGGACGGCGGACAACTTTTCAACGCCAAAACAAAGCAGCCTTACTCATACAGCGACCCATGCGTCGAACGCGGAGTAACCATCGCTTATGACGAGAGGGCGGCAACGGAAGCCCGAAAGGCGGTTGCGGAGTTTGTTACCGCGACGCTCAAACCGGCGCGCTCGCCGTAGCCCCGTGTATTAGCGACATCGTATGTGTTTGTTGGAACTTCCTTCAAGCGCCACCGGACCATCGAGCAGATTGAGGGCGACTTCGTCAGGCTTCTCTCGGCACGACTTCCGGAGAGGAGTGTGCGGGAGCACGTTCGAGGTCCTTTGGGACGAGGTCGACCGTGCGGCGGTACGCCTCATCGGCACTGCTCGTGGGGCCGACTACGTCAGACTACTTGTCCGCATGCACGAACGATTCGAATCGGAGGCCAGGCGCCACCCGAAGTGAACACTGGAGGCGCCGGAACCGGCACGAAGGTCGGCGGACGCGAGCCTGCGTTACTATGCGTCCCAGTTTTCGAGAAGTGAACTCGGGTTATTCGGCGACGCCGGCTGCTTCGTCAACGAACGCGGCATGAGCCTGACTGCGGCATCGGCGGTGATTTGGATTGGCGAGTGACTCGCAGCGAGGCTCCACACCGGCTTGCCACAAGCTGGCAGGGAATAGTCGCCTCAGACAGGTCGTCGAACACCAACCGGGACGACGCGGACGGGATGAATCATTGCTGCCGCTTATGCGAAAGCAGTCGGTCGAATTCCTCACGCGCATCGCGCAGTTCCTGCATGGCGGCGGCAAACCGCGCGAGTTCAAGCGTCGACGGTTGCGCGGCTCCATTGCCATCAAAATGCTTTTCCAGCGCAGCCGACGCTGCCTGCACTTCCCGTGCGGCGCCAGCGATGCGCTCAAGTGCTACGGCCTCCGGCGACGCCTTGATTTCTGCCGCCATGTCCTGGTCTCGCACGCGGCTAGTGCCGCAAAGTCACGGTTGATTGGACCTCACCGTTGCCCGACTTCCTTCCGCTTGCGCACACTCCGGCTACCCGGGCGCGCTATTTCCTCGGGTCGAAGTCATCGACGGTCAGCACGATACGCTCGCCTGGTCGTGCGCGGGCCTTTCGTTCCGCCAAAGCCACGATGCGCCTGCGGCCTTCGGAGAATGCCTTGAGAACGCGCGCATCAGTTGCGTCAGGTTGCACCCAGAAATGCTGCTCGAGTGTCTCGCGCGTGACGATGCACGCGACGTCGCGACCACAGAGTGATAGCGCAAAAACGACACCGTCTGTGGAAACACTGGGTTCAAGTTCAAGGGCTTCCACGATAGATGCTCGACAGATTGTTTCGACGTATCGGCTTATATCGTACTGGCGAGACGGCAGTATTTTCAACAAAACCTGAATGGCGGTCGTCGCTCTCGCCCAATATTAAGCGTTGAGGGAGCAGAAGCTGGATGCGGACATCGCTTGGCCGGAAGAAACAAGCTGACAAGCCGACACCGGAGAAATCGCGGCGTCGCGTTCGACGGATAGCGTCGGATACTCTGCAGGTAAGGCCGCTAGTGTTGCGTGCTGTCTCGCGAGGACTGAAACAAAGCGGTGATGTTCATCTCTTCGTCCAGTTCCGGCCAGTACAACTGCTGGCGGTCCAAAGAGATTGCAAAATGCCCGCGCTCCGCTGTTGTAGCTGCCCGCAGGACAGGGAACCGGTCCAGTGGAAACTGGACAGCCCGACCGTCAGCCAGGTCGAGAAACAGGTGCCGGCTGTCGAAATGCACACTGACCACCCCGCAGTCCATGGCCGTCTCCTGAATGAGAAGCAACTTAAAGATAGGTCTCCGCGGGGTGTCAAACAAGAAAGAATGCTGGAAAGCAGGACTGCGTCCGGGTTGGGACTGAAGTGATGCGGCTCTTTATTTTCAAGACGATGTCGCCGTCCAGTGGTTTGCCAGGTCTGACCATAGAAGTTACGGCAAGCGACGCCGACCCTATTTGGCTCGCACGCGTGCGAACTGTCTCGATTTTACCTGCCAGCGGCATTTCCCAACGCGCGGGTTGTAAGTGTCGGCTTTGGAGGCAACATATAAAGCCGAAACGTTTGTCAGAACCCAACATCGAGTCGTCCTTCCGCCCGCTCACGCCGGGCGTCAACAAGGCTGGCAGCCCGGTTCGAATGGCAGCCCAGAAACTACTATCTCCGTCGGCATGGTCGTTGCAACTATGGCTGCGCCAACCGGAGGTTGCCATCATGAGCTTCGTGCAGGGGTTCGTTAATTCCATGCCAACGCGTGGGTCTTCACTTGTCGCCGTCGCTGCTATCTCTGTTGCGGTGGTCTGCGGGACTGGCATCGCAGCATTTGTTGGGTTACTGCCCGCGTCGGGTGACGTAGCCGCCGCAGTGACTGTGACACCGTTAATTGACATGCAAGTTGACGCTTATGTGAAGCGTGTCGCAACCATGCATTGAACTGTCAGCCACAAAACAGGCGAGAACGCCGGAGACATGCGCCGTCCATTCCGTGCGAGCTACCACGACGTCGATGCCAGACAGTGGTCAGGAGCACAGCACTCCTTTCAAGCGTCCCAGCTCAGCTGGTCTCGTGTATGACCGCTACAGTTCCGTCGAGCCCGGGATGATATTCTGCGTCGAGGCTTTGGTGGCACGGAATGACGGGAGTGAATGCATAAAGCTGGAGGAGCAACTTCTTATCACGGAATCAGGTAGCGAGCTCTTGAGTCGGTATCCTTTCGAAGAGCGGTTGCTATCGCGGTGAGCGCTGAAGAATGCCGGTCGACCGTCTACAATCAGCGAGGTACACAGCCCGAACAGGGACAAACGCACAGCATGCGCCGCTGCGCCAGTCCCTGCTGAATCCGGAGGCATCATGGGTCGAACTGAGACTGCTTTGATTGTGGGTGCGGGAAAGGGATTGAGTGCTTCGCTCGCGCGGCTGTTTGCGGCAGAGGGTATGCACGTCGCGCTCGCAGCCCGCGATACCAGCAAGCTGACGGACCTCGTCGACGAGACGGGCGCTCTCGCCTTGAATTGCGACGCCAGTCGGCCGGACGATGTCAAGGCACTCTTTGACCGCGTAGAGGACTCGTTCGGCGTTCCTGACCTCGTTGTCTACAACGCGAGTGGCCGCTATCGCGCGGCGGTCGAAGACATCGACGCAGAGAAACTTGAGGATGCGCTTAAAGTGACCGCCGTCGGTGGCTTTCTCGTAGCCCAGGCCGCAGCCGTTCGAATGCTGGCGCGCGGCAACGGCACCATCCTCCTGACCGGCGCTACGGCGAGCGTGAAAGGTCTACCCGGTTCGACGCCATTTGCGATGGGCAAATTCGCCTTGCGAGGAATGGCCCAATGCATGGCGCGAGAGCTCGCCCCGAAAAATATTCATGTGGCGCATTTTGTCATCGACGGCGGCATCGCCAGTAGTCGGGCGCAACCGGATGACGGCAGCACTGACGACAAATGGTTGGACCCTGATGCGATAGCACAGGAGTATCTCCATATTCATCGTCAGCACCGCAGCGCCTGGACGTGGGAAGTCGAACTGCGCCCTTGGGTAGAAAAATTTTGATGAGCATGTCGACCGAAGAATAAGGAAGGCGTCGGCTCCACATTGGCGCCATCGGCTTCGTACACCATCTCCGCGGCAGTTCAAGAACCGTGTCAGTTATGTCGTAATTGCCATCAGCGAGTCGCTCGACTCGCCGAAATCAACCAATCAAAATCGAGGAAGCAGATGGCAGTGATTAACGCGTACCTACCGCAACCGTCCCAACTGATGTTCGAGACCGAAGAGGGACAAAAAGTGGCCGGCGCATGTATCGAGTTCGGAGGCTGGCATCATCGCGACAAGACACTGACGCCAATCCGGCTGTCGGCCTTGCTTACAATGCCCGGCAATCCCGGTTTGGCGTGGGCGATGGACAGCCTCACTGCAGCGGCCGAAGCGGGCATACTGGATGGGGACCGCTTCATCACACCCAACTGTTTGCAAGCATAGAGGATGTGCGGTCCTTCCGGCTCATTCTGCGCGACGCCGGCTCGGACTGGTGGTTAAATGACCGTCACTTCAACGCACTCAAAAAATTGGGATGCGCGGAAATGGACGCAGCGACCTACGCCGGTATCGCCAGCTTCTTCGACCCTGCAGAGTAACGACTTAAAAGGGCGGTCGCGCGGCGCAGACGAGCCCGGGCAACGATACTACTCGACCGCGATTATGACGCTGGATGCCTTGACGACGGCGCTCGCGGGCTTGCCAACAGCCAGCATGCTGGCGCAAACCCGAACACGCCCGCCTACTTCGGGAAATGTCCAATTCCAGCCTCTTTCGGACGGACTGCCGCGACCGGTTTCGATGCTGACGACGCGCGTGGGTCTGCTCATGCACCAGCACCGCCGGTTGGGTCCGGACGGAGTGGCGTCGGCAGGAGCGGCGACGGTCCCCACATCTCAACCTTGAAATTGGTCGCGAAGGTCCGTAATTCCTGCTCCAGCGCGCGCCATGGCCCGTCTGCGAACGTCGCCCAGTCGATTGTAGACCTCCAGCAGGTGGTCGTTCGAATCTGCGGGGCGCCGAGCATATTCCGGTTCGCGCGAAGTTCGACCAGGCCTGGCTGCTGCACAATCGTTTCCGCCGCCTTCCTGGCCCATTCGGCGTAAGACTCCAGATTCACGCCTGGCTGCAGGTCGTACGTATTCGTCACCTCTATCATGGACGTCTCCTCACCGATGGAGTTGGGTTCCGGCAGGCACATGTCCACTGCCAGTTCGCCGGTATGGCAATGCGCCGCGTCTCTGATACTGCCTTCGTTCGCCCCAGCGGGTCAAGCAGCGTTTCCATGACAAAACATCGAACTTGCTCTCGGAGACGGCCGGAAATGGGACACTTGGCTTCTCGTCGATTGATACGGACACGGCAGCTGAAGTTGGGTAGGGGTGCACGTCTGCGCCTCGAGCGAGCGACCACCGGAACGCAATTCGTTGAACTGCAGCGCAAATCGGCCTCGACTCGCCGAATCACATTGCGTACCTCATCGCTAAACCTGTTTTCATGGAGCCAAGTGGTGTTGAGGCCCATCGGTGCGGTTTCCGGCCGCGCTGGGTTGAACCGTGCCGTGACAGAAGCCCGAGCAGTTGCAGTTCAATCAGCAGGCAGCGGTGGCAATAGGAAGTTGAAAGAGGCGCGGTAGAAGCATCACGGAGTCGAAGACCCAAGTTGTAAACGCAACAGTCGCCGGCTTTAGGTCTGAGCACCGTCTCGCCGTAGCCGTTGACGACGCTCGCGTGCATCGCGACTCCCGAGCTTATCCCCACATTTTGTTGGCAAGATTGTGGATAACATGAGCACACGTAGCCCAAGTGCCTGACGGTGAACGACTATCCATCCCCGTCGCAGGTGTGAGCGGACCTGTCGATATAAGGTTAGAACTCGCCGCGGGTTACGCGCTGTCGCGGACCGACATCCGGAGCGGGATGCCTGCGGTCACGGCGCAAGCGCTTCCCGCAAGCCTACCCGCCACGCATTCCACAACTGCTTCGTTTTGCGAAGGTGACTAGCTGTGCAGCGAAATATCATCGTCAGTTCGCGCAGCTACAGGTCATCGAGGTCGAATTTGACAGCACGGCCTACTGATTTCAGCCGTTCAGAAACGACGTGATGCTCTGCATTGCGCAACAATCCCCTCACGCTGATGTCCTCAACGCCGTGGCGACCCCTTGAGCTACGAGGTCCCACACGCTTGTGCTGAAACGCGAGTAGTCAGCTATGGTTGCGGTTTCTATCAGAACGACCATCGCGGGCTCATGGAGGGTACTAAAGCCCAACCGGGTCGTTGTCTTCGGTCTGCGAATCCATATAGGCTCGCTGAGCTGCCCTGCGCTTTTCCCGATACGCTTGAATCGAAGTCATATCGATATCGACGTGACCGCCCGAATACTCTCGTGTGACCTCGACCAATTCTCCACGCTCAAGAAGATGGCGAATGTGCGCCTGGCTGACGAAGAGAAATTTCGCTGCTTCTTCAATGGTCACGATAGTCACTTCTGCGTGATTTTCTCGCTGCCTGGACACACGCCGTGCTTTCATGAGCATGGCCTCGCCTAATGGCGACTATGCCGCAAGCCCAACGAGACTTGGACATCATCGATGGCACTATCTGCCTCCAGCCAAAAAATCGCGCCAGTCCCACGAATAAGCACAATCCATTGGCTGCGGGTCCTCTTCAATTAACGGGCGGGTCGAAAAGGCAATACGGTTTTTGAACAGGCTTCGCGCAGGCTCCGGTATCTCCCGAAGCCGGACATACGTGGTGTTACCGGCGGCGTGAATAGGAACATCAAGTTGTTGTGGGCGTGGAAGTAGTTCCTCCTTCCCAGTCAGCGCGACCGCAACAGCACGTGCTACCAGGTCCCATATGGTCGAGGCGAAGCGTGGGTAGTCGTTCAGGGTCACCCCTCATGCCATTTTGCACTCACTCGCGCCCATACTGCAGGCAGGGCAGCAGCCGACAAGTCAATGTCGGCAGCCCCTGGAAAGTGCTTTAGCAACGACGCGGCGCACCGCTGCAGCAAGTCTGTATCGATTTGCTCCCCGGAAGCTAGCGCTTTGAGCATGTCGCGCGTGCGAAGCACTGCTTGCGTGCGTTCATACCGAATTGTCACGGTTACACTCCATACATCGGACTACGGCCACGCGTTGGGCAAAATGTAAATGTACAGGGGGTACAGAACACTGAGGTCGAGATGAAAACGAAGATGCTCGCGCTCCGTGGAGTAGGAACTGTGCAGGTACGCCGGGTATCGCTTGCGGCACTATCGTGCTCCCACCAAAAAATCCTGCCAGTCCCAGGCGTATGCACAGTCCATGGGCTCGGGGTCGTCTTCGATGACAGGGCGCGTTGAGTAAGCTAAGTTCTTACGGAAAAACGTTCTAGTCGGTTCAGGTATTTCGCGCAGGCGCACATATCGCAGACCATCCCTTTCGTGCATGGGGACTTCGGGAAGCGTCGGCCTTGCTGGCACTTGTTCATCGCCGTCATTGAGCGCCGCCGCGATGCTCCGCGCAATCAAATCCCACACTGAAGCGGACCACCGAGGGTAGCCGCGTAGCGTCGACGCTTCGCCGATGAACTTCACTTGCAGTCAAACATCGACGCGATGCGTTCCCCCGCCGGCGGCGGCTGCCCCTTGTGCGAGAAGGGCGCCGGAGACTGCAAGCAGTAGCAGCCACACGAATGATTATCAAGGATGTCATATAAACGGCATTCAACTATCGCATCTTGCGGTCAACATAGACGCGTCCTACCCTGAATCCGGCTATCGAACATAAAGCTTCGGGTCGGCCGCAATTCTGCGTTGTCACACCGAGCACCTTCCCCTCCTTTTTGCAGGCCTATAGTGGAGAAAACATGGACGAGAAGATGATTGCAGCAATTGTGACGCGGAAGTGGCCGCTCGCTCAGGGATATCACGCCGTCGAATTGGAGACGAAGCATCAGATGGAACTACCACCGTTCGAAGACGGAGCAATAGTAGACCTCGTTCGAGACAATGGTAGCCGAACCGTGCGGTCGCACCCTCTGTGGCGCATTCCATCGCGCTGTGACGCGTTTGTCCTGGGAGTCCGGCAAGAGGCCGATAGAGAAACAAAGCAAGTAAGTTCGGGTTTTTCTTGGAATAGAGGGGACGAAATTCATATGGGAGTTCCGCGAGACACTGCTGTTGTCATAGACCGAAGCGCGCGCTATATCCTGTTCTCAGCTGGCGTTGGAGTCAAAGCTATCGCAGGTGTCGCAAGGCATATCGCATCAGTGGCGGGATGCTGCCTGGAAATTCACAATTTCGCTCGAACACCCGAGCGAGCTGTCTTTCGAACGGATTTGGACGAACTTCGCGACCATGCTCAGGTTAACCACCGAATCGGTCTAAGCGAGGAGCAGATTGCGAACGCTACGGCTCACGCCTTGAGCCCCACCCACGCGAGCTCACATGTAATCTGCAGCGGACCGCCTGCGTTCATGAAGCTTGTCGAATGCCAAGCGCTTCAGTGGGTTTACCCCTCGAATATGCATAAAATCGTTCTTGGCGACAGAGTGTTCGGAAAATGATATTGCCGCGCTACTGCTTCCGACTGTGATTCAAAAGTGGAAAGCGCCCCCGCCGTTGGGGGAGAAATGAGCACTTTTCGACCACGCGTTTCGAGGCTAACAGACTTGTCACCACCTTAGCTTTGAAAGTTGGTTTTGGCGGACCAGCCGCCAAAACCAACCAATTGTCGAATCAAAGTGAGCGCGCGCGACCTGCGCTGAACAGGCGTGGGCTGAATGTGTCATATACCCGCTCGCCGTTGAACATCCATCCGTAGAATCCGCTTTTACTCGCCATGGCCAGTTCACGAGTCGGGGTGGCAAACGAAAAGATTCGCTGCTGTGCAAGCGCCTTCTCAGCTTGTCTTCCGGATTGGCCAATCCGCCACCGGCAGGGTGCATCAATTCCTACCGCTGCAACGTCAAATTGGAGGCACTTTTCGAGCATATTCTCCGGCGCCTCCTGGCTGAGGTTGCACACAATCTGGGTGCCGCGCAGGATAACTAGATGATTTCCCTTCCGCTCTCCGCCGATATCAATCCCAGCTACAGCTCGTCCTGAGCTCATAATTTAATTGCCCTTATTAATAAGTCCCAGCGTTCGCATGGGAGGAACGCAAAATGGACTACTGCAGTCTCATCGTTGAACAGCATGGGCGCCGTCACGCAGTTTTTTCTACGCTGAACCCAACGCAGTATCCTTCCGACTCGGTGAAATCCAAGCGAAGACACTCGTGCTCTTTCGAGATTGAGCAAGCGTTGCGCTAGTGCTGGCCAGCGTTTAGCAGCATCCAAATCTGCCGCGTCGGCGGCCCGGCAAGAATCCGCGCAAACACCGCGCGGCATCGAACGCAGGTGTAGTGCTCTTCTACTCGCGCGTCTTTGACCGCGCCGGTACCGTTAAGCGTGAGGTCCTGGTGCGGAAGCTCTTCCGCCGGCTTACCGTACAGGTCAGCGCACGGCGCGCAGGGTTGAATCCAGAGGTCCATTCGGCAGTTGTGGGCAATTTTGAGCGACATGCGGCCATGTCGATGCTGGTAGAAAGCATAGATTTCAAAGCGAGGAATATCTGCGACGGGGCGTCGCAAGGTAGACCATTCGAGGTAAGCGCATCATTAGTGCCCACGCCATCAAAAACGAACAACGAATCGATGTCTTTCGCGGTTAGTCCCCAAACGGGTTGCCGGTTTCTTTCACTTCGGTATTGAGGCTGTATTCCGCACGCACGGCCTTGAGCACGCCCTCGATGTCGCGCTCGAAGCCGACCGCGTTGCCTAAGTGAGTCATGTTCCAGTTACAGCCTGTCTTGTCAGCCTCCTGCAACTGCGGCCGCGGCACACGAATCTTCACTCCATCCTCGACGATTTCCTGCAGTCGATGGATTCGCCGGTCGACCTCCTGCTGTAGCTGCGAAGCATTGAGCGTCTTGCGTATCATCCAGGTCTCCTTCCGGTTGCTCAAGCCAGTCTAGCGCAAGTGAGGCGCCGCGACCTGGCGCTGAAATGCAAAGTGCCTGAGAGAGCAGGCGCATTGGTTCGTCGGGGTGCGTCAGCAAGTCAGTACGCAACAATCACAACGACGCTGCCGCCAATGCAACGACCACCAATGTGCGCACCGTCCCCGCCACCACCGATGTTCGCCCGGCCAATCCCTATGCCGCAAGTCGATGCTCGTAGTACGGCCGGTCCCTGTCATCAAGTATCGCGTACAAGGCCGCCAAGTCCGACGCATTTGGATTGAGCCACGCGTCTATGGGTTCCCCTGAATCCGGTGCTCGCACGATGGTTTGCGCCGAGCCTTCGCGGGACACAGACTGGATTGCTGGCAATGGGTGGCGCACTGGGCACAGGAACTGGCGGTGCTGTCATACCGTGGCGAAGCAGAGCTGCCAAGCGGAGTCCGTTCTCGACGTCGCAGTAATGCGGGCACAAGACGAAGCGCTGTGGAGGCTCGATGACGCCGAATCACTGCTCCTGCGAAGGGTTCTGAAGTTGCACGATGACCAGCTAGGCGGAGTTTCAACCCGGGTGTTTTTGCAGGTGCAAGCCAAGCTCGCTGCGCTTCTGCGAAGAACGAAACCAGAGTCGCCAATCAAGCGAGAAATGACGCAACGTGCCCGGCACAACGGTTGACTGGCCATTCAAAGGTATGAGGTCACCGCGTTGTAGGTCGCTGCGGGGTCGTCATAGAAGACACCGTCGCGCGGGACATGGCATCGCGGCAGCGATGCACCGACCTGCTGGCCAGCAATGAATGCGATGGGCTTGATGCGTCGGAAAGGGGGCTACGTTGATTGCGCACCTGCACTCTTCCCTGGGGAGCAGGCCGCGCAGCGGCTTCAAACGCGAATATGCAACCGGAGAAGATGTACCGGTTATTCCAAAGAGCAGCTCATCGCGTGAGCAAAGCAAAAGGGAATAACCTGATGATGCACACATCGGAATATCAAAACCACTCTAAAGGGAGGATATCTTTCCTTTAGAGTTGCTTGTTTGAAAATCTATATGTTTGCGTCGGGTCCCCAGAGGGGCGTGCCGCCTCGAGACCTTCCGCCGATACGGCTCCGCCAGACTATTTCGGGTCCCGCGCCTCTAGCTTCGCCAGCGCGTTCGTTATCTCAGGACCCATCCCCGTGGTACGAATATCCCTAGCGCGCCACCGGTCACTCCTCGTCCGCGCTAGCGGTCACTCACCGAAGCTCTTCACTAGAAGAGGCGGCCCTAAACGTCGGTCGGCTCGTGCTCAGCGACGCGTGACAGGTAATGTATATCACCCTGGAAAACGTCTCGTCTACGGGGTCGGCTGGGTATTTTTTAGAATAGGTTACTTCAACAGAAAACTGCGCCAATTCAAAGAGCGATTTTGCGTCATTCAATTTTCGCGTCCTTCGCTCAAATTCGGCGTTCTTGGAGAGCGCGGTCAATTCTACAAAATGAGGCCATGACCCGCAGTTTTCCGGCGCTTTGCTTTTTGCCCGGATGAACTAAACTGGTTTTTGTCTCCTCTCGCTCTCTACCTCCAACGGATGAGCGAATTTAAGCGCCGTGCGACAACATCCCGCACGGCGCTTTTTGTTTTCAGCACCATAGCTCTTTGTGCGGAACAGTTTGCGGTTGCACTCTTGGATTTGCGCAAGGAGTCATTGTCCTTGCGCGTATGCGTGCTCAATGATTTCGGCCACGACCAACGCTTCTGCGCCGCCGACAAGCTGCGACGCCCCGGTTGCAATGTCCTCGACAAAGGTCTGTACGACAATGGTCAGAGCTGGATTTGAAGTATTGCCGGATTGCCTTCGTGGGCAATGTCGCCCAGTAGTCTGGAAGACAGTATCGCAGTCGCAAATGACGCCCTGAGCGAGGCAAGATGACTTGCCGCAGTCTCAACCATCTGCCTGGGGAGGCTATATCTGGGTGCGTCAGACGCAGTGTCACAGCGTGCGGCGCCCCAGAGGGTGGACGTTCTTGAAGAGGGTGACCGACTGGGCCATGTAGCGTTGTGAAAAAGGCAGCCTTGGAGAGACCAAAGCTGCCTGCATCAGGTCACAGAATCGCCATCGATTCCGTCATGTTCTGCCGCATGTAGTCAAGGAATCGCTTCTGGAAGAGCATCGTATGCTCGTGCGCGAGTCTCTCCGCGGCATCACCGTCCTTGCGCGCAATGGCATCAATCATCTCGGCGTGGTCGCGTCCCAGCGGCGTCGCCGTTGGCGACGTTACCGTAAAATCAAAGTGTAGATGCATGAGCCGCTGTCCTTCGCCCAGAAGGCGCTCGTAATATCCGACAAAGTAGGGATTATTTGCAGCATGCGCGATTGCTATGTGCAGACCCTTGTTCGTTTCGGACATCGCGCTAAAGTCGCCACTCTCTACCGCTTGCATGTAAACGTCATCCGCTTTCCGGATGCGCGCGAGGTCAGCTTCCGTTCGATGCAACGCTGCCAGGCGGGTAACTGCACGCTGAATGAGGTCCAGTGCCGACACATACTTCGGGAATTCTTCGATTTCGAACGGCGTAACAAGGGTCGTTCGATTCGGCAGAATCGTCACCAAACCTTCGCTTATCAACCGCGCAAGCGCATCGCGTACAGGCGAGCGTGAAAGGCCGAACTGCGCAGCGAGCGAAACTTCGTCGAGCGGAGCGCCTGGCTTGAGTTGCAGCGTCAGAATCTGCTTTCGCAACTCTTCATAAATGTAGCGTCCGCCGTGCCGGCGCGCATTGACCTCTGTCTCCGCCGTACCTTTGCTCATCGTCTCACCGCCTTCGTAATGGGCCCGGAAAGACGGGCGCGCATTCAAGTTTATCATCGCGCGCACTCCTTCTCAGGGCGTCGGGAAACCCGAGCCCCACGTATCGCTTAGCATAAACCCAGCGGCCAGCGGGTCATCGGGGTCCACCCCAAGTTGTTGAATCCCGTAGACCCATGCTCGCCCCTGAACGCGCGGCAACACTGCGGGTCTTCCACCAACCTCGGTTTTCCCCAGCAATTCGACGTTGAACTCCCCCCCGATGGTCGAACGTGACTTCAGTCGACTGCCGACATTCACAAGACCTCGGGCGGCCAACGTCGCGAGATTAGCCGAACTTCCAGTTCCGCACGGCGACCTGTCGACGCGACCTGGGGGCAACGTAGTGCAAGTCTGATACAAATCGTCGTTGATGCGGTTGCGGAACATCACATACGCCACTTCGTTAATTTGCGGAAACAGCGGATGTTGAACTTGAACCTGCGCGTTGATTAGCCCCTTCAGCTTGACCCCAATTTCCGCGAGCTGACGCGCGTTTTCTGGAGCGATTTCAAGGCCAATCTGGTCAACGTCGACGAGAGCGTAGTAGACGCCACCGAATGCGACGTCCGCCCTGATGTTCCCAAAATCGGGGGTTTGAACGTTCATGTCCAGCTGCTCGACGAACGCCGGAACCATATCAAGAGACACGCCAACACAGCGACCGTCCTTGCAGGTCGCGTGAGCCGTCACGAGCCCCGCAGGCGTGTCCAGCCTGACAAGGGTTTCGGGCTCACTCATTCGCACCATTCCCAGTTCGAGCAAAGCTGTCACCACGCAGATGGCATTGCTGCCGGACATCGGATGGGCCTTGTCAGCTTGCAGGACGATGAACCCGGCATCCGCATCTGCACGTGTCGGCGGCAACAGCAGATTGACCGACATCTGCAAGCAACCTCGTGGTTCAAGAGTGACCAGCCTGCGAAGACTATCGTCGACCTCGTTGATGTAGTTCATCTTATCGAGCATGGTCTTGCCGGGAATGTCGAGGACCCCTCCGGTGATGACCTTGCCGATTTCGCCTTCACAATGAACATCAACCAGCTGTAGCGTTCTATTCCAGCGCATGACCCACCTACCTTACTTGATGTACCACGCCCAAGGTTTGTCGCTGTCGTATCGGGTAATCTGCTTCGTCTCGAGATAGTTGTTGAGACCCCATTCCCCGAGTTCGCGCCCGATGCCGCTCTGCTTGTAACCGCCCCAAGGTGCTTCGGTGAAAGTGGGCTGCGAACAGTTAATCCAGACGATACCAGCCCGCAGAGCCCGCGCGACGCGGTCGCACCGTGCAAGGTCCTTTGACATGACTGCGGCGGCAAGACCGAAGCGCGAATCGTTTGCGGAGCGCAGTGCTTCAGCTTCGTCATCAAATGGCCGGATGCACACGACGGGGCCGAAAATCTCTTCCTGCCAAATCCAGCTGCTTTCGGGAACGTCTGCAAACACGACGGGTTCCATGAAGTAGCCTGTCTTGAGATGCGCAGGGCGGTCGCCGCCCGTCACAAGACGTGCACCTTCGTCCTTCCCACGCGCGACTGCTTCCTGAACCTTCTGGTACTGTCCACTGCTAACGATTGGGCCCAGCAGGACGCCGTCCTCCAGACCGTTGCCGATACGGATTTTGCGGGCTTCGTCCTTGAGTCGCTCAAGTAGACGCTCATAGATGCCGCGTTGAACCAGAACCCGGGACGTCGCCGAACACACCTGCCCCTGATTCCAGAAAATACCGAACATAATCCACTCAACGGCTGCCTCGATGTCGCTGTCATCAAAGACAATGAACGGTGATTTTCCGCCTAGCTCGAGACTGACGTTTTTGATGTCGCGCGCCGCAGTCTGCATGATGCGGCTGCCCGTTGGGACGCTTCCGGTGAACGCCAGTTTATCGATGCCCGGATGCTCGCTCAGCGGGGCGCCAGCGTCTTTGCCGAAACCAGTAACGATGTTCAGTACGCCAGCAGGCAGTTCCGCTGCAGCGGCAATCTCGCCAAGTTCAATTGCTGTCAGGGGCGTCAACTCCGAGGGTTTCAGAACCATCGTGCAACCCGCAGCAAGCGCTGGCGCGACCTTCCATGCCGCCATCAACATCGGGAAGTTCCACGGGATAATCGCACCGGCCACACCGATTGGCTCTTTCCTTGCGATGGAACTGAAGCGGTCGTCCGGCAACGTGACGGGATGCTCTGTCTTCTCGTCGAGTTGCTCTGCAAGCCCGGCATAGAATTCGAAGCAACCTGCTGCGTCGCCCAAGTCCCATAGTGCTTCGGGCAAAGGCTTGCCATTGTCGCGCACTTCAAGTTCAGCCAATTCAGGGAGTCGAGCGCGGATGCCACTCGCGATTCTGCGCAATGCCGCACCCCGTTCGGCACCACTCATTCGTGGCCACGGGCCGTTGTCGAAGGCGTCCCGCGCTGCTTTTACCGCAAGGTCCACATCTTCAGCAGTCGCCGCCGCGACTTTCGCGATTACCGTTTCGGTGAATGGGTCGACAGTATCGAAGGTCCCACCCTTGACCGGAGATACCCAACGGCCATTGATAAAAAGCTGGTCATACGATTTCATGAGCGTCCTCTTTCAGGCAAAGCGGTAAGCGCTAAAGGGCGCCAGATTCTGTTTCGTTGCGCGGCCAGCCACCATGTCGCCAATCAACTTTCCGGTGGTCGCACCAAGCGTGAGACCGAGCTGCCCGTGACCGAAAGCCATAAAGACATTCTGCAGCCTTTGTGAGCGGTCGATGACCGGCTTGGTGTCTGGCAAGAACGGCCGATAGCCAACGCCAAATTCGATGCCGTCGGTCCGAAGCTCAGGCAGAATCCGTTTGGCTTTTTCAACGATGATTTCTGCGCGCTTGAAGTTGGGCTTCGCATCGCGCCCCGCAAATTCGATGGTGCCGCCTATCTGCAATCCGCGCGTCATGGGCGTGAAGCAGAAGCCGCCGTCGGCATAAATGATTGAATGCCGGATTTCCACTCCCGGATTACGCAGCAGCGCCTGATAGCCCGCGACGCCTTCGAGCGGCACATTCACACCCAGTTGGCCGAAGAACCTCCGCGACCCCGTGCCCGCGGCGACGACTACGTGACTGGCCGCAATTCGCTCACCGTTTTCCAAAGTGACTCCGGTTGCGCGGCCGGACGATTCATCAATACGCGCGGCAGTCGAACGTACCCGACGGCCGCCTCTGGAGACGAAGCTCCCGGTCAAGGCCGCGATGAAGCCTTCGGTGTCGCTTACGAAGCGCCAGTCAGGAAAAAGCAGACCGTGAGAGAAACGTCCGGCCAGAGCAGGCTCCAGGTCGGCAATCTCCGTGGCGTTGAGCCTCTGATACGAGAAGCCAAGTGACTGGCGCAGCTCGAGATGTGCCTTGTCGCGCTCTATCGCGTTCGGATTGTCGAATAGCTCGAGCACGGGCCGTTGGCCAAGGAGTGCTTTGTCTTCGCATATCTCGAGCAACGGCGCGTAGTCTGTGTACACGTCATGCGTGAGTGTCGCCATCGATTGCGCAATGTCGACAATCTTTGAATGACGCGCCGATGCCATGAAGCGGAGTAACCACGGCAAAATCCCCGGCAACGCTCCAGGGCGCAACGCCAATGGACCCTTCTGGTCCATGAGCCAACCCGGAACTTTCATGAGGATGCCCGGCTTCGACAGCGGAATGACTTCGCTCACCGCCATCTGTCCACAACTCCATTTTGCCGTGCTGTTTCCCGGTGCCTCAGGGTCTACGAGCGTGACCTCGTAGCCGCCGCGTTGCAGATACAACGCGCAACAGACGCCCACAATGCCGCCGCCGATTACCACAGCTGCTTCGTGCGGAGCTGATTGAGGCGCCCCGGAAATTTGTTCACGAGGAACCGCGTTCACTTTACGAACTCCTGCAAACTGAATCCCTGTGCATATGGCTGTGAGTCATCAACGTAATGTTCACCGCGCCCTGTAATCCACGCACGCCCCTCAATGCTCGGGTACACAGCTTCCAGCCCGCTTTCAAGCCTGGTCGTCGCCTCGACGCGACCAATGAAACGACTACAGATAAGGCTTTCATGCGTGAACGACTCGCCCTCGGCCAGAAGGCCGCGAGCGTATCGTTGCGCAACACGGGCAGAGCTTCCCGTTCCGCAGGGTGAACGGTCGATGAGGCTTTCACCAGCGATGACAACCGAGCGTCCGTCCGCGTCTTCAGCGACAGGCCGCCCAGTCCACATGCAATGCTTCACGCCGCGGATTTGAGGGTAGTCCGGGTGAATTACGTCAATCGCTTCGTTGACAAGCCGCTGCATGTCCCGTCCCCACTCAAGCAGGACCTCTGGAGCAAAGTGTTCGCAGCCCGGATAGTTCTCCTGGACTTCGACAATGGGATAGAAGTTTCCGCCGTAGGCGATGTCGACCGAGAGCTTGCCAAGTTGAGGCAACGTGATTTCGACGTCACGATGCAGAAGGAAGCTTGGGACATTTGTAAAGCGAACTGAGGCGACACGCTCGCCATCCATTTCGTAGCGTGCGGTCACCTGACCAGCCGGCACATCCACAACTACCGTGCCAGGTTGCATCGGCACAATTAGACCCGCCTCAAGAGCGAACGAAATTGAGCCAATTGTCGCGTGGCCGCACATGGGCAGGCATCCCGACGTCTCAATGAAGAGCAGGCTGAAATCCGCGTTCGCGCTCAGCGGCAGGTAGAAAATCGTCCCGGACATGTGAGAATGACCACGCGGTTCCAGCATCAGCGCGCGTCGAACCCCGTCGTAATGCTCAACGAAATACTTGCGTCGGTCATTCATTGTCGCCCCCTGGAGCTCGGGGCCGCCTTTGATGACCATACGGACGGGCATACCCTCAGTATGACCTTCGATGCAAGTAAAGCTATGTCTGGACATTTTCTTTGTCTCTATGCGGTTCCACCGCCCCGGCAAGGGCGGTGGGTTACGTAATCAACTCTGCGTTGCTTCGAAGACCTTGCGGAATTCCGCCTTCTCTTCGTCGGTCAGCGGCTTCAGCGGCATGCGTGCATTGCCAACCTTGAATCCAGCCAGCTCGCAACCGTACTTCACCTTCTGCACGAACTTGCCTGCTTCCATAGTCGCCATTACCGGGAAGAGCGAGCGCATCACGGCCTGAGCGCCGAAAATGTCGCCGGCGGCGAACTTGTTGTAGATATCGACCGTTTGCTTAGCGAAGCAGTTAGCCGGTCCACAAATCCAGCTTGTTGCGCCCCAAAGCAAGAAGTCAAGCGCCTGGTCGTCCGAACCGCAGGACAGTTGGTAGTCGTCCTTGTACTTCGACCCAATCTCGATGGCGCGCAGCAGGTTGCCGCTGCTTTCCTTGATGCCGATAACTCGCGGATTGTTACGGAAGGCCTCGAGCACCTCATAGCCGACTTCAACGTTCGTGCGGACGGGATAGTTGTAAACAATGAGGTTGATATCCGGTGCAGCTTCGAGGATAGCCTCATAGTGGCCGATGAGTTCTTCCTGTGACGGCAGCGCATAGTACGGCGGGGCGATGAGCAGGTTGGTGTAGCCCGCGTCGCGCGTTTGTCTGACCTGCTCGATGACTTCACGCGTGGACGAACCATTCGCGCCCGCAATCAGGATTCCGCGGTCACCGACGACTTCACGTACGGTTTTCAGAATCGCACGGCGCTCCTCATTGTTCAGCGCATAGTATTCACCCGTCGAGCCCAACGGTACGAAGCCCTTGACGCCTGCTTTCAGTTGATATTCGATGATGGAAGCCAGCGTGTCGTGGTCGACGGCCCCTTTGGTGTCGAACGGCGTAACGAGAGCGGGCAAAATTCCCTTCATTTCCATGTGTGTTCTCCAAACTAACGGGTGACTGGGTGAGTTAATAGGCATAGCGCCTCAACATCCGCGTCTCGACCACGCCGACCAGACGCGTCAGCGGGAAAGCGACGAGGAAGTAAATCATCGCGACGGTAGTCAGGAACTCGACCGGACGTGCCGTGCTGTTCGAGATGTTCTGGCCAACAAACATCAGGTCCGCGACACCAACCGACGAGATGAGCGCACTCTCCTTGAACAGGCTGACAATGTTCGACAACAATGGAGGAACTGCGCGCAGCAATGCCTGCGGGAAAATCACGTAAAGAATCTTGGCCTGAGGCGAAAGGCTCAATGCGGTGCACGCGTCGTGCTGCTCGGCCGAAATGGATTTCAATGCCCCGCGGAAGGTTTCGCTGGTGATAGCCGCCATGTACAGCGTCAGTGAAATAACCACTGACACGTAAGGTGGAATCGGAATCCGGAAGACAACCGGAAAGCAGAAGTAGACCCAGAATAGCTGGATAAGCAACGGCGTGCCGCGGAAGAATTCGACGTAGAGCGTCGTCGTCGCTTTCAACCACCGCGACGGGGACATCCGCAGCAGGCTCAGAACAAATCCCGCAAGGCTTCCGATGACGGCGCAACTGCTCGTAAATGCAATCGTAAGTCCCAGGCCTTTGAGCAAGACCAGCCAATAGGGCAATACAGCCGAAAAGTCGAGATGCATGGTCTTCTCCTCAACGCTGAACAGCCAGGTCCTGACGACGCTCGATTACATGCACGAGTTTCGCAATTGGTAGCGAAAGCGCGAAGTAAATGAGCGCGACCACCGTATATGTTTCGAGAGGACGATACGCTTCAGTTGCGAGGCTCTTTCCGACATACATCAGGTCCGCCACCGCGACGATGGCAACGAGCGCACTTTGTTGCAGGCTTCCGATGCCGTTGGTCATCAGGACCGGCATCGCGGTCCGGAGCGCCTGAGGGAGCACGACGTAGACGGTGCGCTGCCACGGCTTTAAGCCAAGAGCCACGCAGGCGTCGAGGTGTTCCTTCGGGACCGCCTGGACGCCAGCCCGATAAGCTTCGGCGTTAAATGCTGTCAGATTCAAGCCGAGTGCCAGGACGCCCATCACGATGGGGTCGATAAATACGTCAACCATCATCGGAATGCAGTAGTAAAACCAGACGATTTGGAGCAGAGCGGGCGTACAACGGAAAAACTCGATGAACAGCTGCGCCGGCCACCGAACGACTTCCCAACGGCTCATGGCCAGAAGGCAAAGCAGAAAACCAAGCACAAGGCCCATGACGTTGGAAGCCACTGAAAGCTCAATAGTGACCTTCAGTCCTGAGAGCAGTGCCCCGAAGCTTCCTTCGAGGAAGCTGAAGTCGAAGTGGTAGTTCATGGTCAGCCTCAATCGAGATGCAGAACTTTCTCGAGAAACTCGCGGGTGCGGGCTTCCTTCGGGCACTTGAACATTTCCGCGGGTGCGCCCTGTTCGACGATTTTCGCGCTGGCGCAGAAGACAACTCGGGTCGCAATATCGCGCGCGAAATGCATGTCGTGGGTCACGATAATCATCGCCATCTTCTGTTCGGCCAGCTTCAGCATCACGTTCTGCACTTCGATGACCATCTCTGGGTCAAGCGCCGAAGTGACTTCGTCGAACAGCATCAGCTTCGGCTCGAGCATGAGGGCACGCGCAATGGCAACCCGTTGCTTCTGACCTCCGGAAAGCTGGCTGGGATATGCGTGTAGCTTGCTCTCGAGACCAAGACGCGCAAGGTACATGCGCGCCCGTTCTGTCGCCTCTGCTTTTGAAATACCGCCGACCTTGACCGGAGCAAGAATCAGATTGCCCAGCACGGAAAGGTGGGGAAAAAGTGTGTAGTGCTGGAACACCATGCCAATCTGCTTTTGCAACTTGGCGTCGATGCGTTTCAACCGGGCCGAATCCGCGCCGTGGATGTACGGCTTTCCCTGGAATCCAATCTGTCCGCCCTGAATCCCTTCCAGGCCCATCATGACGCGCAGAAGCGAGCTCTTGCCGCTGCCGCTAGGACCGATGATGACGAGCCGGTCGTCGGCGCGCATATCCAGACTCATGTGGTCCATGACCACCAAGTTTTCGCCGTAGGACTTATAGACGTCCCGGAACTGCACAAAGTCGCCGGCGGTCGAGGACAAGAAGTCAAAAACTGACGGCGAAGTGTGGGGTTGGGCAATCATGGTTTGGGGTGACAACATGAAATCTCTCCAGCGGGGCGCGCCCTCAGGCACGTGATGTGTGAATCGAATCTGGCTTTCCTCGATTGGGCCGAACCGCATCCGGAATCAGCCAGGACATCTTTGCTATCGAGAGCCAGCCTGGTTGCGAGCCCTCCATCGTTGCTGCCGCCTCGTGGTGCCGCCGGCTCGGCAACACACAATTGTGTGTGTTGAGATGTGTGCAGCGTTGTATTCATAGTAGACGAGCGAAAACCATCTCGTCAACGGCTGATTTGCCATTTCAGGGAAATCACCAAGGATGCGGAGGCGCGCCGCTTTCCAGCCGCTGGATACGGCTGCGGAACGGGACAGGAGGATTTCTGGGCGACAAGAAGCCCCAGCCCGAGCTTCCTGCCGCGAGCCAATGCGGTGGCGGGCTAAAACTTGTGACGAATAGCGGCGCGCAGGACAAATTGATTCGACGTAGACGAGACGGCGTCGGCGCCTGGCACGTATGCGACATCAAGGACGGTCCCTGTCTTGTCGCCGCCTGCGTGCTGGTAGCCACCCTGCACGTAGACATCAGTTCGTTTGGACAGGTTGTAGTCAGCCATCAACCCCGCCGACTGAAAGTTGGGATGAAGTTTCCCGCTGGTCGCATTGAAGCTCGTTCGCGTGTACGTGTAGGCCGCACCAACGTAGAACGCAGGCGTGAACTGGTACTTGCCGTTCACTTCAAAGTTGTTGAATCGAAGTGATGAGAGCGTTGCTCCGCCAACCGGCGTTATTGCGCCTACATATCCCGAACTGAGCGGTTGGTCGACATTGGTGTTCGTGTAGGCAAAGCCCAAGGTCGCGCTGCCGAACGTGTAGTTGATTCCTGCGCCAAACACTCTGAGCCGTTTCGCAACGAAGTTTTCATCCCCACCGTTGTTGATTGCACCGCCGGCCGTGGCTGACGGGTTGTTGGCCTGAAGGTATGCCGCCGCTACGAGCAACCCACCTGTCGCGTATTGCGCGCCGACGCTGTACTGCCGGTTGTTTGCGAAATTGGTGTCGTTGCTGAAACTGTATGTGCCGCCGAACTGCAGACCGGCGAAACTCGGGCTGGTGTACTTAACCGTGTTGTTGACCCGGAAAGTGTTGTCCGTGTTGTCGTTATCGTATGGGTGCGAGAAAAGATAGCCACCCCAGTTGCCGTTCGCAGTGGTCTGGGCGAGATAGTCGACCAGCGAGTCATACTGCCGCCCTAGTGTGACCGTACCGAACCTGTCGGTGGCGAGGCCTACATACGCCTGACGTCCAAAGCCAAGGCCCCCCTGCGCCAGCTTTCCATTGTTCACGTCGAAGCCGCTTTCAATCTGGAAGACGGCCTTGAGGCCGCCGCCCAGGTCCTCTGTACCTTTCAGGCCCCAGCGGCTGCCTTGCGCATAGCCGCTCTGAAGTTCATAGACTTTGCTGCCCTTCACATTGTTGGTGTAGTCAAACCCTTCGTCGATGAGACCATAGAGCGTGACCGTGCTTTGCGCGAACGCTGGAACGCTGGCCGCTGCAATGACTGCAACCAAAATTGATTTCTTCATTAGTTATCCAAACCTTATTGTCGATTGAAACGATTGCTTTATTAATTTCTGATTGTGTTACAGCAAGGACGCGCCCCGGCATGAGCCAGCGCGAACGCGTCCGGAAGCAAACGAAGGCGCGAGGGTGACGAAGCCCTCGCAGCGCGTCGTATTACTTGTTAGTGACAAGCATGGCCTGGACCGAGGTCTTGATGAGCCGGTTGACTGCCCCGGATTTCACTTGCTCGTTCACATACTTGTTGAGCACGGCGATATCGGCTGCAGACGTCTCTTTTCTGACACCAAAGGCGACTTCCTGCTGCGCAAGAGGTGGATTGGGCTGGATGGCGACTGCCCACTCAGGGTGCGCTTCTGTGAGCAACATGTTGGTGATATTGGCGTCGGCGAGGAGGTCGGCGCGCTTTGACATGAGAGACAGACGCGTTTCATCGTTGCCAGGCAAACGCATAATTTGAGCCTGCTTGATAACACCGGAAATCGCCTTGTCTTGCGCGGTCCCCGACATGACGGCGATGGTCACGCCCGGTTTGTCAATTTCGGCGATGGTATGCGCGCCCTTCGGAATCTTGGGATTGTTCTTGTTGTAGACCAGCGAGACGTTGTAGTCAGTGGCAGGAGCCGAGAAGGAAATCGCCTTTTCACGTTCCGGGGTGTCGTTAAGTGCGAGCGACAGGTCCCATTTGTCGGACTGAAGGCCGGCGACGATATTGTCCCAGGTGGTATCGACGAATTCGACCTTCACCTTCAGCACGTTCTGTCCAAACTCACGGCAGAGCTCTGAGAAGAAGCCGCTGTATTCACCCGTCTTCGGGTCACGCATCACGTACGGGGGGGCTACCGCTGCCCCACAACGGAGAACTCCAGCCTTTTTCACATTTTGCCAGGCGCTGGTGTCATCAGCGCGGGACGGCGCGCTGATGACACAGCTCGCGGCAGCCAAACATACAAGAGCCTGACGGGTAAAGCGAGACAGCCGAACCATGATGACCTCTTAAATAAGGGTAATCCCGTAGACAAAAACATACTTACGCCACACAAGTCTGTGTGTTTCATTGTGTGCAGCGTTGTATGCATAGTAGGAAGACAAAATTCAAGCTGTCAACTAGGCGATTGCCCTGGCGCCGAAATAGGCACGCTGCATGGGTTGAAAGACGAGCGGCCAACGCGTCGTGTCGCAGGCAGGACCTGATGAAGGCACAGGCTGGACGAGTTGAAGGCGCTCCCGAGATATCGGGTTTCGTAATTGAACGCACCTATGCGCCTTCGCAAGCCGGTCAGCCATCCAACGCCCGAGATTGCGGCGTTTGTCTTCGACATGAAATCTGCGTTTGGCGAGCAGGAAATCGATGAAGCCATTCGGCGCGGCCGAGCCGCGGAGCCGACGTTCTTTACGTGCGAAAATGGCCGCTCCGTGGGTACCGCTAGTCCGGTGGGAACGGATGTCTGGCGTGTTGACGGCGCCGTGCGCGACCGCCACTACTGTGACGGTTGCGACGGGTCGTGCGTCGGAGGGGATGTATCCTGCAGCGAAAGATTCAATCGCATCGCCAAGGAGAGAAGATAGTGAAACTGGTTGGATGCGGGTTGCTTTTACTGGCGTGTACTTCGTCCGCGTTAGCAGGTGAGCACTACATTGAAATCTGGAATCCGCCCGAAGCTCGGGGTGGATTGCATCAGGGAGCAGGCACGCCGAAGTCGCTTACGCATAAGCGGCGTGTGCCCCACTTGGTAAAAACACAGGCGCATCGCACGCCGACCACCGCCACGAAGCTGGACGTGAAAGAGGGAGCCGTCGGCGCAGGTCCGCGACGCGTTACTCCTGACGTGTCGGAAATTCCCCGTCTGATAACGCCCGAGGGGAATGTGCTGCGCGTTGATGCTCGCGATTCGTATGTTGAGGTCGTGCGCTGATGGAATCGGGAAGCTACAAGGGATACCGCATCTTCGGCCACGCCATTCTTCAGCAAGAGGACATCCTTTCACCTGAGCGATACGCAGGCAGCGGGACCATCACCCGCGACACAAAGATGGTTGAAGCCTCCGGGGTACTCGGTGTTTTTGATACCGAGGAAGAAGCGCAGCTCGCGGGACTAGGCTGGGCACGCGCCTGGGTCGATACCCACGGATAGTGCCTTGCAGTCGTCAATCCACGTCGATTCATGCGAGTCGCACCTTCCCGCGCTAACACATTGACGAGAGCCCTTTCTAGCTTCCGGTCACATTCGGCACCGCAGCGCGTTCGCTGAGCTATACCGTGGTCTAACGACACCGACCACATTCGACGAACATGATTGATTTTACGGACGAACAGATAGCTGCCAGAGAACTCCGCAACGCCGCTTACCACGAAGCGGGTCACAAGATGCTTTATGAGCGCTTCGGCGGCGCTGGCGACGCGGTCGTGTGGAAAAACGAGAGTGGGAATCCAGAGGAGACGGCGTGGTTCGGCCAGTTCCGTCCCCGCACCTGCCCTGAGGTGATGCGCAAGACGGCGTTGGACCATGGGTTTACCGCTCCCGAGCTACCCGCAAACTGGAAGATACTCGTCGGCATGGCTGGCCTGTTGGCCGAGGACATCCTGAGCGGCGAGACGGATGATGCCGGCGCTATGGCTGATACCCTGTTCTTCAGAATTTCCAATGGAGAGGCCTCGGCCTCCGACCTCGCGCAAATGAGCGTCACGGACATCGATAGCTGCGGACTGAGCTATGAGGTGGTCGAGGAAGTCGTGCGGCTTCTGCGCGAAGGATGGCCGGTCGTGCAGCAAGAGGCCGAGTATTTAATTAAGTCCACCGCAGACTAACCCGGTTCGCTACGGAATGGTGAGGGACATTCACGGGCGGCCAGTGAGCCCCCTGCCAATGCCGAAGGAGCGAGCGGCCGTCGGACATCACGAGCGACATGCGAGACCGCGCCTACATGCACCGTGTAGGTGTTGGAGAATATAGTTCTGCACTCGGCGCAACATGACCGCGCTCGAGTCAAGGTCGAGACTTGTTGCTGACCACACAACCCGTTCGAGCATGTCCTTGGCAGGGACCCTGAGCGCGGACCGGCCGTCGCCAAAAAATTCTGCGGATAAGAACGGATGTGGGTATCAGGCGCGGCCGTTAACGTCGCCACGCTTTCATGTCCTCGATGGTCACCCCCTGGACCGGAGATTCCACAGTTCCCGCCAGCTCCAGAATCGACTTCGATTTTGCTCGTACCAGGACTTTTCCATCGGACATGACATGCCACACCAGCGGGGTGCCCGGCTTCGCGCCTAGCGCTTTCCTGACCTCTGCCGGCACGGTGGTGCGGCCTTTGGTTGTCAGTCGCGATTCAGCCATGAACTTCCCCCCCAAGATGTTCGGGTACCCCGCGCACGAAATCTGGAACGAGGTTTGGCTATCCCCCGTCTTCTTATCGCTGTTGCCGCATTGTATCGCTGGGTTCCCGTCATCCCACAATTCGGTCCCGCCAGTGGACGTGCGCTACCCGACGGGCTGTGCTCAAAAGACCATTGCATTTCCTGTGCGCCGCGCTTATTTTCTTTGCCTCGCCATCAGGCATCAGCCAAGGAGTTGAACTGTGAGTTTCGTTCCTGCAGAGCCCGCTACCGACAAAGATGAAAATGAGCGTAACGCCACTCCCCATACTGCCGTGTTGCTGCATACCTTCCGGCAAAATACCGGGCTCAAGTCTGGAGTGATTCTGGCGGAGCGGGCTCTGCGGACCGCCGCCTATGACGGGACGACCTTCGAGAACCTGAGCATAACCTGCCGCGCGCACATGCGGCTTGGCGCCGAGTTGCCATTTTATGAGGTTGCGTTCAAGGGCAACGTCTATCGGCTGCTGGCCCGACCGATTCCTGGCCAGGACCCCAAGCTTCGGGACGACGACGTGAAGTATGAGCTCGTGCGCACCTGGGCTCCGGGCCCGCGCGTCGACGGCTGGTTCATGGACCCGCCGCCGGTGGCCGTGCCCAATACCCCGCGGGCGCTTGTCGAGGAGCTTCTGTCGGTGGTCGGCGCGAGCCTCGACGACCTGCTGGCTCAGGCCTACAGCATCTTTCACTACCGCCTTGACCATCAGGGTCGGTTTCCGGAGACCATGGAACCGGTGGGATACACCTTGCGCGAGCTCTTTCTTGGGTCGGTTGATGGCGAGGGCAAGCTGAGCACCTTTTACGAGACGCCCAAGGGGACCAACGTTGAGCTGTGGACGATGTTTCTGCGAGTCCTGGACCGCACGACCCGGGCCAAGCTGGCGAACTACGTCAGCTCGAACATGGCGGTCAACGAATTTGGCGAGTTCGGGTCCGCGGCGATGCGCCAAGCGCTGACGCTGCGCGACGGTCACGTGAACGCAGCTCTTCCGATGAGCGGCACACGGTTCATCCAAGCGTTTCCGCTTTCAGAGTTTTCGTCGAATCTCACGCGCGAAGTCGGCCGCCACTCCGGGATGTTCTGACGCACCAAACCATGAAAGACGAACAGCTTTTCGACCTGCGCGCCTACGTCGACCAGACACTCCTCGACGCCTATACGTCCTACCAGCCCAAGGCGCTCCGGTTTTGGGGGAACCCGAAGAAGGAGAAGTCCGCCTTGGGTCTGGACCGTACGACTGAGCGCAAGCAGCAGGTGCCAGACATCAGCGAGACCTGCGGCGATGCTCGATGACTGTGAGGCTGCTCGCAATCTGGGCGAGCGGTGAGCAGCCGGATTCTCCATTTTTCTCTCAGTTATCTGGTTATTTGCTAGTGCAACCTTCCGGGCGGAAGAGTCTCGTGCAGCGGCACACTTCGAAGCCGCGTCGAACAAGACGCCTTGCTGCCCTATGAGATTGTTTATTGGCTCCGGGGCGCTGAAACTTTACGGCGCGGCAATGGACGCAGAAGTATTTCTCTTGCGCGCGCCGCAGCGGCGATAGACTGGAACCTCTCCATCGGTCCCCGGAGCCAGGGCATGACCTCGCAAACCTGCAACCGCATCGACCTCGCGCACGAGCAGCTGGAGATGGCGCTCGACGCGTTCCTGGAGCGCCACCGCTTCGCCTCGGCCATCACCCTGGCCAGCGCGGCCGAACGGGTACTGGGTCAGGCCTTGCGGCACGCCGGCAAACAGCCGGGTGTGGACTGGAAGTTCGATGCGGCCGACCTGGTGCACACGAAGCTGCACGGAAGGCGGCTGGACCGCAAGACCTTCAATGACGCGGAGAACTGTGTGGCCAACGCGCTGCGGCACTTTGACAGAACCAATGCGCCAGCCTTCGAGGCCGACCTCGAGGAAGCCGCGTGCTGGATGCTGGTACGGGCCTGCGAGAATGCGCACCGGCTCGGACTCACCGTGCAGGGTTTCGATGCGTTCAACGACTGGTTCTGCGAACATATCGTCAGCGTTTGACATCACCGTGTCTTGCTACGCGAAATGTTCCCGCGTGTCGGTACATCGACGGCAATAGTCATGTGTGTATTTCATCGTGATGGGAAGAACCGCCGCGCGCACCTGTCGAGGTGCCGGTATCGCGCAGTATCATCGGTTTTGATACCGCATTCCTGTAGAGGCAACCGATGGCCGACCGGCTGACGGTTCAGGAGTTCTTCGAAGCACTTCGGGCGCAGAAAATCAGTCCGCTCGTCGACACGCCGGCGGTGAGGGCGAGCGTCGACGCGTGCGTGCGTACGCGGTGCGCAAGCTATCCCATCCAGGAGCGCTGGCCGGTCCTCGACCTGGAGAGTGCCTATCAGCAGACGCTCAACGAACTGCCGGACGTCCAGGACCTGGTCCGCGACGGCTACACCGGAACCGTCAACCTGCGCGGATACGACGGCACCTACACGATGGACGAATGGTTCGGTGATTTCGGAGGGCAATGGGTGCTCAACGACACACCCCATGTCCGGGCGACCATGCTCGAGTTGCTGCCGGCGGCCTCAACCTGGCCGTCGCCCAGGCTGTGGGAGGCTTACAAGAACGCCACCCGCACACCGCGCGGTTCATGGCTGCGCCGGCTGATAGGCCGCCAGTGAGACAGTTCGTGAAAGCGGTGGCCGTCTCCATGGTTCGGACATTGCGCGCGACCGGTACCGTGTTCCTCCTGTCCGCGCTCTGCGCAGCCTGCGCGAACCCACCGCCGTGCGCCAGGCTTTACGTGCGGGAACATGTCGGCACGGCGCAGCACCACGACGTCACCGACAGGGTCAAGTTGTTCGGGGTGGGTTTTACGGCCAAGAAGCGTGTGGTTGTCCGCGTTGGCCATCTCCCGGGCGACACACAGGACGCCGTCTTCACGGTCCCGGGCACGCCGCCGGCGGACCCGTACGGCTTCGTCGATTTGTACTACAACCCACCGTGGTTCTACCGAGTCGGGGACCAGTCCACGGTCGACCGGACCATCCGCGTGCGCGCGACCGATGTGGCCGGCCCGACCGTGTATTCGGACGCGCTCACCGCCCAGAGTTTCGCGTGCGATGCGCCGCCGCCGGACGCCGCGCAGCGACTGAAGCGTCCAGGAAACTGAGAGCCAAAATCCCGGCCTTACCCTTTCTTCCGTCGCCTATAGTGATTGCCATGGGCGTGACGGATACGCGGGTTGATGACCGGAGGTGCGCAATGGAAACAACCTCACCGAGGGCGAAAGTGGGTCGTGTTGTTCGTGGTAGTGCCAGCTACATGTCCCAGCAGGGCTCCGTGCATGCGCCCGGTATCAGCAAGGAGACGGTGGGGTCCGAGGTCCTCTACATGGGCGTGGTGTCCGTGCCGCCCGGAGGCAGAACCAGCGCTCACATTCACGAACACCATGACACCGCGCATTACATGCTAAGCGGCGACGAAATCGAGTTCTATACGGGCGAGGAACTGGAAGACCGGCAGGTGGTGCGCCCCGGTGATTACATCTTCACCCCGGCGGGCGTGGTCCATGTCGCCGTCAACCGCAGCCCGACCCCCGCCGTCTTCGTCGTCGCCCGCAATGAGCCGACGGAGCGGGAATGCGTGGTCATGCGTCCGGAACTCGACGCCAGGGTGCCGTGAGCGAGGTGTGATGCGGGCGAGGGAAGTCCGAAGTTGCCGAGCATGTCCGGGCGACCATGCTCGAGCTGCTGCCGCCGGCCTCGACCTGGCCGTCGTCCAGGCAGTGGGATGAGTTCAATCGAAGGTAGCGCGGCAATCAGGAGCAACAGGAGAGCCTGCAGGCCTTTGCCCAAAATCAGCGCCCCAAGATTCAGACCCGTGCGGCAGCCCCGCAACGGTCAAGCGACGGATGGAGCGGCATTGCTCGATAGCAAAGCAGGCGGTGTACGTACGTGACGGGCGCACCGCGCTGCCGAACTGCAACAGAATTCGACCGCCTCCGGGATTTCTAGATGTCGGTCTCGCGTCCTTCGCTGATGTCACGGGTAGCGGTCCAGTAGGGTTCGCGGTTGTAATAGTGATGGACCGTGGTGCCCCACTTTTCGTCCGCCATCGAAGGCCAGTGGTCCTTGTCGAACCCGGGCTCATCCTTGAGTCGCTGGGCCGGGATGTCCACGACGAAACACCGGTCGATTGCATCCAGTGTCAGCGCGCTCCACGGGATGGCGTGCAGCGTATCGCCGATGCCGAGGAATCCCCCGGTCGAGAGGACGGCATAGGCAATCCGTCCGCTTCGCACGTCCAGCATGATGTCAGCTATCTTGCCCACGTGTTCGCCGTCGGATGACATGACCTTGTCGCCATTGAGCGTGGTCGCTGCCATCACCTCCGGTCCGGGCCCCGCGCCACCGGCGCTGCCAACGATTTTCGCGCCGGTACCGGACGGGTGCATTCGCGGGTCGGGCGTAGTCATCATGTGCTCCTGATGTTGAAAACACCGAGGCACGCAAGCCGCGTGCCCGACGGCGAGGAGCAATGCCTTACAAACCTTTCTTATGTGCGAAAGGCTTAGTATCTTTTCAGGAAGGCGACATATCGTTAAGTCCTGCGCCTTCTTTTCGTGTACCGGGCTTACGGGCCCTCCGGCAGTTCTTCAGGTGCAACCAGCACCTCCCTCTCAGTTACGGCGCCTTTGCCTGGCGGAATCTTCGAGTTACCCAACCCAGCCGTTGTCGTGCAGCCGCACATTTATGTTGTCACTGTCACCCGGTCCGGACGTACGCCGGAAGAGCCTGCCTCCTTCGGGCAGGCCTTCGCCTCGGTCGTCCTGGGAAGCAGAAGTTCTCAGGCGCTCCGAGTAGTATGGTGATGTACACCTAACCACCGGACACTAGGAGGAGGCCATGAATACTTGTCCGCAATGTGGTGGCCAAGGAAAAATAAAGTGCGAAAAATGTGGCGGGACGGGAAAGGTGCAGATAACCGACCTCGAGACTGTTTCAGACATGTCGTCCAATTTGGAAACCATCACGTGCCCAAAATGCGACGGAGCGCGATGGCAGCTCTGCCCACGATGTTACGGTTCCGGAGAAGTCCATGATAAAGAGACCTCCGATATTTTCGACCCCGAAGGCAGAGATACTTGACTTCCTCAGGAGAACGCCAGATTGGCAGTTGCAACAAAGGTCGGGGCAATGCCGCCGCCACGAGAGAACCCCCAGGAAGCGAAGGGGCTTGCCTCGGCAGAAGATGTCCCCTACTGCCGAGGCAGGGAGTCAAGAACTAAAGCGTCGGGCCTCGGACCGCCAGGGCCTCGTGCTGGGCGGCTTGTTACCGTTCCTGCCCAAGGACTCATCCATCCGGCTACCGGCGAACAAGGCGACCTCAAATCGCGAATCGCGCTCGACCTGCCCGAGGGGGCGCACACAACCTCACTAAAGAGCACAAGAACATTCTGCGGTCCATGTTCGCGGCCGCTGCGGCCAAACGCACGCGCTAGCGCTCGCGGTAGCCGCCTATGAATGAAGACACGAGCATTGTCCGGAAATTGCGCGCGACTGGCACCGCGTTCCTGCTGTCGGCGCTCTGCGCAGGCTGCACGACCCCGCACCCACCACCCGGCGCCCGGCTTTCCACGCGGGAATATTTCGGCACGGCACAAGGCCATGACGTCACCGACAGGGTCGAGTTCTTCGGGGTGGGCTTCACGGCCAGCAAGCCTGTGGCGCTCCGCGTTGAGCATCTCCCGGGCGACACGCAGGACATTGCCTTCACCATCCCGGGCACGCCGCCGGCGGACCCGTACGGCTTCCTCGATTTCAACTACGCGCCACCGTGTCTCTACCGCCGCGACGACCGGCCGACGGTCGAACGGCCAATCCGCGTGCGCGCGACCGATGCGGCGGGCTGGACCGTGTATTCCGACGCGTTGACCGCGCAGAGTTTCGCGTGCGATGCGCCGCCTCCGGACGCCGCCAAACGCATTGCACCTGCGAAGTGAGGCGCCTTCTGAACGAGCGGGTGTCCGTTAAAGCCGGCGGCCAGAGCCAAAGCCTTCCTCGGCCAGCCCCTTAGCTACGGTGACAAACGCGCTCGTACAGCTCAAGTATTGTGTGCTGCTCGACCACTTTTGGGAGATGTCCTGACGCCGGTTCACGTCGGACCGAATTACGCCCGCGGCCATCAAGTGGTCGAGCAGCGACGATGGGACGCTGGCCGATTCGCAAGCCTGCGCGCTGGTTGCCATGGTGTCGCTTTCGCCTCATTCGGTCTTGGCGCGCATTGCGCGACACCGTTCCAACTCTCTATTTAGCGAATCTATTTCCGCTTGCATGCCAGCTGCTCTTTGTAGAAGCTGACCGACTTTGTACCAGTACGCATAGCCCAAGTCACCGTCTACCATAGCCAGTTCGTGAATTTTTCGAAGAGCAATCTCAAGCTCGATGTGGTTTTCTGAAGGCATCTCATCCTTTTCCACTGTAATTGAAGTGCGATGGTCGCGCGGCAAAGCAGGCGAGCGGCTGAACAAGACCCCCTTCGTTCAAATATCGCTTCTTGATGCGCAACACAACCAAGGCGAGTACGAACCCGCATGCCGGTCCGTACAACAGCGCTGGATTTTCAAGAGCGAAGGTCAAGATTTCGTTCACGGTGCGCATCATTTCAGCAGCCTGCATTCTGCATCGCTGATGGCTATCATTTTTCGGGATGCCCATATTCCCGGAAGAGCTGCAGCCGATACCTCCAGGTCGACATCGAGCGGATAGCGCTTGAGGAGTTGCCGTGCAGCTTCTCGAACGGCTCTGCGCGCGCCAGTGCCGGTGGCGAGCAGTTGCAAAAGCTCGCGCGCCTCGATGACTGCTTTGGTGCGCTCGTATGCTGTGTCATCGGCGGCGACCTCAGTTCGCTGTTTCTTGGATTTCGGCGACCCACCGACGCCGACGCAGCCACCGTTGCCACCTGGATTTGCGCTCTACCATCTTCGCGCTAAGGTGACGAAGAGCACAATAGCAAGCACAAACGCAACGACGACGACAACGGTCCAGCAGAGCCACTTCGCTACGCGGTCGATATTCTCTTGAGATGAAGCAAAGCGGTAGAGCCATTCGCCAAGACGGCGGTAGTAATTCATGTGGTCGCTCACAGGTCGGCATCGGCAGTGCCCGAGAAAGCACGTATCTGCAGGGGAACGGGCAATTGTCCCGTTCGGTCAGCTGCCTCGCGCGGCGTGTACTTCGGTCAGCCACTTCGCGATACGCGAGAGCGCATTGCTGTTGCTGATTCCGCTGCGCGAGTCGAGTAAAAGAAAGTGCTCCACGAGTTCTCCGGGTTCACGGCCGAACCGCTCAGCACCAAACACCGCGTCGTCAATAGCAAGCCAGTGTTTCAGGCGCTTTCCATACGCGTAGCTGCGGATGATGTCGGTGCGCTCGGTGCCGTCCAGCACATAGCTGAGCCGGGGTTTGATATCCCGGGTGGTCCCGACGATGCGTCGGCGTAGTTCCGGTGGCAGGTACTCGACGACGCGCTCCACTGGCAAGCGTCGCGCCCATGACGTCGTGAGCACAATTTCCACATCGGGATAGGGCTCGAGAAGCTCGGTGAGCAGGGATGCGAATTCCAGTAGCGGCCGGCCGGTGTCGAGCGTTATTTCCCCGTCCTCGCCGATGTACGCGTTGCCGACGTGGAGCGTCCCGTCGAAGTCGACGAAAAGCGTCGGAGTGGTGCAGTCAAGAACGAAGGGGGCCGGTGCGGGTCGTTCTCTGGAAGGATGGCGCCGCTCCATCACTTTGTACCAGTTGACGGTATGCCCGACCGCCGCGAGAGCGTCGCTGGCGTCATCGCGCTGCATGATGAGCATCTCCCGGCCGAACCCAGCGAGAACCTTGAACAGGGCTTCGGTACCGGCGGACAATCCATCTTCGATGCGGCTCAATTCAGCGACATCGACGTAGAGATAGTCGGCTGCGTCGAGGAGGTTGAGTTCGCATTGTTGCCGGCAACTGCGAATCAGGCGGCCAAGCGTCTGTAGGTCTGACGCCAGCGGGCTGAATGAAGAAGGCGGCGGGGATGAGGCGAGGTTCATGGTGGCGGGTTGCGAGGTTGGAGAGATGTAGCAATTCCACAAACGGTTACCAATCCAGTAACGCGCGGAGGCGAACGATGAGCCAACGCAATTCATCTTCTGAGACCCATCTCTTGCGTGCGACTGCCGCGCGCACGCGCTCGAGGATGACATCGTGGCTTTGTTCCGGATGAGCTGATGCATCCTTCAGAGCCTTCGGCACAAGCTGATGTGCGAGGTCCTCGCAGATGTTCCACCGCTCTTCGCGTTCGGCGGCCGTCTGCCCAGCGACGTACTTGCCTTCAGACAGGACGACACAGATTTTTGGTTGCGCGCCAGTGACGATGCCGGATGTGTCGTCACGTGGGAAGTCATCGGGAACCTTAGTCGGCTGGATTGTGGTCTGCATTGGCGGTCGAAGCAACGGGTGTCGAGCGTCAGCCTTGGCTCACCGAAGCGCTCGGTTTTGCACATTCTGAGTCGAGGGCCAGGTCGATACACTTGTCGCAATAGACGTGATGCCAATCAACATCCCGAAGCGTGCCTGGGTTGCCGCAGCTCTCACATATGCACCGAGCAGTCGCCACAGCGATTTCGACGCTCGCGGAAATGCGCGTCCAAACATCGGGCGGACACATGTATCCATTCAGGATTTTGAGTTTGAGTTCACCTGCGACCTGCGAGATGTCAGTGCAAACGGGGAGCGCCGGATAGGGGACGCGGCCGGACAGGAGTGCTCTATCCATATCCGCGATTTTCTCGGGAGACTGGAGTTGCTCGCGCCACAGTGCGCGTAGCTCAAACTCAACGTCGCGCGCCAGCACTTCGATGATTGGATACCAACCAACGCCGCACTGAATTCCGAAGTGCGAGATGTTCGCCGGGTAGGACTCGGGATGATGCACCGCGCGGAAGAAGAGCGGGAAGCGCGAAAACAGGTCTTTCTGTCCGCCGTTCATCATCCACAAGCGGGGCCGTGGATGCAGTTCAGTGTCCACGGGTTCAACTAACTTGACCTGTCGGCGAACCGCTGGCGAGTTATCAATCGACCGTGCGCGACGCTGTGCTTGAGGAACAGTCACCAAGAATTCTCCGTCACCTACCTGCGGCCGGGACGAGCAAGTCCCTCGCGGTGGGCGATTGTGAAAGTGAAGTTAGTTACGGACGCGAGTGTCGGCGCGTTGACTTTCGCGTTTTACGCGACATATCAACGGGCGTTAGCCCGACGCGAGCGCAGTGTAGCGGCAAATATATGTAGTGTAAAGAATGCCATTTTTAAAAATGACATTCTGTGCGATGTAGATTTCAACACTACAATGCGGGATGCTCCTGCCCCATATGGCAGAGAACGTTTCCGCGCGCCTCCTGGAACTTCAGGGGCTTATCGCGAAGAACCTTAGACTCCTTCGTGACAAACGAGGCATGTCCCAAGAGACACTTGCGGACCGTGCTGGCTTGCATCGCACGCAGCTCAGCGTAATCGAACGCGGGCGCCGAAACATGAAGCTGGAGACCCTTATCTCGCTGGCCGCAGCACTCGACGTCACTGAAATCGAATTATTGACTGATAGTGGAGAGGAGCCGAAGGAGCCTAATCGAGGCCGCCCGAGGAAGGTGGTGCGACCCGCTGACGAATAGGCGTTGATGGCGAGCGTCCACCGGGACATTGAACGCGGGCGAATGCATGCTGTGCTGAACTTTGCTAATTGGAGTCCCGATAGCTACTTTCTTGTTCTCGTCGACACCGAACGCTAAGGTCCCTTGGACACACTTGTATCGCTGGCCGCGGGGCTCTGCGTCGATGAAATCGACTTGGTGATGGAGCGAGACGAAGAGCCAATGCCGCTTCATGTCGGCCAGAAGAGAAGAACGGAAACCCCCGCAGGCGGGTAGATTTTCGCCATGGCGAGTCCCTGCTGGGGCCGTCGCACGGCAAAAGTAGGCTCTGTTCAAATCATTCTCTGGAAAGTTCAGTTGTTCGTAATCAACAACGACACGCTAAGGATTTCTTCTTCGCGCTGAAATGGGGCTGACTGTTGATGTTGGCTCAACGTCCCTCGAGTTCAGGTGCATTTGCCAGACGCCGCTCGCCAGCAAGCCGCGACTGAGAGCGCTACAACGAAACATTTGCCGTCCCTGAGTCCGTTACAGGCGCCCGGTTGCATAGACGGGGCCGTCCAGGCCCCGTCTATGCAACCGGGCGCTTGGATGGTTTGCACCGAGGGCGACGGAGCCCCACGGCGGGAGGCGCAGTCCTGCGCCCACGCCGGACTGCGCCCATTGGGGGGGCAGCGGACGGGGCACACCGTCAGATGTGAGGCGCCCCGGCCCCGACCACAGCGCGGGGCAGCAAAGGGCAGCCCCGCAGATGCGAAGAATGATTGAAAAACCTTGAAGATATTGAACGCGCCGACGATTCACCGCGAGTGCGTACACACGCGACACCGACGACCGCCGTAGCGCAACCGGGCCTGCGCGCTAACATCGGATAGCCTGTATTAGTTAGTATAACTATAGAGTCTCGACATTTTCATGCATCTCGCATATAGCGATGATGCGCTGGGCCAGTTCATCGACTGAACTGCACCGGTAAGGCGCAAAGCGGTCCGCGCTGCTTTTCGACTTGTTTGGCCGGATGACCCACTTGCTTGCGCTATTGCGCGCGAGTTCCGGCAACGCCGACATGGGAACGAACCAGGTCGCCACAAACCCTGTCAGCTCCTCATTGCAGAGTCCGGCGACCAGATGCGCGCGACGCGCCTCGTTGAATGTCGCTTTCCGGACCTCAAAGTGAGCCTGATTTCCGCGCTCCTTGGTGCCGGGCTTATACAGGGTGACGGTCCGGCACTTCAGTTGGATGGCGACGGATTGGCCGGTGGTTTTGTCCCAGAATAAGCAGTCAATGCCGTCGTCATCGGCGAAGGGTTGAAACGGTGATAACCGACCGCCGCTCCCCTTCATGACCGCGTTAACCAGCAGGTTTTCGCCAATGGCGCCGATTTGTGTGGAGGACAGGGGCATGGTGTGGGCGGGGAAAATTGAACCCGTCGATTGTGGCGGTAGTGCATGGAGATGCCAAGCGGCACGCACCCACGGCCTTGCGCCGCCGCGCTCCCTTCATCAGCTTGCTTGTGGCCAATCGCGGCCCGCCGCGGTGATTGGGATACGTCCGCGTGAGCACTTTCGAGCAGATTCTCGACCTGCGTAGCGACGCGCGGCAGGAGCGGAAGCCAGCCCCATCCAGGAGGACAAAGCGAGCGGCTTGACGGCACTCGCGCACCGCGCGCACTCCGAGAAGGCGACACCCTCGCCCCGTGGAGACGGGACCGGCTATGTCGAAATCTCCGGGACGTCGTCTGTATCGACAACGAACTCGAATAGCGCGGTGTGAAGGTCAAAACGTTGAACGAGCCCATCGATACCGGTGGGCCTGTCCAGTCGACACTTCGGTGTCTCGCGCTCAACGCTGTACATCATCAGAGCGCCGCGGGAGCATGTAGACGTAGCGGCAAAGCCTAGACGGCGGCCGGGCCGCGCCGGTCAGTTAGGAACCCAGTTACTCGCCGCTTCCTTCGACTCAACTTGCAGCCGCTTCACCACGTCCTCGACGTTTTCCTGCCGCAGATTTGCCACGAGATATCCGATGCGTTTTGCTCCTGCTGCAGTGACGACGAAAGGCACATCCCCGAGGCCCCAAACTGCGTCATCTCTCATGTCGAGCGCTTCCTCGGCCTGCTCCGAAGCAGGCTTCAAATAACCGCGGTCGACTAGGCGGAGGATAGCGGTCTCGGTCATGACGCCGCATTCCTTGTTATCGAAAATCCTGTATTTCCGGTAGAGAAGGTTCTGGAAGCTCCGGCTGTTATATGTCTTGGTCAAACACATAACGCCAAGAACGAGCGCCTCCATCGGGGGCAGGGATTCGACAGCGTCCTTGCCGGCGTGCGGTGTTACCTCTTCGCTGAGGTAGAGGCTCATCAGCGATTGCAGAAACGGCCAGCTCGGGTCAGCTAGCTTTTCGGGTTCCAACATAATAAGTACCTTCCAACAACGTTAGCTTGCGCGTTTCAATCCTCAACAACAAGGCTACCGCCGCGCCGTCGAGTTGCGACCGATAGCTTTGCGGGTATGCGATGCCGCTGCAGGTTGTGAAGAGCGTCCGACAAATGCGGTCATCGCGATTGGATAACGGCATCCGTGTCGCGAATCTTGAGGTGCGGACACGCCTCGTCGGCAGCTACGGCGCAACGGTGACCAGCTCCAGATTATCGTGGCCCAGCTCCGCGACGATGATGTGTTCGACTAAGGTGCTTCCGTCCAGCCCACACGTCAGGCGAGGAGCCGCGGTGTCCTGGTTGTCTCTCAGCTTGCGGCGCACCAGTTCGCCAGTAGCCGAGGCATCTCAGCACGCGCAGAGTTAAAGCTGCCTCTCACCGCTGAAGAAGACAATCTGACGACGACCGGGTGTCAAGCACGACACCCGGTTATCTACTCGCTCACATCCGCGCGAAGGCGGAGTCCAGTAACGTGTGCACAAAGTTGCCGCCATCGGAGGGACGCAGATGAGCGTAATGGGCCTTTACCGTGGCGACCTCGTCGTGGAGAACGGCTGCCGCTGCATCCCAGGCCCCCGGTGCTTTTTTCAGCGTGGCCGTGCCAATGATGTAACGAAAGCCGTGTGGTCCGATGCCCGGACATTGCCACAAGTAACGGTGAGTCAGGTAGAAAACCCGTCGGTTAAGAGATTTCCATGCACCGACATAGCCATCTGGCTTTTCTTCCGTTGAAGACAAGAACACATAGTCCACCTTGTCGGCATCCGGCAACCTCGGTCGATAGACACTCAGATAGCGCTCAATGTCGCCCCAAACCACGTGGTTGACGGGCATGTCATAGTCCCGGTTCTTTGCGGCTCCCTTGGCATTCTTGAACGCGCGTTTCTCAATTCGGATGAACCAACTCCCATCTGGGCGACGATAGAGGTTGCCGGTGTTGTCCGCGCGATAGGTGAGCAACTTCATGTTCTTGGCGCGCAACGGATTCGATGTCATCAGTTTGACCAGGAGCAGGTCTCGCGCCCAAACTGCCTCGCTAATGCCGCCAGTGGTCGGGCGGCAGCTCTTCATCCGTGAAATCATGTCTGCGACCGCCGCCAGCGGGTCATCCAGCTCCAGCACTCGCTTGATAGGTGCCATCGGCTCCCTCGAATGCTCAATACCGTTCGCCAACAGATGTCTCTTCCTCTCGGAGGCCCACTTATAGGCTTCAAGACACGCGTCTTGCCAAACTTCGGGGCGGTGAAGCTCCGGCAGCCGCTCCCGGAGTTCGGGCATCTGGGTGAGGTAGCCGTGCTTGGGATGGTTGAGCGACGCAATCAAACTTGCGACGTCGAGCACGCCATCATGCACTTTGCCGTCAGCGCGCTCAATCAGCCATTTCATGTAGCGATGAACCATCCGCTTGCTCGAGAGCCAAGCGAGCGTCTGGACGTCGGCGCTGCTGAGCCCGGCTCCACCCAGTTCTCGCGTGCGGGTGAGCCATCCAAGGAAAGACGTTACGTGCCCCCAGACAATCTTCGCCGTGGGAACGAATTTACCTCCTGTGAAACAGTACCAGTTGCGGTCGGTTTCCCTCTCCGTGACTAGGTCCGTCGTGACCCAAGCTCCACGCGAATACCGCTCTAGTTCCGGCAGTCTCTCCGTTTTGTGTATGACGAAATCCGACCATTCTTGTGCCAAAAAATCGGAGACCGTCTTCAGACGGTACGTGTCTTTCGTAACACTGGCCATTCTTTCCCGATATGGGATTCTCACAGCCGGCGCGGTTTCGACTGGTCTGGAATGCTGGCGCTCAAGTGCGAGATTGACGAGCGCATCTGGCTCCAGAGCGAAGAACCGCTCAAGCCGTTTCAACGAAGGAACCGCGCGGGGATTCGGCAATGCTCCCTTGACCCAACGGCGAAGGGTTGCCTTAGAGACGCCTGCCGCTCGCGCCAGTCCAGCCACCGTCGTCTGGCTTCGCGTCAGCAGCTCGTCCAGTGCCGACTGAAACGGGGACATACAGTTCGACGTTGCTGCCTCAATCCGGTCGAGATGCGTTACGAGTGAGCACCACTTTCCCATCAAGCTCTTGCGATTGGCGATGTAGGCTTTTTCGCGCCCTTCTGCTTGTAATTTGTCGACATGAAGGCGAAGATTTCGATAGTATGAACTGCGCAACAACGAGCCAACAATGCTATCTTCGGAAACTCGGAAGCTGGCCAAGAATGCCCGAAGGGCAGATTTCAAGTTGGGTAGCATGGAAGCCGAAATCTCCCCGTCGGCCACACGTTGGTCCATTTTTTCCGAGAGTTCGCGGAAAGTTAGAGTTGAAACTGCAGACATAGGATTCTTCCGTTTGCCTGCCCGAACCGTCCGGATTGGTCGCCTCTGCGAGATATTAAGAGTGACCGGTATGAGCAAATTATCCATCGTCGTAAGTCATTGACGAGAAAGGATTATGTGCAGATTCTATCAGGCACTCGCTTGATAAGAGATATGCGCTATCGTTCATTATTTTTTCCTTCTTCATACCGAAAAGCCAGAGTCGGGCAATGAGCCTCGCACCCGGTATAGTTCTGATAATGGCTATGCCACTAATACCGCAGTAAACAACTCAAAAAGTACTATATGCTGCGAGCAATAATCAAAGGATTCAAACCAAAGAAAACCTCCGGCATCCATTGACGACCACGTTCGTCGCGCATAGAACCGGCGCATGTAGCAGATTGCACGGGCGCGGATGAGCACATTTACACGGTCGCCGCCACAAGCGACTAGGGCTTACTTTCCGACCGGGCCAGCTACCCCGGATGACCCATTTTCCCGTGTGTTCGCGTCGATTTCGAGCGGGGGATTCCGGTCTGCCCCGTCAGGAACAAGGACTTGCGGCATCAGCGTGTCCGTGATGCATCGGGGAGTACGCGGGAGAAAGAATCGCAGTTAACGCAGCGCTCCGTTGCGGTTGGCTACAGGCCACTCTCCCAGTAACCTGCAGCGTGTGCCCGCAGTATTGCTGATTGGCATGCAACTGCTGGACTGGCTTTAGCTCCGACATGACGCTGCTGTCGGAGGGAGGCATAGTTCTCAGAGTTCGAAAGCCGGTTCGGGGCGAGACAGGACTACTACAACTCGCCCGAGTCGCGCCTGAAAGGGGGATGGCTCGATGGCGAGGCTTTCACAAGCTACGAATCCGTGGCGCGATTACAGGTGGGGCCGTCGATGTCCCGTCGGGTATGACCTGAGTCTCCCAGTTCCGAGCATCCGGCTTGTCAGCAAGTGATGCGACGCAATCTATTCAATGCTGAGATGTGGTTGAAAAATACGATAATCGACTTAATGAATAGCGCTGCTGCCCACCAACCCTATACCGTTCTGCAGTGCATTCGTGCCTGCCCACCGCGCCATCGAGCCGCCAGTCAGCAGGGCCACCCAACCCGATGGTTGGCTTCGGTGGCACGATGCAATGCGCGCTTGCGCGAACGGGGCTGAATCCACCGGCAGCGTGCAAGGGATAGCCGACACTGAGGGGAATAGCGTCTGAGATAACGGGAATGGGATGGCGCAGCTTGCGTCCCGGAGGGCGCGTACAGGCTGGCGGGCGAGGCGGCTCCATACCGGCGACAATACGGGTGGAGAGGCTGAGTGGAAGGCTTTCCCGGGCATCGATGCCGTAGGGAGGGCTGGGCTCAGCCTCACCACCCACCGACTCAAACCCACGGGGATGCCTAGGGCTGAGCCTTATAGGCGACATGCGTTTTGAATCAATATTGACAAAGTGCGGAATCTGGCGAAGTCAGTGAGGGTATGCTTGCCCATCGTCCTGAGGCACCGGAGAGAGTGGTCACTGCAGATGGAAAGGAGATACTGCACGGCTTGTCTTCGCCTTTTTGCATTGGTGAAAGTGTCTTCTTTTCTTTAATATTCACCGGTTTGGCAGGCCTTGCGTACGACACGGCGTCACGTCGGTCGCGAACTGGACTGGCGGTCCCTGTGGCCGCGACAATAAAGATTCCGGAAACTCAAAACATATGCTTCCCTTCGCACCTGGCTCGCGTGCCGTCATCCGCGATGAAGAATGGCTCATTCGCCGTGTTGACCCTACAGCCGACGGCGGCTGGCTACTAAGCTGCGATGGTATTTCAGAGCTGGTCCGAGGGCAGTCGGCCCTGTTTCTGACGGAACTGGAAGATGCAATCGAGATTCTTGACCCGGCAGAGACAGAGCTGGTGCCTGACGTAAGCCCAACATACAACGCGACGGTCCTGTACCTCGAAAGCCTTCGCCGCCGTGGCGTGGCGAGCGACACCCGCATCCATCTCGGTCACCGCGGGGTGATGAACGTTGTACCGTACCAGATAGACCCGGCACTGCAGGCACTGCATCAACCACGCCCGCGCATTTTGATTGCCGATGCAGTCGGTCTTGGTAAGACACTGGAAGCGGGAATTCTGGCCACAGAGCTAATCCAGCGCGGGCGCGGCAAGCGCATCCTCATTGTCACTCAGAAGGCCATGCTCACGCAATTTCAGAAGGAATGGTGGAGTCGCTTCACGATTCCGTTGGTCCGTCTCGATTCCGTTGGGCTCGCGCGGGTACGCAACCGGATTCCGGCGAACCATAACCCGTTCAACTACTTCGACCGCAGCATAATCTCCATCGATACGCTGAAAAGCAATCTCGAGTATCGGAATTATCTCGAGAACGCGTGGTGGGACATCATCGTTATCGACGAGTGCCATAACGTCGCCGCGAGGGCTGGCGAAGGCGGCCTGTCGCGTCGTGCACGCTTGGCACGGCTGCTGTCCAGCCGCTCTGACACGCTTATCCTCCTGTCTGCGACGCCTCATGATGGCTCCGCGCGCAGCTTTGCGTCGCTGATGAGCCTACTAGACCCAACGGCCATCCCTGACCCGGACGACTACACGCCAGAAGATTTCCGCAGCAAGGGTCTGGTTATTCGTCGGTTCAAGAAGGACATCAAGGACCAGGTGCAGTCGGACTTCCAGGAGCGCGAGACGCTTTGCCTGCGGCAGGACGCCAGTGCAGAGGAGGAGGCCGCGTACCGTGCGTTGCTCGAAGTACCCTTCACACAGGGCGGTCAGAGAAACGGCGCTTACCAGCAGGAGCTGCAGCGCGTGGGCATGCAGAAGGCGCTGTTCTCGAGTCCGGCGGCCGCCCTCAAGTCGACCAATAGGCGCATTGCGGCGTTACAGAACAAGTCCGGTCCGACGCCTGAAGAATTGTGTGAGGTCGAGGGTCTTGAAGTGCTGGCTGATGCACTCAAGATACTCGTCAACGACTCCACTGCGCGTGGCTTCAGCAAGTACCAGCGCCTACTCGAACAGCTGTCCTCAGACGAGTTCGGCTGGCAGCCGCACAGCGCAGATGACCGTCTGGTCATCTTCTCCGAGCGTATCGAAACGCTGGAGTGGCTGCAAAGACAGCTTACCGTTGACCTCAAATTCAAGTCGAATCAGTTGGCCGTATTGCATGGCGGCATGCCCGACACCGACCAGCAGACACTGGTCGAGCGCTTTGGTCGCAAGGAGGACTCGCTGCGTGTGTTGCTGTGCTCCGACGTCGCCAGCGAAGGTCTGAACCTGCATTACTTCTGCCATCGCCTCGTGCACTTCGACCTGCCCTGGTCGCTAATGGTGTTCCAGCAGCGCAATGGCCGGGTGGACCGGTACGGGCAGAAGCACAAGCCGAACATCCTCTATTTGTTTACCGAAACGGTGAACCAAAAGATTCGTGGTGACCTGCGTATCCTCGAAATTCTGCAGGCCAAGGACGAACAGGCGTACCGAAATCTCGGTGACCCATCAGCGTTTCTCAACGTGTTCGACCCGGACAAGGAGGAGGCAAAGGTCGCCGATTTCATGGCAGACGGAATGCAACCGGCAGAAGTTGAGGCCCAACTCGACCAAAATGCCGCGAACGACAGTACCGACGAAGGCAGTGGCGATTGGCTGATGCAGCTGTTTGGCGGTGGCACAGACAGCGCGGATGGTCACACGGACCACCCAACCGCTACGCCTGTCGGTAGCAGTCTCGAACAGATTGACGAACGCTCATCGCTGTTTCAGAGTGACCACCACTACGCGAAGACCGCTCTCACACAGCTCAATCAGGGCGAGACATTGTGTGACTGGACCTCGCATGACGAGGAACAGGTCATCGCGTTGACCGCTCCGCGCGACCTGCAGGAACGCCTGCGTCAGCTCCCCCACGAAGTGCAGGACGACAACGACCATTACACACTGTGCGCGAGTCCAAAGCGGATGATGGACGCAATTGAAATCGCCCGTCAGGCGCGCTCCGAGGAAGAAGCGTGGCCACAGCAGCACTACCTATGGCCACAGCATCCCATTATGGAGTGGCTTGGTGACCGGGTGCTCACGCAGTTCGGTCGCCACAAGGCGCCGCTGTTGCAAAGCCACAAGCTCGCACCCGATGAACAGGCGTTCATCCTGATGAGCCTGATTCCGAACCGCAAGGGCCAGCCGCTTCTGGTCGAATGGCAGGTCGCCTGCCGCAAGGGCGACGGCGCGTTCGCGCTGGAATCGTTCGATGCCTTTATGGAACGCGCGGGTATCCGGGCAGGTGGTCTGCCGAACCGTGGGGAAACGCCCACGCTCCGGACGCAGATGCAGCGGGCACTGCCACGGGCAGTGAAATACATGCACGAATTCATGGTAGAACGCCAGCAGACCTTCTCCGCCGACATGCAGGCAAGGCTGAAGGACACTCTTGCCGAACTGGAGCGCCTGCAGGAGCGCCAGATGGAGCAGCTCGCGCTAGACCTGGACAAACAGCTCGAAACGGTAAAGCAAGGCCGCTTCGAACGGCGCAGCCAGCAAATCCACAAAGTATTTGATGAATACCGCCGCTGGGTGGCGGACACCTTAACCACTGAACCGCAGCCCTGGATTCAGGTACTGGCCGGTGTGTGCCATCCGCAAGCTGCTGGAGCCTGACCATGCCCGTCCTCGACGCCGTACAGACCTTTGCTGGCATCACCAACGAAAACGAGTTCTACAGCCACACCTACCTCGCCGAAGTCTTCAAGGGCGACATCAGGGAGCGTCTGACCGAGTGGGATGCCGAGGAGTCCCAGCACCTTGGCGATGAATCGCACCGCGCGCCATATAAGCGCCTGCAGGGGTGGGCACAGCGCTGGTTTGCGCTTCGTGGTCAGGTTGCGCGCGCCCGTGATGAACATGAGCGCTGGCAGCTCTTCGTGCAGATGCAGACCGGCCTGTTGCATGCTCTTGGCTTTCGCCAGCCGCCGCGCACGCTAACGCTGCGCGAGTTCGTCACGGGGCTACCAGTGCCGGTCTGGGATGTGCAGGGTGCGCGCCTTGCCATCATTCCTGCCTACCACCCGGGCGCGGAAAACGACGAGCTCCTCGACCACGAGCTCGCTGCGTTCCATTATGAGGGTGAGCCAGTGCCCGCCGAGTTGCGCAATGAGACATGGGCAGCGATGTTGTCCGACGCCGTGTTCGGCGCTGACAGCCCGCCACGCTATGTATTGCTGGCCGGTCTTGACGAGTGGCTGCTGCTTGACCGCTACAAGTGGCCGAATAACCGCGCACTGCGCTTCAACTGGGCCGATATACTGGACCGCAAGCACGCCGACACGCTCAAGGCATGCGCAGCGCTGCTGCATCAGACGTGCCTCGCCCCCGGCGAGGGCATCAGCTTGCTTGAGAGCCTGGATAGCAACGCGCACAAGCATGCGTTTGGCGTCAGCGAAGACCTCAAATATGCACTGCGCGAGGCCATCGAAATCCTTGGAAACGAGGCTGCGCGCCAGCTCGATGAACTTGCCACGGGTAGCAAGAAGAGCATCTACTCCGGCGCCTACAAGCTCGATGCCGGTACGTTGAGTCTCGAATGCCTGCGTCTCGTGTACCGGCTGCTCTTCATGTTTTACATCGAAGCGCGACCGGAGCTGGGGTATGTGCCAATCCAAAAGAGCGAGGTCTACCTCAAGGGCTACAGCCTCGAAAGCCTGCGCGACTTAGAGACGCAGCCGCTCACCACCCAGCACGCGCGAGAGGGCAGATACTTCGACGTGACGCTGCGGCGACTGTTCAGACTGGTCGCCCATGGCTGCGGCACGGCGAATCAGCAAAACTTGCATGAGGTAGTTGAAGGTGCAATGGACATCTTTGCGCTGGCACCGCTTGACAGTCGCCTGTTCGACGACAGTACCATGCCGTTGCTTGACAAGGTCCGTTTCCCGAACGAAGTGTGGCAGCGAGTCATCCGCCTGCTGTCGCTTAGCAAGGCGCAGGGGAAAGGGCGTCGCCTTGGTCGCGTGAGCTATCAGATGCTTTCAATTAACCAGCTGGGTGCAGTCTACGAGGCTCTGCTCAGCTACCGCGGCTTTTTCGCCGAAGAAGACCTGTACGAGGTCAAACCCGCGCCGAAGAAAGCGAGTGCAGCGAGCACCAGTGACGACGACAACGGCGATGATAGCGACTATGGCGACGACACTACTACCGACCGCCGCGTGCGTGCCAACGATTCCGACGCCGACAAGCTCGAAAATGCATGGTTCGTGCCACGCAGCCGCATCGAAGAATACCGCGACGACGAAAAGGTCTACGACGTCAACGAGAGCGGCCGTCGCAAGCTGCGCATGTATCCGAAGGGCTCATTCATCTACCGCCTAGCGGGCAGAGACCGGCAGAAGAGCGCAAGCTACTACACGCCCCAGGTGCTCACGCAGTGCCTTGTAAAATACTCGCTCAAGGAGTTGCTGGCCAGCGAGCGCGTGAAATGCGCCGATGATATTCTGACGCTCACGATATGCGAGCCCGCAATGGGCAGCGCGGCGTTCCTGAACGAAGCGGTCAACCAGCTGGCAGAAGCCTACCTGGAGCGTAAACAGGCTGAACTAAAGCAACGCATTCCACACGATTCGTACCCGCAGGAACTGCAGAAGGTGCGCATGTATTTGGCTGACCGGAACGCGTTCGGCGTGGACCTGAACCCCGTTGCCGTAGAGCTAGCCGAGGTGTCCATCTGGCTGAACGCCATTTATGGCGGCGAGGACGAGCAAGGCAGGCCGTTGCCGGCACGTGTGCCTTGGTTCGGTTACCAGCTTTTCACCGGCAACAGTCTCATCGGCGCCCGCCATCAGGTGTTCAGAGCCACCGCGCTGGTCAAGGGCGCCAAGCCTGCGTGGCATGAAGAGCGACCGCGGCGAGTGACTGCGGAGTCCCCGCGTCAGCCAAATGAAATATGGCACTTCCTGCTGCCGGACCCAGGCATGGCGGACTACGCCGACAAGGACGCAAAGAAGCTGTACCCGCAAGATTTTGAGCGCCTGAAAACTTGGCGCAAAACCTTCACCGCACCGCTGGCAGAATTTGAGATTGCGCGCCTGCAGCAGCTCAGTGCACAAGTGGACGAATTGTGGTTGGAGCATGCCGAAGCGCTTGCACGTGACCGCAGTCGCACGGAAGACGTACTGAATGTATGGCCTCACAAAGAGGATGCAAAAGGAGCCGGCGTCGGTCGCATCAGTCGCGCCCAGAAGGACACCATCCGCCGCGAAGGCCTGCTTAACGAAGACGGCGACCTCGCAACACCGTATCGACGTCTGAAGCTGGTAATGGATTACTGGTGTGCGTTGTGGTTCTGGCCCATTACCGAGTCAGTGCAACCGCCGAGCCGCGAGCAATGGTGGATTGAGATTGGTGCCATCCTCGAAGGCAACGTAATTGACGTGTTCCCACAATTCGGCTTGGACCTGCAAGCTGCCGAACCCGACCAACCCCAAGCGGTGATTCCGGAGGTTCAGAGCAGTCTGATTGGGTTCGAGACTCAGTTGCCTCTGACTGAGTCGGCAGCGCAACCGAGGTTGCATGACAAGTTTGGCCAGTTGCGCATCAGCAAGCTGCGCCAGCATTTCCCGCGCGTGGCGACAATAGAGGCCATTGCCGACGCGCGCCGTTTTATGCACTGGGAACTTTGCTTCGCGGACGTGCTGCTTTACAACGGTGGCTTTGACCTGATACTTGGGAATCCACCTTGGATTAAAGTCGAATGGAACGAGGCGGGCATTCTGGGCGAGCGCAATCCTATTTTCGCGATTCGAAAAATTAGTGCGAGTGACTTGGCCAAACTCCGGGCGGAAGCATTTGCCCGCTTCACCGGTCTACAAGCGGAATGGCTTGGCGAACTGCAGGAATCAGAGGGGACGCAGAATTTCCTGAACGCTACGCAGAACTACCCGCTACTCAAAGGCGTGCAGACCAATCTGTACAAATGCTTCATGCCAATGGCGTGGAGTTTGAATAGTGTGAATGGTGTGACTGGACTGCTCCATCCCGAAGGGCCTTATGACGACCCGAAAGCAGGTGCGCTGCGCGAGGCAGTCTATGCACGATTGCGTCGACATTTCCAGTTTATAAACGAAGCGCATTTGTTTGCTGAAGTCCACAACCTCACCAAGTACAGCATTAACATTTATGGTGCTGTGTCGACGCAGCTTGGCTTTGACCAGCTAGCTAATCTGTTCGTGCCGGCCACGGTGGACGCGTGCTACCAGCACGACGGCCAAGGTGCGGTTGGCGGCTACAAGAACGAGGCCGGTCAGTGGAACATTCATGGCCACAGTGACCGCATCGTACGCGTAGACGAGGAGGCGCTTGCTACGTTTGCCCAACTCTACGACGAACCGGGCACACCCGCATGCCGCGCGCGTCTGCCCGCGTTACACGCCACCGCCTTGAGCAGCGTGCTAAAAAGGCTCGCCGCTTATCCGCGCCGACTCGCGGATTTGCGAGAGGATTATCTTTCTACAGAAATGTGGCACGAAACGATGCAGCAGCATGACGGCACTATTACGCGCCGGCTTGCTGGCGACAATGGTTTCGCAGCAGCGCCTGAAGATTTGGTCTTGTCTGGACCGCATTTTTTCGTAGCGAATCCTTTCAACAAAACGCCATTCAAAGCATGCACTTCCAACAAGGCCTACGCTCAGCTAGACCTTACTACCTTGCAAGATGACTACCTGCCGCGCACCAATTATCGGCCGATGACCGACCGTGCAGAATATTTGCGCCGCATGCCACGCGTGAGTTGGGTGTGTGATGGCGAGGCTGAAGGAAGGCCTGCGAGTGATTTTTTCCGCTACGTGCATCGGCGCCGAATCGGCTCCTCCTCTGAAAGGACCCTCAGTTGTGCGATTGTCCCGCCGGGGACAGCTCACGTTCACACGGTTCTGTCGCTGACGTTTCGTTTCCCCCAGAATCTGGTTGACACAGTTGCCACGATGTCTTCCGTTGTTGCGGATTTTTTCGTTAAATCGACGGGGCTCGGGGACCTTTATGCTTCGACATTGTCGCGAGTTCCACTCGTCCATTCGAGCGGTCTTGCTGCTCGCGCCCTAGCACTCAACTGCCTCACGGCCCACTATGCGCCTCTGTGGGAGGAAGTGTACGACGTAGCATTTGCCGACCAAGTCTGGAGTCATCCAGGCAACCCGCGCCTGCCGCAGGATTTCTGGCAAAACCTCACCGGTACTTGGACTCGTCACTCTGCGTTACGTAGCGACTACGCTCGCCGAATGGCTCTTGTGGAAATCGACGTACTGGTGGCACAAGCCCTGGGGTTGACGCTTGATGAACTCCTGCTCATCTATCACGTGCAATTTCCAGTAATGCAGGGCTACGAGCGGGACACCTGGTACGACGCGAACGGTCGAATCGTCTTTACCAATAGCAGGGGCCTGATAGGTGTTGGTCTACCACGCAGCGGGAGCCGCAGCACACCGAAGACGCGCATCGTGACCCCGGACGGCAAGTCACGGGATGGCAACTTCGGCTGGGAAGACCTCTGGGCCTATGTCGCTACAGCCGCGGACGACAGCGAGGATGTTGTCAAGGTAGGAGGCAAACCGAAGGTTCCTGATGGAACTGTCTTTACGCAATGGGTAACCGATGACACGCTTCCAGGCGGCCCGCGCACCGTTGAGCGTATCTATGTGGCGCCCTTCGCCCGAGCCAATCGCGAGGACGACTATCGCACCGCATGGGCTGTGTTTGCGCCGGCGTCGATGAACGAGCATGGGTAATCGTTTCGGCGCAAACTAACGCGCCAGTAGAGGCGCCCAACAGGAAGAAGTAAAAAATGCTGCCTTCGCTGCTTGCAAGAGATATTCAGACTGGCCTGAAGCAGTTCCTCATATCGGCGTATGAACCGGCCGACTCGTTCACCCATGGCTTGATGAGCCGATTTGTTGAAGGGAAGGACGACTGGCTCAAGGGCCCGTATGTGCAGATTGGCCTGCCGTTCAGCACCGGTACGGCCAGCCGTAAGTTCTTCAGCACCTTCGACACGCAATACGAGGGATTCAGCCACCAGGAAAATGCCTGGGAGCGCCTCTCTAGTGACCGCAAGGCGCTGAGCGCGCTAGTTGCTACCGGTACCGGCAGTGGTAAGACAGAGTGTTTCTTGTACCCGGTGCTCGACCACTGTGCCCGTGCGCGCCAGGCCGGCGAAACGGGTATCAAGGCGTTGGTCATCTACCCAATGAACGCGCTGGCGTCCGACCAAGCGCGGCGTATCGCTGAACTGGTGGCTAAGATGTCCACCTTCGCAGGACTGCGTGTTGGCCTGTATGTCGGCGGCCAGATAGCATCTCCCGGTCAGGGGACTGTGATGATGCCCGATAGCGTCATCACCGACCGCGAGACGTTACGCAAGAACCCGCCGGACATCTTGTTGACCAACTACAAGATGCTCGATTACCTGATGCTGCGCCCGAAGGACCAGCAGCTATGGGCGTCCAATTCGGCGACCACATTGCGCTACGTGGTGGTCGATGAACTGCACACCTTCGACGGCGCCCAAGGCACGGACCTCGCGCTGTTGCTGCGCCGCCTGCGCGCGCGCCTCCGGATACCGGAGAATTATCTTATCTGTGCGGGAACGTCAGCGACGCTCGGCGGCGCGTCAGATGCTGGTCCATTGCGGCAATACGCAGAAGAGGTATTTGGCGCGGCTTTTCCGGAAGACTCGGTTATCACCGAAAGCCGCCAGTCGATGGACGATTACCTCGGCGATTCGACGGTCGATTACATGTTTGCCTATCACCCGGAAGTGATGGAGCATCTCGACCCAACTCACTATGCCTCACCCGAGGACGCCGTCGCAGCTTGGTTTCCGCTTTTTTTCCTGGGCGCAGCTGAGCCGCCAGATGTGCGCAACGTCGAATGGCGTCGGAAACTCGGGACACTCCTCAAGCGCCACCAGCTGTTCGTCAACCTGCTCAGGCTCGCCAAAGACGGAACTGTCAGCTACCCGGACCTGACCGATGCCTTCGCGCGCAGCATGCCGGCGGCAACTACCGATGAAGTTAGCAAGGTGGCGGACGCACTCTTGGTGCTCGTTGCTTGGGCACGCCGGGAACATGACTTACCGCTAGTTACCCTCCGCATCCAGCTCTGGATACGGGAACTGCGCCGCATGGTCGGCAAGCTCAGTACCGTTCCGGAAGAGGTCAAGCTACGCAGCGAGCGTGACTTGCCGGGCGAGCGCGACGGCGTCTATCTTCCGATGGTGCAGTGCAGCCAGTGCCGCACGACCGGATGGCTGTCTCGTCTGGTCCAGGGCAGCTCACGCTTGTCCATCAAGCTCGACGAGATTTACAACACATGGTTTGGGCGCCGACCCGAGGCCACGCGACTATATGCCTCCAAGAGTATCGGGCAGAACAACCGTGTTGATGGCACGCATAGGTGTGTATGCGTGTCCTGCGGGACCATGCAGTCGTCCAGCGAAGCCTGTGTCGCTTGTGGTTACCAAGAGATGCTCGAAGTCTTCCAGGTGATGGCTCAGCGCACCCAGATGCGAGGTGAGACCCAGTTCACGCTGCATGACACTACCTGCCCGGCATGCGGCGAAGACGACAGGCTACTTCTGCTCGGTGCCAGGAGCGCGACGCTTGGCTCGCAGATTGTGGAATCCAGCTGGGCCAGCGTATACAACGACGACAAGAAGCTCATCGCGTTTTCGGATTCGGTGCAGGATGCCGCACACCGCGCCGGGTTCTTCGGCGCCCGGACGTTCATGAACAACATTCGCACGGCCTTGGCCCATGTGATGGATGAACTGCAGACATCTGTTATGCCTTGGAGCCAATTCCTGGTTCAGGTAGAGCAGCGTTTCGGAACGAAAGATTCAGAGCTCTGCATGCCACCGGAGAGGCTGGTTTCGGAATTCATCGCGCCGAACATGACTTGGCAGCGGGATTGGGCGGTGGAGCTGCTACAGCGTCAGCGGCTGCCGGCCGAGAGCAAACTGCCCGAGCGCGTGAAAAAGCGCTTTCTCTGGCAGGCCTACAGCGAGATGACGTACTACAGCCAGCGCGGGCGTACGCTCGAGCGGACTGGCAAGGCTGTGCTGTCGGTGCCTTGGGAGGATGTCGAGGCAGTAGCCGCCGCGCTGACCTCAGCCTTTATCGAGCAGTACGGTCTTCGCGACCTGACGGTACACACTGTGAGCCAGTGGCTGTGGGGTATGCTCACGCACATGCGCCGGCGTGGCGGTGTCATGCACCCTGAATTTGCCGCTTATGCGGGTGATGGCAAGACATGGGCGTTGGTCAATCTTGGGGGGCGCTCTGAATGGATGCCGGGAATTGGCGATTACACCGCGCGGCCGATATTCCTGACCCTTGGGACACAGAGCGGGTTTGACAAACTGACCAATCCGCGACGGCCCACTTGGTACGACCGCTGGGCCTACGTGGTGCTGGGGCGCGACACGCTTCTGCCAAACGGCATCGCGCCGGACCTGTACAAGATTGCTCTTGCTGTTCTGCGCGATACAGGCCTGCTGGTGATGACACAAAATCACCAGGGCGACACCTTTGCGCTAAATCCAGACCGCCTCTGCTTGTACCAGGACGTCGCATTTATCGCGACCGACGGCAGCAAGCGGCGGCTGTCCGTACCCAGCGCCTGCGTGGAGCGCCTTCTCGGCATGCCGTGTCTCGACGCTCCGGAATTCATCTACGAGCTGCAGGTGCCGGATGCCGCCAGCTGGTGGGCAAAGCGCTTCAGTCAGGCGAATTTGCGTCGGGTCATTGCTGCTGAGCACACCGGCCTGCTCGAACGCAGCGAGCGCGAGGACCTAGAAAGTCGGTTCAAGAGCAAGCAGCCGAAGCCGTGGTACGAAAACCTGCTTTCGGCCACGCCGACGCTCGAAATGGGGGTGGACATCGGTGACCTCTCGTCCGTGATGCTGTGCTCGGTGCCGCCGAACCAGGCAAGCTTCCTGCAGCGTATTGGTCGCGCGGGGCGCCGCGACGGTAATGCGATGGCGACGACGTTGGCCGATGGCGCTAGCCCGCACGACCTGTATTTTTTTGCCGAAACCGGCGAGATGCTTAGTGGTGAGGTCGCGCCGCCCGGCGTGTTCCTGGGAGCTGCGGAGGTTCTTCGCCGCCAGTTGTTCGCCTTCTGTATGGACGACTGGGTTGCCAGCCTGACCAATGCCAATGCCCTGCCAGAGAGAACCTCGCAGGCACTTGATGCGATGGAACAGGTAAAGCTTGACCGCTTTCCGTACGTGTTGCGCGATTACGTTCTGCAGCACGAGCAGCGATTGCTCGAAGGTTTTATCAGCCTGCTTCCGGCAGCTATCAGGAACAATGAAGCAGTCTGCGCGCGGTTAACTGACTTCATGCAGGGAGAGGGTGATTCTGATGGATTGAAAATCAGGTTGCTGAAATCCCTGACCGAACTGCTGGAAGAGCGTCGTACGTACAAGAAACGTAAGGACGAACTCGACAAGCTCAAAACCAAGCTCCAGCAGCGCCCTCAGGATGAGGCCACGCGCGAAGAAATCGACCTGCTGCTGCGCGAGCGCGACAAGCTGCTGGAACTTATCAAGGAAATCAACGGGCGCGACCTGCTTAACACGCTGACCGATGCGGGGCTGATTCCAAACTACGCGTTCCCTGAATCTGGCATCGAGCTGAAGTCGGTGCTGTGGCGCAGGCGCGGCTCGGACGAACCCGGTCAGGGGGGATACGTAACCCTGAATACGCTCAAGTACGAGCGCCCGGCCCAATCGGCACTGTCCGAGTTCGCCCCGGAAAACCGCTTTTACGCGAACCAGCGTCGAGTTGAGGTCGACCAGATAAACATGAGTCTGGCGAGGACAGAATCGTGGCGCTTCTGCCCGTCGTGCCATCACATGCAGAATCTGGACATCGAACCGGACGCCCATATGGTTTGTCCACGCTGCAGCGATGCAATGTGGGCCGATGCCGCTCAGAAGCGCACGCTGTTGCGCTTCAAGCAGGCTATCGCGAACAGCAACGACCTCAAGGTCCGTATCGACGACAGTGTCGAGGACCGTGAGCCGAAGTTTTATGTCCGGCAACTGATGGCGGACTTCGCGCCAGAGAATGTGCGCAAGGCCTGGAAAATCAGTACCGGCCAGTTGCCATTCGGTTTCGAGTTCATCGACCGGGTGACCTTTCGCGATGTCAATTTCGGCGAGCTGGCCAAAAACGGCGAAACCTTCAAGGTAGCTGACAAGGCCACAATGCGCCCCGGCTTTAAGCTATGCCGACATTGCGGCAAAGTGCAGAAGCCACCGCGGCGTAATGGCGATGCGGCGGAGCAGAATCACAGCTTCGATTGCCCGAAGCGGGAAAGTAACGACCCGGTGGACCTGCTCGAGTGCCTGTATCTGTATCGCGAGTTCGAATCCGAGGCACTTCGTATCCTGGTGCCGTACACGAAGAACGGTGTCGATGAGCGGGTGGTCCAGTCCTTTATGGCCGCGGTTCAGCTGGGCCTGAAAAAGCGCTATGGCGGCAAGGTTGACCACCTGCGCATGGTGCTTCAGGACGAACCCGGCAAGGACGGCGGACCGCGTCGCTACTATGTCATGCTGTACGACTCGGTCCCGGGCGGGACGGGGTACCTGCAGGAATTGCTTGAGCAAGGTGCGAAGACGCTAGGTGACGTGTTGCGCATGGCGTTGCAGGCCGTCACATCCTGCCCGTGCAACAACGACCCGGAAAAGGATGGCTGCTACCGTTGCGTCTACCAGTACCGCCTTGGCCGGAGCATGGACCTGGTCTCCCGCGACACAGCGAAGGCAGTTCTGGGTGAGCTGGTGGGGGCGCTCGACAAGCTTCAGTCCGTCGAAACCATCTCCGATATATATATCAACCCAAACTTCGATTCGGTACTGGAGGCCCGCTTTCTGGAAGGGCTGAAACGCCTCAGTGGTGTCGGAGGCCTGCCGATTATCAAGCTGGTTCAGGACGTGGTAAACGGCAAGGCGGGTTATGTGCTCGAGGTCGGCAGCCAGCGCTACCGGATTGAACCGCAGTGCAATCTGGGTAGCGAAGATGGCGTGGCGATAGCCAGCAAGCCCGACTTCGTCATCTGGCCGTGGGCCGCTTCGACCAAACGCCGGCCCATTGCCGTGTTCTGCGATGGCTGGACGGACCACCAGAACTGTTTGCGCGATGACGCCGCAAAACGTAGCGCAATCGTGGCGGGCGGTCGCTACTGGGTTTGGTCAGTGACGCACAATGACGTGGCCGCTGCACTCAAAGGCGAACTCGACACTGACCTCGATTCGGCGCTGGTCTCGATGGGCCGCCATGACGGCACTGGGGCTCCTGCGAACGTTCCCCGGGCGCAGGAAAAGGCGTTCACCCACCATGCGCTGGCCCGTCTTCTTGCATGGCTTGCCTCGCCCGCATCGCAGGACGACGACCTCGGACTCAAACAGTTGCAGCGCAATGCGCTGTGGCTGGGTTTCCTGATGGTGCCGAATAACCGGGAAGACAGTGCAGCGTGTGAGCGTGCCAAAGCCCAATGGGTACACCGCCTGCCGGAGCATGTACGGGAGGCCGGCAGCGGATTTGCGCCGAGCGTGTCGAAATCACGGGATGCCCTCTGTAGTTATTTCGGCAATTGGCCGCTGGTCCTTGCCAAAACTGGGCTTGAACGTGCATCTACTTGGTCTGCACCCGGTGCACTCGTTCTGGAGGACCTCAGTGTCGAGAGCAAGGACGCCTTGCATACGGCCTGGCGCCAATGGTTGCACGTGTTCAACACAACCCAGACATTGCCGGCCGTGTGGCTCGTGACGACTTCCGGTCTGGATGCACATGACTACGCCGTGCTGAGCCCGTTCGCGTCGGAAGGCGTCGCACCGGCCCAGCCGTCTGTCGCGACTGCGCTGGGCGGAGCATGGCAGGAAGCGCTTGGACAAGCTCTCGACGAGATGAAGGCCGGGCTGCAGAAGCTGGCTCAGGCGGGTGCGCAGATACCGGAACTAGGCCTCGAACTCACTGACGAGAAGGGTAAGGTCGTCGCGGATGCGGAACTCTGCTGGGGCAAACGGAAGCTTGCAGTGTTGCGTGATGACCAGTCTGACCTGGCCCAAGAGTGGGCAGCGGTGGGGTGGACGGTGCTGGTCCTCGATGAATCAATGGCCAGCATTGATGGGAACGACTGGGTGTCCGCCGTTGCAGTTAAGCTAGACCTCAACATGCCGAACGAGGAATCACAGTGAGTCTTAAGCCGAAGGTTGCCCTGAGCAGCGAATTCCTAGCTCAGCTGGCGAAGCTGCCGTCCAGCATCCATACGAAGGTCCTGAAATGGGCCATCGGGTTTCAGACCAACCCGACGAGTTCTGGTACCAACTACGAGAACATCAAGGGTGCGCGTGACCCCAACTTGAAGTCCGTTCGCGTGGACGGTGACTGGCGCGGCATCGTCTTCAAGCCGTCGTCCGGTGATGTCTACGTGTTGCTCTACGTTGGCCCCCATGACGAAGCGTACCGCTGGGCAGAAAACCGCAAGCTCACCATCAACCCGATTACCGGTGCGATGCAGCTGATAACCCTTGAACAAGTCGAGCAAAAGGCACCGGCGATTGAACGTTTTGAATCGGCCGAGCTGGCACCAACAAACGTGGTGCCGACTGCGTCGCCGCTCTTTACCACACTCGACGACCGAGAGTTGATGAGTCTTGGCGTTCCTCTGGAGCTGCTGGGAGCAGTGCGTTCGATTGCCAGCGACGCCGAACTCGATGCAATGCAAGACCGTCTGCCTGTCGAGGCGTACGAGGGACTGTTCCTCGTTGCGGCGGGCGACACGGTCTCCCAGGTCCTGACGGCGCGGGAAAGCCGCGTCGACAAGGTTGTCGATACCGAGGACTTTGCGACTGCGTTGAACACGCCCGAGTCGCAGTCGCGGTTCGTCGTCGTCGACGACGAGAACCTCGCGGCCATTCTGAACGCGCCGCTCGTGCAGTGGCGTATCTTCCTGCATCCGTCGCAGCGCAAGCTTGCCGAAGGATACCGCAGCGGCCCGGTTCGTGTACTGGGCGGCGCAGGCACAGGCAAGACGGTACTTGCAATGCATCGCGCACGATGGCTTGCCGAAAACCGCAACGGCGATGCGCAGAAGGTCCTCTTCACCACGTTTACGCGTAACCTTGCGACCGATATCGAGCAAAACCTGCGCACGCTGTGCAGCGCCGCTACGCTCGAAAAACTGGAAATACGAAACCTCGATGCCTGGGTGCATGGCTTCATGAGAAGCAACAAACTCGAACACCGTATCGTGTATGAGCGACAGCAGGACGGCCCGCGGCAGGCATGGGAAGCAGCTCTCGCCGTGAAAGACAGCAGCCTCGACCTGCCGGAAAACTTTTATGAGCAGGAGCTTGAAAAGGTCATCCTTGCTCAGGGGATTACGACCATTGACGAGTACCGCAAAGCGCGCCGCACTGGTCGTGGGGTGCTGCTCAGCCGCGCGAAGCGTGATGCCGTTTGGCCCGTCTTCGACGAGTACCGAGGCCAGCTCGCCTCCCGCAAGCTCAAGGAAGTGGACGACGCATACCGTGAGGTGGCGTCAATGCTTGACGCGGACAAGTCGCTCGCCCCACTTTACAGTTCCATCGTCGTCGATGAGACGCAGGATTTTGGCCCACAGGCGCTGAGATTGCTGAGAGCGATGATTGCCGAAGGGCCGAACGACCTGTTCTTTGTTGGCGATGGCCACCAGCGCATCTACAGCCGTCACCGGGCGGCGATGAGCAAATGTGGCATCGACATTCGCGGGCGTTCCAGAAAGCTGTACATCAACTACCGGACGACTGACGAAATTCGTCGTAAAGCAGTCGCACTTCTTGAAGGCGTGGAGGTCGATGACCTCGACGATGGCCAGGACGAATCGAGCCGCTATCGCTCTCTCACACACGGCCCGGCGCCGGCCGAAGTTCATGCTGTCGGAATGGAGGAGGCAGGCGAGCAAGTCCGGGAGTTCCTGCATCAGTGGCCTAAGGAGGATGATGGTCAGCCCCCTCGCAGCTATTGCGTGGTGGCCTCCAGCGAGAAGGACCGCGGCACCCTTGCGCTCCTGCTGCAAAAGGCCGGCGAACGGACCGTCACGATTACCGCGCAGAGCAACCACACCGAAGAACAAGGGGTGGTGCACATGGCGACGATGCACCGCGCGAAGGGCCTCGAGTTCGACTATGTTGCCGTCGTGGCGCCTAGTTCGTACGTTGGGGAGCAGGGCGAAGACAGCAACAGAAGACAGTTGCTCTACGTGGCGCTAACGCGAGCGAAGCGTGGGGCGATTCTGGTCTTGTGCTGATTTGAGAACGAGGATGCGAGGGTGAAGGAATTCGACTTGCACATACCTTGGTCAAAAAATCGGCAGTGAAATAAAAGCCTTTTGGCCCGCCGCTCAGCCAGACCGGCGCTGCGAGTAGGCCCCACCAGTACATCTTCAAATACCACAGACTTCCGGCGACAACCGATTGCTCACTAAAACGGAATCACACTCAAGTGAAAGACAAAAATCGCGACCTGACTTCCGACATCGCATTGACCGAAGCAGTTACAGCATCTATGGCTGCCGCACCCGCTGCGGCAAAGTCATGGTATCCCGGACTCGAGGCTCACCTGGAGCGTGTGAAGACAGCGACGCGCGCCGAATTTGAGAACCGCGAGTTTCTGGAAGCGTTGTGGAGCGACGAGTCAGTGTCTTCTACGGGAATGGGTAGTGTGAAAGTCGGTCCGGCACTCGATGACCTAGAGTTCAGGAAGTGGTTTAGCGCAGCATTTTCCGAGCCTTTGCCTGAGGACGCAGTGCAGGCTGAGGCGAAGCTAACGCTACTCTATAAAGAACTTGTGCATCGATTGGGGGAAAAGTGCGGACGCGTCGCACGCCTGAAACTTAATCGAGTGATGTGCGCAAGATTCCCTCAATATTTCACGACCCTGGCGGATGTTGGTAAGCTCAAGTTCCTCCATCGAGCGTTGGGAGGCGCCTCAAGCGACCATCCTGTGCATGCACACATCGCGATTAAGCGCCGCCTCGACGCACTTCTCGGACCTGTCGCTCCCGACAGTCCAAACGGTGAACTGGACAGACTTTCGTTGCCGTGGTTTCTCTATGACCACATCGCCGACGAGCCTGCCTCAGTTGCCGAGCCTTCATCTACAAGCGAGGTAGCTCCCTCTACTGACGGACTGCACCCGTTACCAGCATCTCTAAGACGGAAAGGGCTGACGGCAATCAAGGGCAACTTCGGAACGCTCTTGGAGCTTGTGCAGGTACTACAGAACGGTCTGACCCGAGAGGAGTTCGCCGACGAGGTTCGACGAAGTAACCCCGACCTGTCAGAAAATAGCCTCGGTACGGTTATCAATACGGTCGCTAGGGAGTTCGACTTATGCGTTCGAGACGGTGACGTGTATCGCCTGAACGCTCGCGGCCTTAATCTCCTGGAGACCAGGGACCCAGACGAATTTGCCGACCACTTGCTAACCAAGATTCTCGGTGTCGACCATGTCATAAAGGCTCTCGAAGGTGGGCCTCTCGCACTGGTGGACCTAACAGAGAATCTGAAGCGAGTGAACCCCGGTTGGACGTCGGACTTCATGCCGCGCTCGATAATCGCGTGGTTGACGAGTTTCGAAGTCATACAGCAGAGTCAAACACGCAAATGCTCTCTTACGGACCGTGGAAGAACGTGGTGGAACAAAATCACATGGCAGCCTGAAGCACTGAAAATCGTCGATGCGCCAGCACAGCCGACGCTCGACGCGGTTAGCGCAACGGCCGAAGTGCCTAATTTTGTCGAGGTCTTACATAGACTCGAACTCATAAATCAAGGCAAACTGCTTTTGCCGACGGATTTGGTTCGGCAACTGCATGTTGGATTGTGGTCACACCCCGTGCGCCACTTCGCGGTACTGACGGGCATTTCAGGGTCCGGAAAGACGCAACTCGCCTGGAACTATGGCCTCGCTGCTTGCGGAGCCATAGATGGTCAAACCGAACGTGTGCGCATCGTTCCTGTACAACCGGGCTGGTTCGACCCTACGCCGCTTTTCGGGTACGTCAGTCCGTTAAGCCAGCAATACTGCTCAGCCCCGTTTCTCGAACTGTTGCTGCGAGCGGCGCGCGACCCAGAGCGCCCATACGTCATCATCCTCGACGAAATGAACCTGTCACATCCGGAGCAATATCTGGCCCCGCTGTTGTCGGCAATGGAAACCCGCGGATGGATTGACCTGCACGAACTGCCAGAGGACGTAACAGATGTTCCGCGCCGACTCCAATACCCATCTAATCTCGCCATCATCGGAACACTCAATATGGATGAGACTACGCATGGGCTATCTGACAAGGTACTCGACCGTGCCTTTACGCTGGAATTCTGGAATGTAAGCGTCGACGATTTCCCTGGTTGGGACAAATTCGAGCTACCGGCCGAACTGCAGACATCCGTGAAAAAACTGCTCGGGGACTTGAGTAAGGCGCTCGCACCAGTCAGGCTTCACTTCGGGTGGCGAACTATAGAAGATGTGTTGAGATACCTGCGACTGGCCATCGACGCGGGCGACACAGAAACCAATGCGCTCGACGCGGTTGTCTACGCGAAAATACTTCCCAAGCTGCGCGGCGAGAGCACCGAGCGGTTTCATCTCGCCCTCAGTTCTGCGCAGGCAGTCCTGCTCAAACGTGAGCTCACGCGTTCTGCAGAAAAAGTATCGACACTAATTGTGGACCTGAAGGAAACCGGAGCCGCGAGATTCTGGCGATGATGTTCGTCAAGCAAGGCGATACCGGGCCAAACTTAGTGGTGCACTCACTTTGCGGCGGCAACACGACCGCAATGTACCGACCGGGCGACACTATCTATGGATTGCGGGAAAGCGAGAAGTGCATCTTCGAGATTGAAGATGTCGATAATGCTCGCATATTTGTCGACGACGTGGAAGTTCGACAGGGCGACGATGGTCGATATGAGTGGACCGCAGACTTCATTGCCGGCCGCGTCCAGATTGTCGTGGCATCGTCTGCCGCAAGCGAAGCCATGTATTTCGCATTCGTTGGACCATCAACTGAAAAGGTCGCGGACGAGCAGTTTGACACTATGGTGGGTGAGATTCAGAAATTTCGCGCGTCTCTCCTTCTAGGAAGTTCTAGCGCAGCTATGGAGTTTGGCGACGATGCGGGAAGCAACACGCTTGAAACTCTCGTCAGGCTGGCCAGGCTAAAGCTTTATGCCCCGGAGTTCGTGCGCGAAGTCCGGAAAATATGCAGCGCACCGCACAAGTCTCTTCTCCAGGCAGAACGCCGAGTTTCACTCGCGCGCGTTAAGCGCCTCCATCCACTCGCTCTGCGTGAGCCGCTGATAGCCGCCGCTGTCGCCGGACGCACGGCGGAGTCCATGTCACTTGATTTACTCCACGTCGGGACGCCGACGGCAATGCCGACCTTTGACACGCCCTCCAATCGTGCGCTAAAGGCACTGGTGACGAGATTGGCGGCGCAGGCGTCCGCTTTGCTCGACGCGGTGGCGCAAAGTCGACTCGGCGGAGACCTAGAGGAGCAGAATTCTCGACGTCCGAGGCGAGAGCGCTTCCTTCGCAATCTTCTGGCGGAGGCGAAGGCTCTATTAACCAGAGAACCGTTCAGCAGCGTGTCCCGACTGGAGACGTCGGCGGCCAGCCTGACGCAGATTTCCACACAACCGGCTTACAGTAGCGCCTTCAGGCACGGCACATTGGCATTGCTTCGTGGCGTGGAGGGCGCACGTTCCCGAGACCATTTGCGCGTCAGTCCGACGTGGGGTGTCTACGAGACGTGGTGTTTCGTCCATATACTCACGAAGCTTGCCGAGAGGTTTGACCATTTCGACTGGAAAGCCATCAGGCACGGTGCTTTAAGTGCTGCCGAATCCTATGAGCTGGAGTTGGGTGGTGGGATTCGAATCGAAGCGCACTTCCAGGCAAACTTCAACGCTGGCGGCCCACCCTTCAATCGTGTCGGTTGGAGCCTATCGCGCTTTCGCATTCCGGACATCGTCATCGTCGTCCGAAGTGCGACGAGATTGGATTTTCTCGTGCTCGATGCAAAATTTCGAAGTAAGAGGGACAACGTACTTGAGGCCATGGAGTCGGCTCACATTTACCATGACTCATTGCGGATGAGACAGCAGAAGCCGAACTTCTGTGTGCTTCTACTACCGTCAAGGGCGGACGTTCCGCACTTGGAAGCAGACGCGTTCCTTCTCGAGCATGGCGTGGGCACAATTAGTCATTTCTCGCCTGGCGGGCAAGGCGTCAGTCGCTGCGTGGACTTAATCGCCAACTGGGCGATGGGAAATACGTCATGAATTCGGCCTTAACGGCAAAGCCACGATTACCTCATCGAGTTTGAGCACCGCGACGTGTTGATTCGCTCGATTGCCAATGGCTGCCGCATGCGCGGGGTCGCTTTTTTCCAGCGTCGGCACACTCACCGCTGACGAAGCTAAAGTTTTTGCTTCAAGTGCCGATATTCGTGTAGTCAAGAATGCCTCAGCGAGCGGTTTGCGGTCGCTAGTTAAAATAACAACGTTAAATATGACAGATATTTCCTTCAAGAGTCGTTTCGCAAAGCATCAAATCCTAATGGCTGTTGGCCTGCTATGTATTGCACAGATTGCTGCTGCTGAAGAAAACTCCCTCATACTGAACGAGGCGGTCGTATTGGATAACGCACAGCGTATAGTGCATATTCACTACGCATCGACAGATAAATCTGGCGCCGTGGATAGGGTGACAGATGGTTCTGGTTTCTTGCTAGATGGGAAGCATGCAATCACTGCTGCTCATGTCATTCGTGAGGCTCAAGAGCGGAATGAGCCCGTTATCGTGCAGGTTGGTGCCGGCGCGAATGGAAACTATCTGACCACGGCGACAGTCGAGCGTGTCGACTATAGGCGCGACTTGGCAATGCTGTACGTCAACACGTATACGCTCGTCCCGATTGCACAAAATCCGGGGCGATACAATCTTGTCGCGGGTGCGCCCGTTCTGGACCGCTCGCCAGCTCGAATCTGCTCTTCGAGAGTTCCCGCAGGCAGCCAATACGCGTTGGGAGGACTAGCAGTTTCTTCGACGGGTAATGATAGTTCTATTGAGTTTCACTGGGCCCCGGTGAAATACAGTTCCGTCCTTGACGTCACGTCGTTGCCCAAGCTGGAAGTTCAGCCTGACGTACCACATTGGAATTGGAGAACGGGCGACCCTGTTATTGTTTTAGGGGAGTCTGCCAACGAGGGCGACTCTGGAGGTGCGGTATTTTCGACCGACGGTTGCTTTATGGGTGTAACCAGCGCCAACGTCAGGATTTCCTACCAAGGCGTTGAACAGAGGGGAGTGACGCTCGCAGCGCCAATTCTGCCGAACGACCCGTTTCTGAAAGGGACGAAGCGCGCCCAACAATGATGATTAGCTGGCGGACTCCTTTTGTAGGAGGACCGCCGGCGAATAACGGTTGCGTTGTCGTCCACCAACGGAATGAATTCGAGTTCTGCGCGAGGGCTCCACAGCCGACTTGGCAAACGGTTTTAAACCACGACAACGCCGTCCCGTATGACCGGCTGGTAGCTTATCGGAAGTCGTTATGCTCCGAGCCCGCTGCAGTTGCGCTATCCTCGGATAGGCCTGCGGCGTTTCTCGCGTACGTCGTCCAGGCCAACGCATCTTGAAGGCCTGAGGAAAGGGGTGCCGAGTGCAATTAGCTTTACGTCGCCAATTCGTGGGTCATGCCACCCATGCGGAACGGACGACGTAAATCTTGTTATCGTCTTCGCAGAAATGAAAGCTCGCTACCCGGCTGCAAGCAGGTGTGCTTAGGTCCTTGAGCTTTTCCAGGGCACGAATGAGACTGGCCTTGAAGTTCCACTTGTTGGACGCGTATCCAGATATCTTATGCAGCAGCTCAACAGGCAGCGGCTTCGGATGAGCGTGTCCGGCATAGAAGTTTGCTACCCAGCCTTTCAGTCCGTCATATCCCGCTGCTTCATTGTCGACGGCTGTCCACGCGCCCGCCCCGAACAGTTCCGCCACGGGCGTGGTGACCCGAAGCAACAGCACATCACTGCCTTTGAAATTCTCGGCAGAGTCGGCGCCCTCGAATTTCACCGACATCAGCTTCGGCACCTCGATGTCCATTCGCTCCTGGCGAATGTGTACTTGGGCAAAGCTAAGTCGAAGCAAGCTCGCCCGAATAGCGCTGTGCGCCTTTGCGCTATATTTGTTTCCCATTCGACGTGCGAACTCGTAAAACGTGGTTCGCTCATAACGGGGACGCTCTTCAGGGCAAAGAGGAGTCTCGCGGTAGTATTCGAGGCAGGTCGAATAGACGAGTCTGTCGAACTGACAAAGACCGTGGCCACTGAATGTCAGGGTCATGTTCTGGAACGTGCCAATTTTCTCTTCAGACACCAAACAGGCCGAGCCACCCGCGAGCAGGTTTGCGTTGTCGGCCTGCACGCCTCGGGCCGCCGCAAATAGGGCTGAACGGAGAAACGCGTTCGGCAGCGCCCGCGCTGTTGCGGACCAGCCCGGCAGATACACTTCAGAGCCCACGCGGGTCGCCTGTCGTCGCCGCGAATGGTGAATCTCGTCTGCCGTGGCATTTGCGGGAAGCTCTGCGACCACCGGTTGCTCGAGCGCTTTCTTTTTCCGGCGTTCGAGTCCGTCGGCGATGTCCTGGAGCCGCTTCGCCGCTTCGAGTACAGTTATCTGCCGGTCTGGGGCGGCGGTAAGTGCCGCGTCGGCCGTGAGGTTTGCCAGAACGCGCAGTTCAGCGACTTTGCCTCCTGGATACTTTGTCATTTGCGACCTAGTCATTTTGCTGCTCCGGGAGCTGGACAGTGGCTTTCGTTTTCTGTGGCATCGCGGCATCAGCGACTCGGGATTGGAATATTTCGGGGGGTGCGCGCCGCGAAACGCGCAGGCCGCTCGAACAGCAAGCCGGTTGAAGCTGGCAACGTGAATCGGGTCCGTTCATGACGAAGACGTGCAGATTGGTGATATCTGTGTATACGCGCGCCGGACGACCATGGCATCACGAAAATGAGCCTTGCAGCATTACCTTCCCAAATATCCCAAAAAATCAGGGCAGTTATTCGCTTCGGACGCGCATTGTGCGACTTGTACTCCGCATCGGCGCGGCTTGTACCCTGCATCGCCGGCACGCGTACTCCACATCACCGCAACTTGTACTCTGCATCGCGTTCCGCGTGGCCGACGCGAAGAACAACCACTGAAGTCAGGAAATTATCGCGGCCCGCAGCATGGCCTAATATCTGTAGACTCTGTAATCGAGATAGCCGGGCGAGTGCAGCCTAGGGCTGGCGAGCTTCTTCGTCAACTGACTTCCGGTGCTCCGGAGCGGCGCGGATGCCTCCAGCCGAGTCGGCCTGCATTGTTTAGTCGCGCGACATCGAACGATGTTCGAGGAAAACGGCGATGCGACGCGCCTCCTCGTGAATGCAAGCGACAGTCACCCGCCCTGGTCAGCAAGGCGTGCCTCACGCGAGTCTCTTGTCACGCTTCCATTCGATGGCAACCGGACAGTCATCGCAAACGCCATCTGCTACCCGAACCGGAATGGAATCCTTGGTCGACGTCTTGCTGACCAGGGCGGCGGTACTACACCGCGTGTCTTGAGTCCCGCTACCGCCCGATGGGCGTGTCACCTCGTCTTTCTGAATAAGCCTCCGACCGTCCCACCCTCACCACGTTTCCGGGCGCGCGACGCAACTTCCGCGTTCCGGTGAATGCCCCAAGGCGCCTTGACAAGGCCGTCTCCGGTGCGCCGGTGAGCCTCAATGTGAATCGGCAGTTCGCATCAACGATGACCGCGAACGCAGGATACCCGGCCAGCACACAGACTCCGCCGAAAGTCCGGTTGCCAGCGCCGCGCAAACGATAGCCCGACCCGACGAGATACCGCTCGTCGATGACAGGCTCCAGCCGTTCTCTCCGTCCGGCGACTTCTCCTCGACGTGCATCAACCAAGCGGAGTCAGCTCTGGTCGTTCGCTTCCTCGCTAGCTCGCGCACATCCGAAGCTCGCCGATGCGCCCATCCTCTACTTCGAATACAAGGTATGTCGGCGCATCGTGGGTCAGAAGGAGAGCTTCTGACGCTTGAACGTCCTTCTTTGTCTCGTGTGCACCGGCAACCAGGTCGGCAGACAGCGCCTGGGCGGCTTCGCGTACCTCGGTCTTGCGAATTTCCAACGTGGTGCTTCTATTCCAGAGAGAGGAGAAGTTCTGGCAATCGCGTTCAGCACTTGCGTCGATGGTTCGCAGGTGAGCTTCGAACTCTTCAGCAGTGTGCAGCAGACGCTCCATGCGAGCCTGCTTCAGCGCCGGCTCCCCAGGGTAAAGCGACATCACATACCAAGCCAGCGCACGCGTCTTCAGGGTGAGGCGCAGGTCCCTCGCAAGGTCTTTGAGCCGCTCATATTTGGTGACCGCGTCCTTCTGGAGGTCCTCGGTCCCGAACCACTCCTTGTGCTCGATGGGCTCGTCGCACCGCCGCAACAATTCCTGCTGCAGATGGTGCTGGACCTGCGTCAGCTCACGGTCGCAACTCTCGAGCTCTGTACGAATTGCTGATGAAAGCTCGCCCTTGCTGATGGTTGAGGCGGCCTGAGCAAGATATTCGTAAGTTCCAGTGACCTTGGCGCGGCGCTCCTCATTGAGGAAATCCGAAACGTCCTGGACACCCTTGCGAATCTCGTCCAGCTTGGCGGAGATGTCAGCCAGGTGCTTCTGAGCGACGACGACCGAGGCCACTTGCCAGACCGCAGCAGCATTGACCATCGACTGTAGCTTGTCAGCTTCGAAAAGCTTTGCGTGTTCCGAGATTTTGCCGTTCGTGTCGACCGTCCATGCCCGGAGACCGACACCGTCTTTGGCCCGGACGAGTTCGCCGTCGATGACAACTTCCATCAGGCGCTTTCCTCGATGCCCCTCCTCGACAAGCAACGAGGGTACGGCCTGAAGACTCGTGCTCAACCTGGAAGTCAGCATTGAATCGACCGGCATTGGCTTCGCCGCACGATAACGCTCCTCGTCCGAAAGGGGGGCGACACGAACACCGGGCCGCAGCGCATCATCACCAAGCACGATGGTGTGCGTTAGCGACGGTTTTGCTTCAGCCAGGTTGCTATGCGAGTCTTGAATCATGAACTTGTCCTTGAAACGAAGAATAGTCGAGCGCGTGTGACAAAGCCTGCGTCGCGAACTTCCGTCGAAAAGCGCCGTACCTCAGCCCGCCAGAACTACAAGCCACGCGATGCCGCGATTTGCTCTCTCGCGTGCCCCATGCAAACGGATGCTCATCGACAGTGCGCTTGCTAGGAATCGAGCAGGCTCGCCATCGGATAGCCCGCGTACTATGCCACGGCAACCTTCCGCTCATCCCCCCGATTCTGAGAGCTTGTCTACCTGCGTAGACATGTGTAGTCCACACCCGCGGCGTATCTGGTCACGCTGCGTTTGCACCCGCACTACCACTCCGCTTGGCGTTACGCAACCAATTGGTGTTCACCGTCGCAGACAAGTTTTGTTGAAGAAGGAGACCTCATTCCCCTAGACTCGCATCCAACAAGACGGAGGACGCTGTGAGCGAAGAAATAGAAGAAAGCACTACCTTCCGCGACGTCTCGCGATGCTTTGTGGAAGCTCTGCGACGTAGCATGCGGGTTGCGTCTGAAGATGAAGACGGCGCCCTCGATGCAATGTCGCAAACGCAGTTGGCCGGGCGCGCCGGAATGGGTAGGTCAACCCTGGCAAAGTACCTTGGCGGTCGAGCTGACGAAACGCCTGCGAATCCCGACCTGGACATTATCTGCCGCCTCGCGGACGCGGTCGGAGTTCCACCAGCAATCTTGCTGATGAGACCACAGGACTGGGCCAGCCTGGGAAGTGGAATGTTGACGTTTCAGCAGGCTCTGAGGGATTCGACGTTTACCACGTTGGCAGCGGAGCTCCAAGGCATGGATTCGACTACTTCTCAGCGCGTTGCCGAAGCCGCCTTGCGCATTGGCAGACTGCTCAATACCGTCGAAGATGAACGGGACTCCAAGGTTTCACAGGAGGTGAGGGATTTCCGGCACGCGACGAAAATGTCGATATCGACGACCGCCGCATCGATTCCATTCCGAATTGACGGCGTCAGCACCTCTCATTTACCAGCGCTGCTGACCATCTGCAGCATTCTCGGAACGACCAACGCCAGGCAGACACAATGAGCGACAACTTCATCAAGAACCCCGGCAACCTCTCCCTGTTGCTCGCCCAGTCGGACATTGCCGACCTAGACATTCTTGTCGACTACATCACTAAGAGCGGCACCGGCCGCATTTCCTTGAGTGACGATGTTTGCGCGAGACTGGTCAAGTGCAAGGAGCGCAGAGTCTATTCGGAGTTCGACCGAGGTCTCATCGGTCACGAGATTTGCGCGTTTGGTGGCAACACGCTGACCAACGTTTACCGCGACGTTCGCAACAGTATTCCGTTGGGCAATCTCCTGGACAAGGTTCTTCCGGAAGTGGGCACGACCATCACCTACGACGAAGTGGTCAAGGATGTGGCCGCACACCTAAAGGTCGCGTTCGACAAGAAGGATGACCTCCTCCTTGTCGAAGACAGCATTCTTCGCAAATTTCTCCGCGATTCATTCGAGAAAATGTCCCCGGAGGAACGGGCGACGGTGTTGAAAGAACTGAACGTATCCGACCTTTCAATGCTTAAGCCCGCGGCGGGCGCTGCGTTCATTGCCGCAGGCCGCATGGGTGGGTTTGCCACCTACACGTTGTCGCTCATTGTGGCCAATGCCGTATCGAAGGCATTGCTTGGCCGGGGACTTCCCCTTGCCGTGAATGCAACGCTCTCGCGTACCATCGGATTGCTGCTCGGCCCCATTGGCTGGGTCGTGACTGGCGTATGGACGCTGGCAGACATGGCCAGTCCGGCCTATCGGGTCACCTTGCCATGTGTCATTCAAATTGCCTACATGCGCCAGAAGGCCATCGTCGAGGCTCACACGAAGGCATGCACATCCTGCGGCGCGCGGAATGAACGCGCGTCCCGGTTTTGCGCTGAGTGCGGGCAAGCATTTCAAGGAGCGTGATATGTTTCCTGGCCCGATGGAATATCTTAAGTCACATGCTATTGCTTTTGTAGCGGGTGCGGTGACGGTCCTCATCGCAAGTGCGTACGTCAGAGTCGCGAAAGGGTGGAGCGACTGACGGAACTGACTTGCGCAGCATTCGAATGAGTGCCCTTCAGTCAGGTCGCTGCGGTTCCGGAGCGAAGACACTACTCGTTCTTTGGGGCGAGGCGTGCCTCGTGGATGCAGTCCCGCTTGCCGGGCCGCATCCTCGGACGGCGACGCCCAGCAGAACAGCGCTACGGGTTCCCGCGGAGCTGTTCTGCTGATGCCGTGCCACAGTCAAGAGGCCTGGCGACGGCGCTATCAATTCCTGGCAGAGCCAGTTGGCCATTACGGAGGCAGCTCACGCGGCGCTATCCAGTTATCCAGCGCCGCTATTTAGAGCCGCGCCGTCCAAATACAGGCCGACTATGGTCCCACAGGTAGTCCTCCAGAGTCTGGAGCACGATGGGGCGCACCTGTTTGCTATCCTGCACTGTCCAATAGTCAAGCACCAGTGGCGTATCGCACAGCGATTCCGGAACCCAGCGCTTCAGATGAAGTGCATATGTCCCCTCGAATCCGAAGCCGAAATGCTGCCGCAGCCTACTCGCGAAGTCTCTTGAACTTCCGACATAGAGCGTGTCGCCATCGTCCGTCAGTTCGTTCTTGCGGCTAAGCTTGTACGTGCAAGCCGAACTCTCGGGAAAAGCGGCGTGAAATTTTCCTGGTGCATCGGTCTGCAAACGGTACACAACGAATTCGCCTTCCTCAGGAAGACTCAGTTCGTCCAGCCAACTGCGAAACGCTTCAGCACTGGGAAATCCGGACACCGTGCATTCAATGCGTCGGACGGGAGACAGGGAAAGCGTTGACACGTCTTCGGCAATGCGTGACATCATTTTTCCTGCCTCCATCGCCAGCGACCCACCGTCGAAACCCTGCGTCGGCAAGGAAGGGGCTTGCGAGTTCGACGCATTCAAGTTGCCTTCGCCATTCAACTTCGCAAACGAGAAGCGACGACGGCTGGCGTCATATGTTCCCAAGCGCAGATGCTCCAGCGCGGGAACGAGATAGCATGCAACATTTTGGAGCCCCTGCGCTTTCAGCCAATCACCGATACTACCTAGGGGCGGGTCTGAGAAGTGGGTTCCAACAACGACAGGGGCTGGCCTGGAGGCGAATTCGGCCAGGAGTGCATTGATAGTCTCGGCGCTAACGCGTACACGAAATGTCTGCTGTCCATTACCGAAGTGCAGTTCGATGCCTGCCTCCCTGTTCCCACTGTATTCGAACTGTGCTTTCCCGGTCGCCGTATTAAGCTGTGGCATTTCTTCTCCTTTTTCCTGACTGCCGCCTGTTGATGTCTTGCATGAAAGCCTGAATGTTGCCGACGCCTGTACGGTAGTTTTGCGGTTCTCGACGTACTCTCAACGCATTCCATCGCTTCTATCACGGCCGTTATTAACGACCAACTCACCCGTTTCTTTACGCGTCTGGTCCACGCGCCACTACCAAGGACTTTTCAAGTAGTTGAAGGGTATCTGACGCAGTCCCGGGGATTCCCAAGCCAATGGCTGACGCTATCGTGTAGTCTCGCGGATTGATGCGGATGACGCGGGGTCCGTGGCGCTCGCTGAAGCGCCTGACGGTCGGTAACGCCCGACCGGCCCCCATTTCCACAACGACAAGTCGCTCAACGGACTCAAGCCAGGTTGCAAGTCGTTTCCCCTGCCTGTCCGCGTGCTCCTCCACCCATTGCCAGTCCCCGAACATCAGAATGTTCGGCCGCGCGAGACCATTGCAATGCGGACACGTCGGCATTTCGTTTTCGAGCAGACAGGTCGTTTCGTTGACAGTGGGCGTGAAGTCGTCAGCTGGCCAGGTCTCATTGGTACAAGCCTCGACGCATTGAAGCCGGTGGATGGTACCGTGGCATTCCACAATGCGTTCTGTATCAAACCCCGCTTTCTGGAATTGACCATCAACGTTACTGGTAAACACGAAAGCGCCGTGCTTCATCGTCGATGCCCACCTGAGCAGAAGGTCGAAACCCGCATGAGGTACGGTTGCGCGATAGAGTGCTAGACGGTGCCCATAAAACCCCCAGCTCAGGCGCGGATTGCTCGCAAAGCCGGCAGAGTTGGCAATGTCCTCAAACGAAAATCCATAGTGGCGCAGCGCTGGGTAGGCACGCCAGAAACCCTCCTTTCCCCGGAAATCAGGCAGCCCGGAATCCACGCCCATGCCGGCGCCCGCAGTGATGAGCAGACCGTCCGCATCGCGAATCCAGGCAGCCGCCTGTCTGATTGCCTTGTCGTTATCCACCTGCCACCTCGATTGTGTTGTTTGGCCCCTGCAGGGTAAAAGCATCATTTCCGCGATTCACGCTGCCGTGTCGTAGCGCCTCGCTAACGCTGCAGCGTCGCGCGCAAACTCGGCCCGAAGCGAGGATGGCGCCAGGATTTCCACCGCAGCGCCGAGCGACCGAAGCCACCACCGCAGCTTGACGCTGGGCACCACCGTTCCAATGAACTTTGTGCGCCCGTCGGGTAACTTCTCAAACTGCTGGTCGTCCGACATTCCTCGCTCCTTCAGTCGCTTCGCCTCCGCCAGTTCAACCGCGAGTTCCAGTACAACTGGCGTTTCGGGAAGGAAGTCGAAAGCCTGTTCTTTCTCAATCGTGTTCTGCAAGCGGAAGTCCCGTGGGTACGCGAACGTATCCCCAGACTCAACCACCGACACGATTCGGTCCAGGCGATACAGATTCCGGAGCCAATCAGGCCTTCCCTTTTCAGGTCTTGGTGGATGGTCCGGACTCTGGGCGACCATGTACATCAATCCGGCTGACTCGACGAGCGCGAGCGGCCAGAGCCGCTTCGGCTTGATGTCGTCGGGCCTGCTTTCCCGGTAAGCCTGTGAATAGCCGACAAGCAGTTCGCGCTCAAAGAATGTCGCGGTCATGACGGTCTGAAAGACCTCCGGATTGACGGGAGGGCGGGTCAGCGCGTAGGTAGCCGCCACCGAGTCAATCTTGTTGACCCACGCCCGATATAGCCGACTGTCTTCCCGGTCTTGCGAAAGTCGCGTGTCGGCCGCTTTGAATAGCGGCTCGATGTCGCCGGTCACTGCCGCAGGCAGTTTGTCTCCCACAAAACGCCTGAGTGCATGAAATGCCACAGCCTCGGAAGCACTCATCAAATTCGCCACCTGGCTGGCGCCCTGCAGCCAGGGTTTGCGTTGCCAGAGGGTGTTCCGGCCAGACACGGTCGACAGGACAAACAGGTCCCGCTCCAGCGTGGAAAGGCGTCGTCGCAACAGTCTCGGATAGTCGACGCGGTGACCCCGGTCCTTCAGCAGCTGAAGAACCCTGGACGTGGACATCCACGGTTCCAGGTCCCTGTCTGTTGGCAGGATGCGAAGAATCGCTTCATCAAGGCTTGAGGTCGTCATTCTGGGCGTCGGTCGAGGGTGAGTTAGCCGGCTTCTCGGTAGCGATGATTCTACCCGGCGATGCGGACACTTTTTGTCCCAGTTGCATTGCATCATGGTGCTCAGCCACAGGAGAGACCCATGACTTCGAGCACAAAAATCACCATCGCTGTGTCCGCACGGGCGCTCTTCGACTTTGAGGCAGAAAACCAGGTATTCCGGGAGGATGACCCCTCGACGTATTGCGCGCTTCAGGCCGCGCGCCTGGATATCCCCGCGAGCCCTGGCGTCGCCTTTCCGCTGGTGCGCAAGCTCCTGGACTTCAATAGCGGCGACAGCAACGACGTCGAGGTCGCCATCCTGTCGCGCAATGACCCGGTCACCGGGCTCAGGGTGTTTTCGTCGGCTCGACACCACGGACTGGCTATCTGCCGGGCGATTTTCACGGGCGGCGCAAAGCCCCACGGGTACCTTGCACCACTTGAGGCCAACCTGTTTCTTTCGGCCCATGCACTAGATGTCAAGGATGCGATGGCGGCCGGATTCCCGGCTGCCCGGGTCTACCCGGCTCCGGGCATACCTTCCACGCAGGACGACGGGGAGCTGCGCATTGCATTCGACGGAGATTCGGTCCTGTTCAGCGACGAAGCCGAGCGCGTTTTCAGACAGCGGCAGCTACAGGAGTTCAACGACCACGAGGCGCGTCATGCGCACTCCCCGCTGTCTCCCGGTCCATTGAAGGCGTTTCTCGCGGCTCTATGCGCGCTGCGGGGCCGTCGCGGGTCACAGGGCCGGGTACGGACGGCTCTGGTGACTGCCCGTAGCTCGCCGGCGCATGAGCGGGCGATTCGCACGTTGATGGCATGGGGTGTCACGGTGGACGAGGCTATGTTTCTCGGAGGCAAGGACAAGGCACGTTTCCTCGCCGAGTTCAGGCCCGACATCTTCTTCGATGACCACGTACGCAACTGTGAGTCAGCCTCGCAGGTCGTGGCCACTGGCCACGTTCCGTACGGCATCAACAATGAATTCCGGCCAGTCCTTCATTAAACGGTCAACCAACGATGAATCGAGAACTCGAACATGCCCTGATTACGACCTATCCGGCCACCTATTGGAAACTGCGGCCGCGCTTCTCCGGTGGCAGCCGGTTCGATTGCGATGATGGCTGGTACCCAATCATCGACGAGCTCTCTGGCAAGCTCGAGTCCGCGGGCGGCCTGCCCGGGTTGCGCGTCATCGAAGTCAGAGACCAGCTCGGCACGTTGCGCTTCCGGCTCGAGGGCGAAGTGACGAGCAGGATGGCGAGCTGGATTGCTGAGGCTCAGCGTCTGAGTCAACGCACATGCGGGCGGTGCGGTCAGCCTGCGATGCTGCGTGGGCACGAGGATGGCCGGGTACGCACACTCTGCCCAACCTGCGCAGCGGCACTGGACTATGTCCGGGAATGACAAGGTCAGAACAGAAGTCAATTGTTCTCAACATTCGGATGACATCTCATGCCACAACTCCTGGAACATATCGACGCAATTGCGCGAGAGCTGAATCGGGACGTGCTCTATCTCGAATTCCTGAAAGCGCCGCGCCCCCACCGTGCGGACTACAAGAGTCTGGAGACACGCATGCTCATCGTGCAATGGCTCGACAGCGAAGGCATCGAGTGGCGTGAGTGCGGACAGCTCGCGTCCGAGACGGTGATGCGTTCGTACGCCGGTGAAATTTTCATCAATGTGCCGTTCGACGAGACCGACAACCGGTACCGCAAGGTTCAGGCGTTTCTCGAGCATCCAGACGGCACGATGCGCTTTGAAGACGTCAGGTTCTACGTCGTCGAACTGCAGCTTGCCATGAAGAACGCCCACCACGATGAGCCTGGCTTCTGGGAGCGCTGGGCTGACAACTTCTAATCACCCGGACGACAGACTGGAGGCGCAATGACCACACTATATATTCGTGACGGTTCGTCAAGAATTGTCGGCCTCATCAGGGCTGACAGCCATGGGAAGCAGTTCGCCTACGTGCGCGGGAGAATGGTTGGAATCTACAATCCACAGCTCAACAAGACGTTCGATGCCAATTTGCGTGCGTACGGACACGGCAATCAGCTGATGGCCCTTGTGCGGGATGGCGATGACGATTGACGTCTTCTCTCCGTAGCCTTCTTGTGCGGTAATCTCTTAGTCTGGAAACTGCCCACCATGCGACTACCTACCCGTGAAAGCTGGGAGCGCGACCGCCCCGATGCGCTGTGGTTCTGTCTCGGGTACCTGCCGACCACGCCACCGAGGTTCTATAAATACACCTGGCAGATATGGACACCAGACTGCGAGCTTGAGGGGCGCGAATTCCTGGGTTATGCAAAGCGCATGTCCACTGCTGAATTCATGGCTCGCTACGAGGAGATACACAACTCCAACCTGCCGGGATGGATATACCGCCATGACCGACCGCGACAAGGTCCTGGCACCCCGTTCGACAGAAGCCATCCGAAATGGACGAACGTGGAATTTGCCCCCTCCTGGGACGACGACCCGGACCCGGTTTGGAATGGACACAAATGACGACAGTGGTGCGTACGCCCGGACGCTGCGGTGGATGCCCCGCGGACGGGCTCGTAACGGTCGTATCTGAGTCGACGTACTCGCGGTCGCGTCCCGCACCGGCCTGTTTGCCCATCGGAGGATGAAAGGTGTCATCTGCACAGCATGCTCGAGGCCCGCGCCTGTATGTATTTTCGGGAGCAGGCCTGTCGGCCGAAAGCGGGATTTCGACGTTCCGAACCGGAAACGGCATCTGGAGCCAGGAGAGTATTGATAAGGTCTGCAACTTCCTGACCTGGCGCCAGAACCGGGATGCGGTTTTCCACTTCTACAACGAGAGAATCCTGGAGAAACGGGATGCACTCCCGAACGAAGCACACCAGATTCTCGCTGCATGGCAGCGCAAGTGGGGAACAGAGCGAGTCCGGCTTATCACACAGAACATCGACGATTTGCTTGAGCGGGCTGGCGCTCTGCACGTCTCACATCTTCACGGCGACATGCATTCGATGCTTTGTACATCGTGCGACCTCAGATTCCCAAAGGAAGGGGAGGTTTATCGTCTCGACACAGCCTGTCCAAGGTGTGGAGAGGTTGAAGCGGTCAAACCGGGCGTGGTGTTCTTTCACGAAGCCGCGCCAGAATATCTGAAGCTGCATCGCATGCAACTCGAAATGACCGACGACGACCTGTTCATCGCGATTGGGACTGCGTTCCAGGTTGTTTCGCCGGAAAGCGTGTTGCCTCGCGAGCGATGGCATCATCATAAGAGGAATTTCCTGGTTGACCCGGAACCGCGTCGAACGGAGTTTTTCGGATGCGTCGAACCGGAATTTGCAACTGTTGGCCTGCGCAGTATCGAAAGTCGCGTCAATACCTTGATGATGGTGCGATAAAGAACGTTGCATTCAAAGCTTGTCTTACTCGAGACCACTCATGCACATCACTCTTGGACTGAACCTGGACAGTCGACTAGGCCCCTCCCGCAAGGACGCCCTGGACCAGCCTGTCGTCGGACCCACGGGCCTGCTCGGGCTTCTCGAAACCTGGCTGGGGCTGAGCCGTCCCGAGGTGAGCGCGGCGGGGCGCGTCACAAGTTATCTCGGGCATCTGCGCAGTCAAACAGGGCATGAACGGTTCTACAGTCGTTCGCTCGAAGCGGATGGCGTCGGTACGAGCGCCAAACTCCTTTCCTGGCGCGACGAATGGCGCCGGGGAGGTTGGGATGGGACCGCACTTACGGGAAGCCCTCGAAGGCTACAGGACATGGCGGAGGTCGAGCAGATTGCGAGTGGCAACATCCCACCCGGCCAAGCGGAGCGCCTCGCTGCCATACTCGCGGCGCTCGAGACCGAGCGGACTCCAATCGAATCGGTACTGCTCGTCGACCCACTGGGCAGCTTTCCGCGTGCGTGGCGCGAGGTCCTCGCGCGCCTGCCGGCCGTCAGGGAGTGGAAGCCCGAGCCTCAGGGCGATGGACTGCTTCGCGAACTTCAACAACACGCGCTTGACGCAGTCACGCAAGGCGACCTTCGTCCTCTCGCGGTCACGAGTGCTGACGGCAGTGTCGTGCTTGTCCAGGCGTCGACCCGTGAAGCCGCTGAGCACTGGCTCAGTGCATATTGCCGCCAAACCCCAACCGACCGGCTTCTCGTCTGCGAGTCGAACGGTGACTCCGTAGACACGACGATGATGGCGACGGGTGGTGCCAGCAGCGGCTTTCGCCATACCAGCAGCTTGCGCCCCGCCTTGCAAGCCTTGGGGCTCGCTCTCGAAATGTGCTGGGACCCAGTCGACATCGGACACCTCGTGGAGTTTCTGTCCCATCCCATCGGGCCTTTCCGCCGAACGGCGCGAGTCCGCCTCGCAAAAGCTGTCGCAGAGCAGCCTGGTATCGGCGGTGAAGCCTGGGAGGCAGCGAAACAGGAAATCCTGGCTGAAGAGAACGGCGATGCCATCCTCGAGGACGTCGCTTTCTGGCTCGAGGGCGAGCGCTGGAATCGTGATGCTGGCGCACCGGTGGATGCGCTGCTGGCGCGGGTCGAGAAGCTGGCTAGCGCGTTGCGCAAACGTCTGGCGGACGATGGCCTGCTGAACGCCACGCTCGACGCCGCGATAGAGCAATGCTCGGCCGTCCGGGATGGGCTGGTCGAGTTGAAGAACCAGGGCGCTCCCAACATCACGCCGCGCGTGGTCGAACAGCTTCTGGAACACGCAACGCCAGCGGGTTCAGGAAATCCGTTTGCGCCGGCGCAGGTGGGTTGCCTTCGAGCCGAGTCGGATACCGCTGCCTGCATCGAGCCAGCCGACGAGGTCATCTGGTGGATGCCTTCGACGCCGCAGTTGCCGCTACCGCTTCACTGGACCAAGGCGGAACTTGAGGCACTCAGTAACCTGGGTGTCGAGATACGAAATCCGCAGCGTGAACTGGAGCTATTGGCGCGGCAGTGGCTGCGTCCGCTGCTGGCCGCCAGGCGGAGGTTCATCATGGTCCTGCCGCCTCCGGGCGCTGAGGAGCATCCCGTTCGGCAACTGCTACTGAAACTGTGGCCAGACCTGATGAAGCACTGTGTCGACCTTGACGCACAAGCTGGAAGTGAATTCGTCGGTACACTCGCCGAGCACGTCGAGCACATGGCTTTGCCCCAAACGCCTGATTCGCTTGACCTGGGGGGGCCGATTACGCTTCCGACGACGGACCAGTCGTACACGTCCATGTCCGAACTGTTCAATGCGCCCGCGCTCTATGCGTTCAAGCGCATCGCACGTATGCGTCCGGCCTCGATACTTGAGGCAAGGGACGGCAACAATCTCCTTGGAACGCTCGCGCATCGGGTTTTCGAAAAGTTCTTTCAGCAGGCGGACTGCCTCAACTGGACCGATGAGCAGGCAGTGACGTGGTTCCGGGACAACGTCGATTTCCTCCTTCGGACAGAGGGGGCAGTCTTGCTGATGCACGGTGCCGGGGTCGGTCAGCAACGATTCAGGAGCGTATGCGAGCACGCAATCCGCTCGATGATGCGCCATCTGCGCGCGGCGGGCACTACCCGCGTTCACACGGAGCTGCCTGTCGCAGGCCAGCTCGGCGACGTGCCGCTTATTGGCAAAATCGACCTGCTCGTTGAACTGCCGGGAGGCAAGGCCGTAGCGTTGGATATGAAGTGGCGCAGCGACAACTATTACGCTGCCACGCTGCTCGATGGACAGCATCTCCAACTGGCACTCTACTCGTTGCTTTACCAGCAGCAAACCGGTGTAACGCCCGCGGCACTGGGGTATTTCATTCTTGAGTCGGGCGCGATGTACGTGAGCGCACCGGACGTCATCCCGACCGCTCAGGTTCGGACGCCACCTCTGGCTGCAAGCACCGGTCTCATTCAGCAGGCAAAGGCTAGCTGGGACTGGCGAACCAATCAATGGGCCGCAGGCCACATCGATGTCGTTCCGTTTGGCGGCGGGGAAGATTTCCAGGGACCGGAGGGCACGCTGCAGGTGAACGGGCCCAACACATGGGAAAAGGACTATATGGTGCTGCTCGGGGGCTGGGAGCAATGAATAATATCGAATTCATTAGTGCGGGCGCCGGAAGCGGCAAAACCTACAAGCTCACATCGACGCTCGCCGAGGCACTCGAATCAGGTGAGGCGCGGCCGCACGGCGTCCTCGCGACTACGTTCACGGTCAAGGCAGCAACGGAGCTGCGCGAGCGCGCCCGCTCGTGGCTCTTGAACAAGGGCGAAATCGAACTCGCTACTGCCATCGGGCAAGCGAAGCTCGGTACAGTCAATAGTGTGTGCGGCCAGTTGCTGAAGCGCTTCTGTTTTGAGATAGGGCTATCCCCGGACCAGACGGTCCTGAGCGAGGGGCAGGCCAGACGCCTGCTGGCGACTTCACTTGCGGAGACGCTCGACGAATCGGGTCGTGCAAAGCTCGTTGCGCTTACCTCGAAGTTTGGTATCGAGCATGCAGACTGGTCTGGACAGATTGAAGACGTGGTCAATGCCGCGAGGAATAACGACATTTCCGCGAACGAGGTACGAGCGATGGGTCGTCGGAACGCCGACCTGATGCTGGCGAACTGGCCGGCTCCTTCGACAAACGGCGACCCGACGAACGCACTCTCTGGCGCATTGACGAAGGCGTTGGCTGACGTATCGCTACATATAGCAACGACTGAGGCCGCGGGTGGCAATGTCGCCCAAAACCTCAGGAACGGTCACCGGGACCTGGAGCGTCTCGAGCGGTGTTTTCGTGAGGGGCGCTGGTGCTGGCCGGACTGGATTGCGGCTTGTAGTCTGAATGCCGGCGCTGCGGTCCGCGCGGCCATAACACCCGTTTCGGAAGCTGCACAGGCGCACGAATCGCATCCCGAGTTCCACGAAGATGTGCGCTCCTATCTTGAACAGGTGTTTGACCTGGCGGCCGGGACGCTCGACACCTATGCCGAAGCCAAGCGCATGATGGGCGCAGTGGACTTCAGCGACCAGGAAGTGTTGCTCCTCGAAGTCATCCGCAAGAACGAGGACGTCCGGAACGCATTGGCCGACGAACTCGACCTCGTGATGGTCGACGAATTTCAGGACACGAGTCCGCTACAGTTGGCGCTCTTTGTGGAGCTCGCCAAACTGGCCAAGCGCTCCGTCTGGGTTGGCGACCCGAAGCAGGCCATCTACGGGTTCCGTGGTACGGACGCCCGGCTCATCGCAGGCATTCTTGCGGCTGTTGAGAGTTGGGGTGGCAAGCTGGGGGAGCCGCTAACCACTTCCCGGCGCTCGACACCAGCGCTTGTGTCCCTGACGAATGCCGTCTTCGGCTCTGCGTTCCTTCCTGAACTGCAGCCACAACATGTGCGCCTGCAACCATCCCGGGATGACATCGCAGGGCAACCGGCACTATTTCACTGGAACTTCGAAAGCAAAAACAACGAGTCCGACTACCTTGCCTTGGGGCAGGCAGTCAGCGGGCTGCTTCAATCGGAGCTGAGGGTCGTGGACCGGCAAACTCAACAGGAGCGTGCCGTTCGTCCAGGAGATATAGCGGTCCTGTGTCGCAAGAACGACCAGGTTGAACTTGCAGTTACGTCACTGACGCAATGGGGGGTGCCGTCCGCGAGCCCGAGAGCTGGTCTTCTTGGCACGCCAGAAGCCATCTTCGTCCTTGCGTGCCTTCGACGCCTGCTTGATGCGGGGGACAGCGTCGCAACTGCGCTGATATTGACCCTCGCTGATGGCGTTCCGGCGCAGGAGTGGCTTGGCGACCGGCTTGAGTATCTCGCCAGGGAAGGCGCTAGCCCTTCGCAGTGGAAAGCCGAGGGTGACGAAGCGCATCCGCTTCTTGTCCGCCTGGAGACGTTGCGGCCGAACCTCGCTGCTTTGACACCGCGGGAGGCAATGCGACTCGCGAAGGCCGAATCACACGTTGCCCGTGTTGCAAGCCAATGGTCGAGTTCGCCCCATGAGGCGAGGACCCGAATCGCCAACGTTGAAGCCCTGATGGACCTTGGTGCGGCTTACGAAGACGAATGTATCGCTGCCAGGCGTCCAGCCACCGTCGGTGGACTTCTGCGCTGGCTCGACACGCTCGCCGACAGTCAAGCCGACGACCGGTCAGCAACCGCTGACGATGCCGTTAGCGTGATGACCCACCATGGAGCGAAAGGGCTTGAGTGGCCCGTCGTCATTCTTACGTCCTTGGGAACAGCAACAAGAAGTGCCCTGTGGGGTGTTCGCGCGCGTACCGACGGCGAGTTCAATCCCGAGCGCCCACTGGAGAATCGCTTCGTGCACTTCTGGCCTAAGACCTGGGGCAGGCGGACTCAGCCGCAGTCAGCCGTCAATGCCGAGGTAAGTGCTATCGGTCAGATGATGGCCGCGGATGCGCTCGCTGAGAATAAGCGCCTCCTTTATGTCAGCATGACACGTGCGCGCGACGCAAATGTGCTTGTCACGTGTCAGCGGAGTAAAAGCGTCAACCGTGACTGGGTTGATGAGGTCGGAGCGGGTGACCTGCTTTTCGGGGACACCGGTCAAGTTGTACTTCCGGATGAAGGAACCATTCTCCGCGAGGCCCGAACCTGGACGGCCACAGATAGTGCTCTTGCGCCGCCCGCACAGAAAGAGTGCGCATGTAGCTGGTACGTGGCCGCACCAGCAAAAGATGCGCAGCCCCTCTGGTATCGGCCGAGCGACGCGGGAGGCGGTATGTTCGCTGTCGCCGAGTCCGAATCCATTGGCGTGCGCGTCGCAATTACCGCCGGTATTGAAATGGACGTACTCGGAAACGCATTGCACCTGTGTATCGCCCGCGCCGGCGTGGCGGGAAGAGTTGAAGACGCCGATGTGGAACGCATCCTTGTCGCGTGGGGAGCGGCACATGCGGTTGACAAGGCGGCCGTCGTTGCCCAGCTACAGGCCTTTTTCCGCTGGGTACAACAGCGCTGGCCCGGCGGAGCGGTCCGTGTAGAGGTCCCTGTCGAGGCTGACCGGTCAGATGGGACGCGAATGAGAGGCCGCATAGACCTGCTGGTCGATACACCTAACGGGTGGGTCCTCGTCGACCACAAAGCCAATCCGGGGGGTACCAGCCGGGATGACGCGACTGTCCGGGAGTATGGACCGCAGCTGTCCGCGTACGCGGAAGCTATCGAAAAGTGCACGGGCAAGTCGGTCCGGGAGCAGTGGCTGTATCTGCCCGTGGCTGGTCGCGCGTTGAGGCTTGTTGCAGAGACTTCGGCTGATTAGCTCGCGTTGATGGAGAGAGCAGGAGCGGCTAAGGGGCGCTTGAACTTCACAACGTGCGCTTGGCGCATTGAGAATTGGATTGTGATGAGGAAGCGTCAGAACTCGTCGAACAAGTCGCCGATGTCCAGAGAGCGGAGGGAAGAGTCCTTGTTGACCCGGTTAGGAGGGCGACAAGCCGTCGGTGTCGCGGGATGAACATTTCGCATTGGTCCTTTCTTGATGACGGCGGCAATGATGCCATGAGTCTAAAGGAATTGACTGTTGTGCCGTAATACCAAAGGCAATAAAGAAATCAAAGAGTGCCAACGGATGCGCCTTCCTTTTGCTTGTCCGCCGTTGGCATAAATCGCGAGAGAGACCATGACGACGAAACCGGCCAGTGAACTAAATTTCAAAAAGAGTTCGGAAGCTATTCCGACTGTCGAGATTGACACGGATAGCGTTTCCGACCTTGAACGACTGCGAACCATACGGCGCACCCTATCCTCGCTAGCAAGCAAGGACCCCGGCATGCGCGCCACGATTTACGTTCACGCGACGGTGAGTTTCAACTTCCATGAGATGACTAACTCGGACTTCATCGGCGTAGTCGGTCCGATGTCCATTCTGCAGGAGCTTCAGTCGGAACTGTCTCGCCTGCCTGGGGGGCGGTCGCGATTGAGCGACTATATTTCGACCCGCGAGTCGGTGATGGCATATCACCTTGAGCACGGAAGCCTGTGGGTTCCGGAGGACGCGCTTACCTGGTCGATTGTGCAGTCTCAACCGGAAGACGATGGTCGCTCGCCCAAGTCCTTCGATGAAGACAATACCGATGTGGGAGATGCAGTCGTTGAAGCGGCCGAACGGGAATTGCTAGGGGACGACGACGTGGACCTCAAGGGGTTCAGAATCGAATCTCCGGCGCGCTACCGTGCGGCACGTGCCGATGCCAGTATTGGCAGCATCAAACGGCAAATCGAGTCCGTTTTTGGTCTCCCGGAGGGCTCAGTGGCATTGTGTGGACCCGATGGTAAATCACTCCGGTCCGATGCCAGGATTGCAACGTTGCGACGGCGATGGGACCAGTGAGGTCGCGTTTCCAGAAATGTGGTCAAAGCGCATTAGCGGTATCCACCTGCACACGCAGTTACACGTAGTCTGATGTCCAGAATATCAATGCTCCGACAACTGTGACCGACGCGCTATTCAAAGAACCCCACTACAGCCTCGACGGCCTTATCAACGATAGCGCACCACTACTTCGCCGCATAAGTCGGCACGCAGCGTACGGCTGGCGTTGCCAAAATTCGCTTCTCTGAGTAAATGTGAACGTCAAACAAAAATCCTGAGGCTATTGTGAGTACGAGAACAATTGAGCATTTTTTTACCGGTAAGAGCTTGGAAATCCCTCCGTATCAGCGAGACTACGCGTGGAGTACCACAAATGTCGACGACCTCTTCGACGACATCCTGGAAGCGATGGAGATGGGTGGGAGCCATTACCTCGGGACGTTCATCTTGTCGGCAGGCGCGGCCAAAGACCGTTTCAAGGTGGTGGATGGGCAGCAGCGGCTAACTACGTTAACGATGTTGCTCGATGCCATGGTTGGCGCTCTTCCCGAGGGAGAGGTCAAGACTTACTATCGGTCGACGTTTCTTCGCCATCCAGTGCATGGGCCGAAATTTACAGTTCTCGGCAACAACCAGGCTTACTTTTCCGGACTGCTCGAAGACGAAAATCCGGCTCCTGCCACCGAGGGCCAGGTCCGGCTGAAAGAGGCTCATGGCTGGATTCGGCAACGCGTCAAGGCTATCAAAGATGCCGGAGGTGAGAGCACCATACAAAAGTGGTTAGTGAATATCGGGCAGCTTGAGGTGCTTGAGTTCATCGAGGCCGAAGAGGGTAAAGCAATCCGCATGTTCCAGTCAGTGAATGACCGTGGAGTGCCACTGTCGAAGATGGACATTGCGAAAAGCCTCCTTATCTACTATTCGAATCGATTTCTTGCCGGAGAGCTTGACGAGTTTGTGGCCGAACGTTTCGGGGCCGCATTTCGTGACTACAGCCTTATCAAGGGCCTGGCTGCGCAAGATGGCTACCAAATTCGCGTTGTGAATCGGAATACGTTTCGGGAAGACGATGTTTTTCGATACCACTACTTTGCTTTCAACGTCGACGGTCACACGAGCTCGGTCGGATTCGACTACAACGCGTCTTCGGAAACCGTACTTGAGTCATTCCTGAAGCCGACACTGAAGCTTCTGCGGAGCGACACTGCGAAGCTCAGTGCGTTTATCAAGCATTACGTTGCAGACTTGGCGGACTTCTTTGCCGCGTTGCGTGGGCTAATTGAGCAGACCCGTGTTGACAAAGAGCTTTATATGCTGTTTGTCGTAGGTGACCTCGCCGCAACGCTCTACCCGCTGACGACACGTCTCGCAATGCGAGGCGTTTTGAGAGAGTCCGCATACGCGCATATTAACCTGTCGTTGCTTCAAATGATTGAAGTCGCGGACCTCCGTGTTTTCAAGTTGCGAGGCACAAATCCGCAAGCGGATATCCTCTACCTTACCCGTGATTCGGGTGATAAGCCATTGACGGAAATCGCAGACTACATGAGCTGGTTTGTGGCCAAATTCATGGATGACGGGATGTTCGAGTCTCGTTTAGCGATGGAAGAAATGTATCGAAATCCCGGGGTGCTACGCATTCTTAACGCCGCGGAAGAGGAGCAGCGCGTCGCGATTGGCAGTGGAGAGTTCGATTTGCAGGAGTTGGCGGGTCTTGTTCGCTCGGGGCAGACTGTAGAGCACGTCCTTCCGCAGGAGCCCTCCTTCGGGGTGCGTGCACATGGATTTGCAACAACCGAGGCATATCTCGGCCACATCCATCGACTTGGTAACTTAACGCTCCTCGAAAGCGCACTGAATTCGTCATGCAACAATCAGGCGGTAGAAACCAAGATGAAGGACGTAAAGCTCTATCGTTCTTCAGGCTATGAGATGACTAAATCGCTGGCTGCCGCGGGAGCTGCCAAGGCGCCGGCTTTCACTCGTGCGGATATCGACGCGCGCTCCGCTGACCTTGCACGTCTTTGCGTTACCCGATGGCCGCTTTGGGCCTATGGCAAAGCGGACTAGGGCTCGGATGTCGCGAGAGCAATGCCACATATAAGGGGGCACAGGGGCCGTTGTGGACGCGCGGCTCACTGTGTCCTTCTGCACCAAGAGGTCACTTCTTGAACAATCTCATTAAAGCTATCGCTTTCGCTGCTGACAAGCACCGTAATCAGCGGCGTAAAGATGGTGAGGCATCTCCCTACATCAACCACCCAATCGCAGTGGCAAATGTGCTTGCAAACGAAGGGAACGTCGACGACGAAAGCGTTTTGGTTGCCGCCGTGCTTCACGACACTATCGAAGACACGGAGACATCGCTACGCGAGCTGGCGGAGTTGTTCGGGGAAGATGTCGCGGACATCGTCGCCGAAGTAACGGACGACAAGTCGCTGCCGAAGGAGGAGCGAAAGCGCCTTCAGGTCGAGCACGCACCGCACGTTAGCGCTAGGGCCAAATTAGTCAAGCTAGCGGACAAGATTTGCAACCTGCGGGACATTGCTGCCAACCCGCCGGCAGACTGGGCGGTCGAGCGTAAGCGGGAATACTTTGAGTGGGCTAGCGCAGTGGTCGAGGGGTTGCGCGGCGTTCATCCGGTTCTGGAAGATATCTTCGACCGGGCCCATGCTGCGCGTTCGCGTTTGGCTTGACGTGGGCAGGGATGCGGAGCCGAGAAACTGAGACTCGACCATCGGCGGCGACCAAGATACGGGCAATCAGTGCTGACCAGCGCCCCAGCCGCGCCTCGGTCAGTTGGCTCGCAACAAGAGGCAAATTTTTACCTCTTGTCTGAAGATTATCTACTTAATCGGCATACTAGTGCCGATAATCGCAGGGCATTGTCGATACGGCAGGCACGTCACGATGGGAAGAGGCAATGGGGCGTAGTAGAACCGCCGAAGAGTGGGAAGCAGAACTAGGCGACAGCTTGAGAACGCTGCGCCTCCATCGAAATCTTGACCAGTCGACGCTGGCGGCCCGAGCAGGCATTAGCGTACGTTCGCTGCGGAATCTGGAGAGCGGGAACGGCTCGTCCTTGCATACGCTTATCGAAGTCGTGCGAACTTTGGGCCGGGAGTCGTGGCTCAAGCTGATTGCCCCTGTTCCAACCATCAACCCTGAGATGATGACTAGGTACGCACTTGCGAGACAGCGCGCTAGCAAACCCCGGCGAAAGTCATCTTCACAAACTTGACGGTACGACCCGGCACCGAAGCATCGGCATCGCGAACCGTAGCATGAGGCCTCCAGACTGAATGCAGGAGCGCAGTCCGTGCCTTGCAATTTCTCTGATTGGAAATCTGCTGGTGTTCATATATCGACGGGGGGCTGGCTAAGGTACTGACACAAGCCAGCAGCAGGATGACCGCAGTCGTTCTTTTCATTCTCGTCGCCGTATCCCCGCTTACGGGCGAATCGAAAGTAGCACGAAATCCGCTGAAGAAATACGCGGTATCGCACTATCTGGGCTTCATCAAAGAGGGCGAATTCCGCGAGCAGGGGAACCGTGGTGCGCGTCCGGGCAGCAGAGTCGCCCAAAGAAAGGGCGGCCCGCTGCCGGACTATCACGTTGCTGCCGCTTACTTATCGTTCCCTACGTGCGATAAGCAACCTTGGACCGCCGCGACGCAAGGTACTGTAGGGCGTTGAAGCATTATGCCCGGCCAACCTTCATAGGAGGAAAGTGATGTCCGAGAGAAAAACTTACGGAGGTCGCGCACGACTGAATCGTAACCTGAGCGGCCACGAAGTACTGCGTACCGACCTGAACCCGGAACTCGCCAACCAAATCACGGCCTTCCGGGTGGGCATGACGCCAGACGAGGTCGCAATCGGATACAGGTTCGCGCTAGCGATGAGCAATCCCGCCGTAGACCTGGTAGAGGATGCAGAGAAGATAAGGGCGACTGCCGCTGCGGACGAAGTCAGCGTCGAAGGAAAGGACGACCAGCACAGAAGGGCTGCGTAGCATCCCAACCTGACTGAAACCGGAGCATCGTCAACGCGGCTGACCGCTTTCTGACGGACGAATCCGGACGCCGATAGGGCGGTCCATGCCAAACTTGGAACTCCGGCGCGAAAGTGCAAGAGCGGCTTGGACGTACTTCGCCTTGCCGCCGTCCCGTTGTCTGCTACAACTTCGATGGCGACCTCCAGTTGCTAGAAAGCTTGATGGGCGGTGAGCTTCCTGCTGGATGGCGGCACGAGAACATCCGGACTAAGCTAAACTCGGTGCGGCTAGATGAATTTTTCGCCGAGCACGGGCATTAGCATCACGCGTTGTGTGATGCACGCGCCATCTTGGCAAGCCCGCGTCCGACAGGGGCCAGCTAACGTGTGGTTATTGAGCCGTTCTTGCAATGTCAGGATTGAGGCTTGTTCGTTTTTCGTTGGTCCAACAGGACGGCGGTATTTGCAGCATTGAGGTGTTGGGGGCAGCGAATGGGGCACCCTGAAAAGCCGTCGCAGAAAAGTCAGCGTCTCTGATTTGCGTTTTTACAACGTTTTTGTAGTCCTCCTCGTATAAGCAGGCACAAGCGGGCGACGATGGTTGCGGACGATCTTGATCCCACCTGCCGCCGCGTAGGTTTTCAGGCCCAACCGGACGGCGTATAGGCGCAGTCCGCGTGTTATCACTTCAGCGAGAGCAGTCATTTTTAACGGGGAGTTTTGAATTTAGCCAATCAGCATAAATTGATCAGCCTTTGACTGCAGTCGGGCTTTCGTGACGATCGGTGGAGGAAATGGTTTCTTCAAATTTGTTTAAATGCTGAAAATCAAGCGATCGTTTGGAGGGTGTGCTGATAAATTTTGTATTGAAGAGGTTGCGCAATAACGATTTTGCTAAAATCAGACGAATTGCGTTTCTCTGGTCGGTCAACTGACGAACCCCGGTGACGTAGACGATCAATCAAAGGCTGGACGGCGGTTAAGGTCGGTCAGCAAAAACTCCAAGAGATCAACTGTGAATTCTGCCGATCTGCTGCGGGCATTCGCTTCCGGTGTCCTCGACCAGAACAATCGTCCGATTCGCCTGCAGTGGGGACATGCTCAGAAAGCGCTCGAACAGGTGCTGGTAATCCAGCGCATCGACATCAGGGAAGGCTTGTGCGCTGGTATCGAAGGGCACCTGACATGCGTGTCAACACGTGCCGACCTGCCGCTTAAGGCCTTTATCGGATTACCTGTTTCCGTCCAGCTTGTAACCGATCGCGGAGCGATACACCAGATTTGCGGACTGGTGACAGACGCACGCGCAGGACAATCCGATGGATCGCTGGCGACGTATCAGCTCATTATTCGCGACGCCCTGTCCGTTCTGGAGCGGCGGGTCAATACCCGCATATTCCGCACAAAGAACGTGCCCGATGTCATTGAGATATTGCTTCGGGAATGGCAGAAGAAAAGCCCGGCACTGGCGAGCGCATTTGACTTCGATCTGGCTGGCATAAATCGCAGCCAGTACCCGGTGCGCGAACTGATTTTCCAGTTTCACGAATCTGACGCCGATTTTATCCGGCGACTCTGCCGTCGTGACGGCATAGCGTGGTTTACTGCGGCGGGCAAACGCGGGCAGGCGCCGTCCGACAGCGGCGGCAGCGATATACCGGTGCACACGCTGGTGCTGTTCGACGATCCCATGAAGCTGCCGGAATCGGCTGCGGGTACGATTCGCTACCATCGCGATGCCGCGACCGAGGAGCGCGATTCGGTCACGTTATGGTCCGCCTCGCAGCAACTGGTACCAGGCAGCGTGCAGCGCGCGAGCTGGGACTACAAGGCCGGCATCATGGCGCAGGCGTCCGAGTCCAATATCGTCGATCAGGGCCCGGCGGGCAACGATCTGTCGCAGCTCCTGTCGGATAGCGTTATCGACGTGCCGCACGCAGGCGACTCGTGGAACGACTACGATCGCCTAAGCAAGGCGCGAATGCTCGCGCATGAATTGCGGGCCGTGAGCGTAGATGCGGCAAGCGGTGTGCGGGATCTGGCGGTTGGTCGCTGGTTTGAGCTGACCGGACATCCGGAAGTCGATACGCGTCCGGAAAGTGAGCGGCAGTTCGTCGTTACTGGCTTGCATCATCGGGCCGAGAACAATCTCCCGAAGGATCTGAATGAGCGGGCGCAGGCGCTGTTCGACGCCAACCGCTGGCACTTTGATTCGTTGCCGACTGTCGCGCAGTCGATGCAGGCGCGCTCATCCGATGCCGTTGGGACTCGCTACGACAACACGTTCACCTGCGTGCGACGCGGCATAGCACTTACCCCAGCGTACGACCCGCGTGTTGATCTTCCGCGCGTCTATCCGATCACCGCTCTGGTGGTCGGCCCGGAGGGGGAGGAGGTGTATTGCGACGAATTGGGACGGATCAAGGTGCAGATTCAGGGCCTTAATCCGGATGACCATGCACATGCCCAAGGTGTTGGGGCCAGCGGTACTGATCGGGATAGCGCCTATGTGCGAGTCAGCACGAGCCTGGCCGGCCAAAGCTTTGGCCATACCTCATTACCGCGGGTTGGGATGGAGGTTTCACTGGACTTTCTGAACGGCGACCCCGACAAGATGTTCGTGACGGGGGTACTGCATAACGGGCCCAACAAGCCTGCAACGTTCAGTCACACGGGTTCACTGCCGGGCAACCGATATGTCTCGGGGATCAAGACGAAGGAAATCAAGGCGGCGCGCTATAACCAGCTCAGATTCGATGACACTCCCGGGCAGGTCAGCGGACAACTGGCGAGCGAGCATGCTTATAGTCAATTGAACCTGGGGTATCTGACGCAACCTCGTGAAAACGGGCAAGGGCAGGATCGTGGCGAGGGAGCGGAACTGCGCACGGATGCGGCCGCGGCATTGCGTGCCGCGCAGGGCATTCTGTTGACGACCTATGCCCGCACGCAGGCAAGCGGAAACCAGTTGGATCGTGATGAACTGGTGCAGTTGCTTGCGGAGTGCACGGAACTGTTCAAGTCGCTGGGCGACTATGCCGGACAGCATGGCGGGCAGGCTGCCGATACGGCGGGGCAGAGTGCGGTGGCGTCTGCGTTCAAGGAGTGGACGCCGCGCAGTGCGTCGGGTGCGGGGGCGTCGGGAGCCGGCTCGCAAGCGCTGATGGCATTCGGCGCTCAGGCGGGGTCGGTAAACGTGACGCCGAAGACGCATGTGACCTATGCAGGTGAAAACATCGATCAGGTTGCGCAGCAGCATCTTCAGTTGGTTAGCGGGCAGCGTTGGGTTGGCCATGCGGGTCAGGGCATGCAGTTGTTTGCAATGGCTAATGGCATTAGCGCTATTGCGAATCAGGGCGATGTTCAACTCCAGGCCCAGGCGGGCGACGTAGTAATTCAGGCGCAGAAGGATTTGCATCTGGCTGCCGCCAAGGACGTATATATCCGCGGAGAAAAGATTCACATAGTCGCATCGGACGGCAGTTACTACACGATCGGCGGCGGTCACGAAATCGGCTCCGATGGTCGCCTTAATGTGAAGACGGCAGGGCATTCCTTTAATGGCCCTTCGACGCAACAATCGACGCCACTGAACTTCGGCAAGGACGGCACGAAGCAGCGTTACCAACTGCATTACCCAGGCCACACTGAGGATACGCCGATGCTGGCCGCGAATCAGGCCTACAAGATCACCATGAGTGACGGGCGTGTAATTCAGGGCACGTCAGACGCGAAAGGGTTGACCGATCTTTTGCAGGATGACGTGATGCGAATCGCCAAGATCGATGTTTTGAAACCTCAACTCTGAGTCTCTGACAGGATGTACCGGTATGACGGACACCAAACAACACGTCACCGCCAGCGCTACAGCGGTCACTGATCCGAATTTCAACAATCAGCCGCGACTTGTCGAGGTCCCTCCAGATCGTCCCGGGATCGTAATTTTCCTTCACGGCGTGAACGACCCGGGGGCGACCTATCAGAACGTCGAGCGCGGCATTTGCGAGGGACTGAACTGGCGATTGAATCGTACGGATCTTGCAGCCGGGGAGTACGGTGCTGCATGGCGTGACGCCAAACAAAAACAGGCGGAGGCCAGCAAGAACCATACGAAGCTCACGGACGCAGATAAGGCCGTCGTTTACGACCCGGATACGCACCTTTACAGACGCACAGATACCGAAAAGACCAACAGCGTCTTCATTCCGTTTTATTGGGGGTACAGAGCTGCGAACGGTGAAATTTCCAAGGATCGCCAGGGAAATCCTATCAAGCTGCGCAGCCAGCATCAGGATGCCAAAGGCAATCGGCTGGATGCCCATTTCGCCAAGGAGGGGGGCTACTTTGACAACGCGACCAACAACATTCCAGATATGTACGGCAAGGGATTTGAGCTCGGCGCGAAAGAGTACGCTGCTAGACAGGCTGCCGATCGATATACGTACATTGGGGAAAGCCCGGTGAGACTCTATTTCGTACTGGCCGCGCATCGACTTGCCATGCTGATCCGGCAAATTCGCGAAGCGAGCACGGGGCAAGGGACCAGTGACGAAACGATAACGGTGATCGGCCATAGCCAGGGAACCATCATCACCCTGCTTGCTCAGGCGATCCTGGCCAAGGAGAGCGCGCGTCTCGCTGACAATATCATCATGGTAGACAGCCCGTATGCGCTATGGGAGAACGACGACGAGAACCAGACGTCGCAGGCGAAGCTCAAGACGTTTGCGAATATCGTTGAGGCTGTTACCGGCGCCCGGCATCAGCAACCCGCCTTGTCCGAACTCGCGTGTACTGACCAGAACCCGAGCCATAGGGGACGTACGGGTTCCAAGTGGTCACCGGCGCAGGGCGTGCGTCCACTCGGGGCCGGCGGCGCAGACGTTCAATTCAACGAGCGCGATAACCGCGGCAAGGCCTATTTGTATTTCTGTACAGACGATACGGTGGTCGCCCTGAACAATATCCGCGGCATTGGAACCTATGGCCTTCCGAACAGTGTGACTGCCGTGGCGTTGGGGTCGACCGCCAGCGCCTGGGCAAAGTACGTCCAGTTGGCTGCGATGGACGCGTTCAAGAAGGCTCCAAGCCGCTTCGCGTTCTATCAACGCCTGTGGACCAAATTGAAGCGCGATGGAAAGCCGGTTCCGGTCGGCCTCGCACCACAAACGATGACTGCACGCATGTCGAACGAGCCGCGCTTCCCGGGAGGCTCCAGTACGTCGGCGGCAGCAGTGACACAGCACCCCTACCGCACAGCTTGGTCGGGTGCTCCCGTGGACGGAAGTCTTGATCGTTGGATCAATGGTGAGCAGATTGATCCACCCTATGCGCCCAATCTGTTCGGTAGCGAGACGCGCGACAAATGGGGTAACCCGTCGGGCCAACTTCCGGTGGATGCTGTGGGTGTGAATGTAGCGCTCGGGAATCCGAATGCGGAGTACGACTGGAAGTTGATCAAGGACATTCCGTCTTCTGTTTTGGCACAGGCTGGTCAACAGAAGACTCAGGTGACTTCGGCTGCAGTGGTGAAGCAGTGGTACAACAGCCAGCAGCAAGACGAAAACGACCAGACGAGCGATGTGTCGTCGCTTGACGGCGTAAATTTCATGCGCCGCGAAACGCCCTACGAAGTGCGGGCGCGTCTGACCGGGAAGGACGCTACAGACAACAACTATCACTCTAGCATCTTGAACGATGCGGCGAACGTGCGCGAGATCGCGGCAATGGACGTGGCGATCGGTCAGGCGAAGACACTAGACGATCCGGATTGGCGGGCGACCCTGATCGCGTTTGCCGATTGGCGCACGAATTGGGAAAAGGTTTCGCCCAAAGTCAGTGCCTGCTTCGAAAAATTTAGCGATGACGCCAAGGATCTCGCGCACGCAACCCAGCAGTACTACTACGCGGGGAAATTTCCCGAAGAAAAGTATGTGCCACGGACGTGGCCGCCTCTCGTCAAAAGCCAAACCCATGATGAGCGCGCGAGCGGAAAGAACGACCCAGGGGTTGCCGCATGAAAGCCGTGACGCGTCCGCAGTCGCGCGCTTATCTGGCGTTGTTTGTCGCCTGGTCGGCGGGCTGGACGGGATACAACATGATCAGGTATTACGATGTCTGGTCGAATACGCAAATCGAGGCAACAGGGATGGCGAGAAATGTCATGTGGGGAATATTGGCAGGAGCGGTTTTTTTGGCGATTTTGTTCTTTGGTGCATGGCGGCTTCGTGCTGGATCTCCGACGGCGGCAACCGGTACCGCAGCCGGTGCATCCCTGGGTGCTGTGCCTGCATCTGCGAGTGCCCTTTCGTCAGCTGGAGCCGCAGAGCCGCGCCCGGATCGGTTGGAGTTACGTGGCGTTGGCGTGCGTGTGGATGTGTGGGCGCAGACCGATCTATGGCAATTCCTGAAAGGGCAGAAAGACGCGTATCGGAGCGTGCTTTCGAATAAGCCCAAGGATTACCCAAGCGATCGCGATTTTGTCCAGGACAAAGCCTCGGGAGCACTTGGGTCGTCCTTCAAGTACAGCGCAGGCGAGGGTGTTGAGCGCTGGCCGACCCCGGTGATCATTTTCGGGCCGCCCAGGAGTGCGGGCCGGAAAACCAATATAGGCAGTTTCATTACGACGAATCGTCAGGAGGCAAGCCTGGCTCAGCACATGCTCCTGTCCGCACAGGCGGTCAACGTCGACAACCCGCAGGCCCAGATCGACTATTTGTTCGATTTCTTCGACCGGAATCCGACCGTTCCCGAAGTGCTGATCTACGGTATGGACGGCCTGGCTGTTCGTAGCTGGTTCACACAGAACGACGTGCCTGCGGGACAGTATGTACCCTCGCAATTTGATGCGATGGTAGGACTGTTGGTTTCCCGATCGGACCGGGTGAACCATTACATGCGTCCCTATGTCAATGACGATCCTGAAGGTGCGGGCGCCGACGACAGGCAGTACGACACGATAAAGCTGGCGAATTTTTTCTGGAATGTCAGTTCCGAGCCCAAGGATGGCTTCGACGTCTCGCCGCCGTCGGTGGAGCACTGGCAGTCAAAGTTGCCGCTGTTGTGGCAATCGCTAAGCAACAAGGGGCCAGGTTCGTTCAAGCCGGATGACTGGTTTCCGGCGCGTTGGGCCCGGTGGCAACTGAAGGAGTTTGATGATGCACCACTGCTCGGGTACCTGCATCGCCCCGTTGCAGTGAGTCTAAAAGACGCTGACGGCCATCCACTTCGCGGTGGGGCTCAGGCCGATGCATTGCGCGCAGGTTGGCAGAAGGTGCAGACCCAACTCCCGAAGGGCGATAAGGTCGCACGGCTGTTCTTCGACAGTGTCGCGACGCCGTCGGTCCTCCCCCTGCTGCATACCCTGGACGCCGACGACCGTCTTGATCCAACAAATCTCGCGGAGGGTTTCGACGTCGGTCATCGTCTTGGCAACCTCGGCATCATGGGGCCAATGGTTGGGATAGGGCTGTCGACGATGGCAAGCTACGATGCGGGGCATGGCAGTGTTACCGCCAACGTGACGCCGGATGGTGACCTGCATTTCATGCTCGTTACACCGCCGGATGCTGCGGAAAAAACTGCCAATACACAGGTCCGGAATCTACCGGCCGATCCTTTCGTTCATCTGGTTCCAGGAGGTTAAACAGTGTCACTCAGCAAATAGAGCAGAGTTTGAACGCAGAAAAGCGAGACATGCGAATCCGGATCGACGAACAGGCGGGGAAGTATGCAGTTGCCCTCCAGAATGAGACGAATGGTCCGTGGCTTCCGTTTTCTGGTGGCCCGTATGAAGCGGCGCCGGCTTCGCAATTTAAGGAGATAGCGGGCACCCCTTATCTTTCGCGAGAGTCAAAGGCGGTTCCTGACGGCGTCAGACCGTCAAAAGACGTGCCTCTGAAGACTCTGATCGTACCGGGCACTGCGGTGTTTTTGTTGATGCCGCCAGGCTGGTTTCAGCGGAACAGGGAGACGAATGTCTCGTATGACTCAGATGTTGTCGTGGTCTTTGGCGCGACGCATGGTGGTACAGCAAAACCGGCACTGCTCTGCCGCGTTTGACGTCATTGCGCTTTTGTTATGTTCACTTCGCTATACGCATTTGAGTAACGTATCGGGACGAACGGCGTCCCGGTGCTTTTCCGAAAGAAGGATGAGGTCATGAACCGCCCGTTCATTTGTCTGGGAGACAAGCATAGCCACGGAGGCAGGGTCGTCACTGGCGCGTCCCAATCTGACATTAACGGTAAAGCGATCGCTCGTGTTGGCGATCGGGCCGTATGCAATGTTCACGGTTCTGTCGTCATTGTCTCGGGAGACGCCAATGTCACCTTTGACGGAGCGGCCGCCGCGCGCGAAGGCGACAAGCTCAGCTGTGGCGCGGTGTTGATCGCGGAGCAACAAGCTACGGGAAGCGAGTGATGCGCTGGCTGTGACTGCAGAGTGGCGCACATCCTCTGCTTCGACTGGTCACTTAGGCCGAGTAGACATCGCAGGGCAGAAACGGGCTGAACCGCCTCACTGAGCGCGCATCCGACTCCTTGACCCGGACCATCCGGGCCTTGCATTTCGGCCAATGGATGTGCGCGGGATACCCTGTTTATGAAGTGAACCGATAGTCAGAAAGTTGACTTGCGTTGGCCTCTTCAACGGCCACGAGCGTGTCCTGAATGAACTGCACTGGCAATTCCGGATTATCTTCAACGGCCTTTCCGAGGCGCGCCCAATACTCGATCTATCTCGTGACAGACCAATGTTTTTCCGCGGCGTGCGACCTTGCTAGTTCGATCAGTTCGTCAGATAACTTGAACAATGTCATGATGTAGCCCCTAGCCGAAGATACCAGGTTAGCAAAAAACACATTAGAACAACCTTGTCACATTCCGTGCTGCACTTTGCGTAGTAGTTATGCTGATGGCTACGCGATTCAGTCAAGAGGACGGCGACAACTCAAGAAATGCTCGTTGTCGTTAGCACGACCAGACCCCGGATCATAATAGTTGCTCAGCCTAGCGCACGCTTTCTACCCTATACCCCATGGCCCGATAACCCGTCTGGCGCTTGTCCCACATCCGCAGCAGTCCTGGGTGTCCAGCGTCTACGAAGTCGATGACACGCACATCGACCTTGGTCGCATGTTCTCTGTGAAGGCGGCCGGCATACTGTTGCAGGGTCCCTTTCCACGAGATTGGCATCGCAAGAACGAGCGTGTCGAGTGGCGGATGATCAAACCCCTCGCCGACGAGCTTGCCCGTCGCGAGGAGCACGCGAGGCGCATCAGCGGCAAACGCATCGAGCTCTTCAGTTACCAGATTGCGCTGCTTCTTCGACATCCGTCCATGCAATGTGAAAATCTTTTCGACTCTTCCCACCAAAGCCTCCTGGATGGCCGCAATATGATCGGTGCGCTCAGTCAGAACGAGAATCTTCCGCCCGCGGGAAAATGCATCTGTGACCTCGTTTGCAATGGCGATTGTCCGCTGAACATCGGCGGCGACCTGTCGGAACACGTCCTGAATGCCTGCCTCGGCCGGCAGATCGATTTTGCCCGGCCAGATCCTCGGTATGACCTCAAGATCGTGAGGGGCCGACTCCGCGCGGGAGGCGGTATGCCGGATAGGGCCGCACTGCATGAATATGATTGGATGCTGGCCGTCCCGGCGGATCGGCGTCGCCGTTAATCCCAAAACGTACCTCGCCTTGACCCGCTTTAACAGTGCTTCGAACGAAACCGCCGATATGTGGTGACACTCGTCCACAATCACTTGCCCGTAGTGTTCGACCAACTCACTCGTCTCGCCCTGTCGCGACAGTGACTGCATGACAGCAATATCAATTTTCCCACTACGCTTCGCCTTGCCGCCACCGATCGTGCCGACGATGCCCTTGCCGACACCGAGAAACGACTGCAGCCGCTCTTGCCATTGCTTGAGTAGTTCGGTCCGATGGACAAGCACCAGCGTGTTCACACTTCGTCGGGCGATCAGAGCAGCGGCGCTTACTGTCTTCCCAAACGCCGTGGGCGCGCATAGCACGCCGGTGTCATGTCGCAACATTGCGGTTACTGCGGTTTCCTGGTCCGGGCGCAGTGTGCCCGCGAATGTGACATCGAGCGGCTCCCCTGCGAACCGTTCATCATGGATGTCGCAGCGGATCTTGTTGTCACGAAGCAGATCCTGCGCTGCCTCAAGACACCCGCGCGGCAATGCAATGTGCTTCGGGTAGTTTTCAGCGCAACCGATTACCCGCGGTTTGTCCCATACTGGAAAGCGCATTGCCTGAGCTTTGAAGAACTCGGGATTTGGAAACGCCGCGAGACGAATCAGCCGGTTAAGCAGAGGCTGGGGAAGCGTCGTTTTCTCGAAGTAGGCCAGGTTTGCCAAGGTGATAGCGAGCGATTCAGGCATTGGGCCGGGTAGCTTGCTCCCCAACATCGGGCTGGACTTCCACGGTTCCTGTTCGTCCTCGTTCGTGATGAACGTGACGTCGAGTGGGTGCGTCCCACCTGTAGCACCTGAAATTGCCGATTCGATTGCCTCAGGGGCAAGAAGCTGGAGTGAGGCCAGATACGCCCATTGGTCTGCATAAGGTCGCAGTTGTTCGTCCACGAAAACGCTGCAACCGCTCTCGCGCGGTGTCTTTTGTAACGGTAGTGCAATCAGATTGCCGAAGCCGCCCTTGGGTGCCGTATCCTGGTTTGGGAACAGCCGGTCGTAGGACGCCAGTTTCAGTTGCCGCGTTCTTGCGCACGTGTGACTGATGATCGCGGTACCTAGGCGTCTCGCATCGCGCGCGGGTACGGCGGACTGGAAGAAAATCCATACGTGAGCTCCGTTGCCGGAACGCGAGACCTCGAGCGCCGCCGGCACACCCAATTCACGGCATGAGGACCTGAAGGCTTGTGCGTCTTCCCGCCAGTCGGTGTCGTCGAAATCGACTGCGAGAAAGCGACAGGTGTCATTTGCCAGCAGGGGATAGACGCCAATCGTATGTCTGCCGGCAAGATGGTCATAGATGATCTGGTCGGACAGCGGTATGAGGAGCCGGTTTCCGCAATCAGAGCATTTGATCCGGGGTTTCTCGCAGACACCCGGGCGCCATTCGTTGGCGCACGCCGGAGAGTAGCCCGACTTGCCTGCTTTACTCTCCCATCTGATCGGGTACGTGTCGATGCGGCCCTGAAACAGGCGACGGAACAGGACGACCTTCTCATCCGTGTTCAGGCGCGAAGGCTCAGGTTGCGGCGAGGCAGCTGGCTTGGGCAAAGGCGGTCGCGCATCGATCCCGTGCGCGTCGAGCAACGCCAGAAGTCGCGCGTTTTCGGCGCGCAGCTTTTCCACCTCGTCGGAGTCGGATGTCATCGAGAACGTACTTCGCAATTGGTGTGTTGCCAGCTCTGCAGATGGGCTTTCAGTCGCGGTGCAGATGAATCGTGCGTCGACGATCCATTTGCGCCAGGCCAGGCTGCCGGGGTGTCCCGTTTCCGCTTTCGTTCAGGCGCAAACTCCGTATGCGAGCCGCAGCAGGATGCTGCGAACGCAGTCGTAGCCAGTTTGCGTATCGAGCAAGTCGAGCGGTGCTTCGTCGCGCAAATGGATGTTACGTTTGAGCATCCATTCGCTGGCTAGCTTTGGATTTTCGAGAACATCTGTTGCCAGTTCATGAATCAGGACGGTTCGAGCTATTAGATCTGATTCGCTGGCGCTGAGTGGTTTGCAGGATGAAATTTTGCGTCGCACGACGCTGGGCGAAAGACGGAGGCTACGCAACAGAACGGGCAGCGATACTTTCAGCAGATCCTTGGAAACGCTGCGGGCGACGTTGGCGTCCATTCCCTGTCTGATTTGTTGTGCCTGCTCGATGGGGGGCATCGCCAGGAACGCGCCGATGACGTTTCCGCGGGGATGAGCAGCAGACCGACTCTCTCCCCGGTGTGTCGGACAATCATCTGCTCCGTCAACTTTCTTCGGCGTTGCTCGTGGACGTGATTTCAGCGCCTTGCCCATGTGCCGCCTCCTTTCGCTTTCGCGCTCTCCGACTTCAGCCCGCTGATCCAGTGAGCGCCGTACCATCGGGATTGTCACGTACGCGTCCGTTTTGTTGGACGGACGCATTCCTCACATATATGCGCCGCTTTGCATTCGCGCAATTGTCGAAGAAACCAGCGCGACGCCCTCCGGTGTGCCAAGCAGTTCGATTGGTGGTCGCGACCCGAGCGCAGGGGCTGGGGTGTGCAACCAGCGATTCAACCATGAACTGGCGTCGAATCCGTCCGGATTGCCCAATGCCTCGAATGTCAACGGTTACCAGCTGATCATAGCCCCATTCAATTGCCCAATAAACAAGGGCCGCACATGCCTGTCGGGCCCCGACGGAACAAACTGCAAAGAAATACGGCTCGTTTCGACAAAGTGCAAAAATATGCTTCGTGGTGCGTTTTGTCGCGAGGCTGAGAGCCTTATCGCGTCGTTATCGCAGTGCAAAAATATGGTTCCGGGTCACTGCAAAAATATCGTTCTTGTCTCAGATTTGCCTGTAACCCTTTTTGTTTTCGTGGTCCGTGTAACCGCTGTGTAACCGGATTCGGTCAACCTTGATCCATCTCGATCCATGCTGCGACGCGGGTACCTGTGCCTGCGACGGGGCATTGGACACGCGTAGCGCTGGGACGCTCCATAGAGCGACCCGCACTTCCGCCTATGTCGCCCCGGCAACTCATGGCTGCTGCTTCTGCCATCGAAGCTAAACTCGATCGTCCGAAACGGCATGGCACAGCAGCCCACGCGCCGGTACAGCGCGATGCTGGTAAGCGACGGGTTGTCCGTATTCGCGGAGCAAGCCACCTAGGCAAAGATATTCGTCTGCTCTTGTAGATGCCGAGACACCTCCAGCATTTCTGCTGGGTATTTTGGTGGATGCATTGATGGTCTTTCGCCCATACGAGCGAACCAGGCCAAAAGCTTCGGACAGTCGGCCGGAAGCGGCACGCCGTAGAACTGACTTGTGAATTCGATCAATGCAGCGGCGACGCAATCTGCAATCGTCGGAGTCGAACCAAATAGAAATGATCCGTTCTGTTTCGCTTCGGCGACACGGAGCTTGTTCACATAGCGTTCCGCGCCGAACGCCGCCGCCGCCGCGTTCGGGCGGTGTCGATCAGCATTGACGGGACTGCCCTGGCGCGCCCATAGGCCGAAGAATGAGGTCGCCTCGTCAAAGATTGAAACCAGCTCACGCGTGACGGCGCGATCTTCTGGCGTTGCTCCGAGCATGTTGCGCGCCGGATATTGTTCTTCGAGATACTCAAGGATTGCTATCGATTGTCCGATCAGCAATCCGCGCCCGTTGTCGAGCACCGGTAAGGAGTGTGCCGGGTTGAGCTTCAGAAGGAAACCATCCGGCCACAGCTCGGGTCGATGCGGGAATTCGACTTCGACCAGCTCAATGTCGGTAATTTCCTTCTCGGCGAGATAGGTTGCTATTCGACGAGGATAGGGTCCCCAGCCAAAATTGTAGAGTTTCATGCACAAGCTCCAAGTGAAGGTTGAGGGGCCGACTGGCCGCCCGGAATACACCCTTTGAATGCACAGGCGTAACGGCCACACCGACGAGAGCGACCGTTTGCCCTAGGCTGTGGCAGATGTGTACCTTTCGACTATCTTGTATCATTGATAGTTACATGATGGCACGGAAGCACTCATCATGAAACTCTGATTGTTACAAGATAATCTGATGATTGCCGTGTCGAACAATCTGGCGAGCGTCAAGCAACGACGCCAGAACGGACAAGAAAGGGGTTTGATTGAATGGCGCGCGACAATCGACTGTCACGAATTCTGCATGTCCTCATACATTTCGATCAGTGCGATCGCGGCATGACTTCCGATGAAATCGGCACAATGCTTGGCACTAATCCCGTCGTCGTGCGCCGAACCATGGCGGGACTGCGCGACAGAGGTTACGTCAGTTCAGAAAAGGGGCACGGGGGTGGCTGGACGCTGGCACGGCCGCTCGAACAACTTACGCTTCTTGATATCTATGAGGCTATAGGCGAGCCAGCGATGTTTGCCATGGGACTTGCCGAGGAACATCAGCAATGCCTCGTTGTGGGCGCTGTCAACAACACCCTGAACGACACGCTCAACGAAGCGCGTGAGTTGATCCTCAAGCGATTTGAAGGTGTCACGTTGGCGGACATTTCCGCCGATGTCGAAACGCGTCTGAACGCCCATGAGTCGACCTCAAAAATCGGCTCTCGGAAAAAATAATAAGCCACGACAAGGCAGCCGCCGGACTTGCCACGATGGCGCTCGTCAAGCGCCGCCTGCGCACAATCGTCATCGACCAGATAGGCACGAGCCGATTGACGTCGCGATACCGTCAGTGGCGCCGCGCACGCACCGATGCATCCTTCTACCTGGTCCAGCAACGACGTGCCTGACAAGAGGGCGAACGTCGCCTTCGGCGCATCAAAACGGCGACCATTGAGCGGCCACACGCGCTTCCTGGTCGCGTCGACGTCAAGCTCATTCAGCAACCTGATTAAACAGGGCCAGTCCCAAAACAGCATCTCCGGTCCCTGGCACTATGGTTCATGCACCTGAATCGGCTCTACACGCTGTCGCTGGCACAACGGCTGGTCTCGGGGCGCAACGGTCATTCAAATGTCCGATTGCCGGCAGCGATGAACGACCCGTCATGGCCGATCACTGCCTCATGCGTTCGGCATGGATTGGCCGGCCTCTGCGTTTCTGCAATCGGCTGCAGTCGACCAGAAGGGGGCGCCGATGGCCTCGTCTCGACTGCTTCTCAGGGGAAGATCGGTGTCGTGGGCTCCCCGCCTTCGAGATCGACCTTCGGAAAATGCTGCGCGACCATCTGCTCGATCTCTTGTTCGCGCGACCCAGGCACGTCGGCCATGATCAGGAGCTGGCCGTCACGTATGGCGTCACGAAAGCGCTCGAGTCGTGCATTCGGTTCGTCGACGCCGATCATCGCGGCCGTCCAGGCCCCGAAGCCGGCACCTGCCAACGTCAATGCGACGACGGCTCCGCCCGCAATTGCGAGTTCCGCGGGAGGATACACCAGTGCCACGAGGCCGAGAAGCGCGCCGGTCGCACCGCCGAGCGCCACGCCGCGTTCGAGCGAGTGCACGACGTCGCTGCTTTGCAGCAAGGATGCCTCGGGTAATTGTTCGAGTGCGACACTGTGATTCGCGAGGACATGGAGATGTCGCCATGTGATCCGCGCCCGCAGCAAGTCGTCTACGATTGCCTTCGCCGTCGCCGTGTCAGGTACGAGGAAATAAAGACGTCTCATGTCGGCTCTCCATCAATCAAGCATTCCCCCAACGGGTCCATACTGTTTATCGTACGCCTGCCGCAGGCAATCAGAGGGCGTAGGTGACCTAAATTAAGCAAAGAAAGGCGCGCGGAGCGATGCGTCTGTTATTTTCGGGCGCGGCTCGAGTTATCGCCACATCTCGTGCAGAGCGAGGCATCACAGTGTTCTGCCATTCTCGAAAACCCGCATACACAACACCTGAGGCTGTCTCTACATTGAGCGCGTTGGCTTTAGGCCAGTGTGATATTGGCATAAGTCCTCGCAGGAGAGTTGTTGGGGTACCTCCGCTGCCCGGGCACGCCGGTACAAGAGCTATGCCGTGACATCCTGTGCCTTTTTGCGTTGCGCCAAATCAGACGCCCACAACCGCGCGGCGCAACAATCTCCGTTCCATGTCGCACCGACACCCGCCGGCGCGCTCGCCAGAACTGATCGACGCGTATCGCCGACCCCGCCATCGCCGACACGCTGACGCTGAACTTCGAGCAGAACGCCGTGGTGCTATGCAACGCGCAGGGTTTTTGTACCTTGCGTTGGCGCCCATATCTGCCATTCTGGAGCTAAGCGAGTGGCGCTTTCGGTACCTGAGTGCTGAAGTTGAACTGTCAGCAAGGAGGTCGTATGGAACTGGACATTCAATCACACCATTGGGAACGGCGCATGCCCGACTGGCTCGCCGCTGCCGCGGCCGGTCTTGTGGGTGGTGCCTTGGTGATCGTGCTGGAATTCTTCTGGTCGACCATGGTGCTCAATGAAAGCCCGTGGCGACCGACCCACAAGATCGCGGCGATGGTGATGGGCCCGCGTGCGCTCGAACAGATGTCGCTCTTCAGCTTTGGCATCGTGGCGACGGCGCTGGTCCTGCACTACGTGCTTGGCGCCATCATGGGGATGATTCTCGGAGCGGTGATTGCGCCTTTCCGCTTCGATTCGAGCGTGGGCATGGAGGCTGTCATCGGGGTGGCCTTCGGGATCGTCGCGTATGTGTGGAACTTCTATGTCATGACGGCCGTGTTCCCATGGTTCGTCTCGGAGCGGGGTTCCGGACCCTTGTTGGCAAACCTGCTGTTCGGTGTGGTCACCGCCATCGTCTACGGCATGCTGGAACGGCGCACGCAGGGCGCGATGCACTGACGCGCCGTTTTTTCCCGCCGCGCCGATGGGGTCTGTTCACGTGTGCGACATACGCACCTTGCACACGTGAACAGACCCTAAACACCCGGCGCCCTCGGGAGCCGGCCGCCTCGGCAACCAATGCTGGAGGCGGCCGTTTTGCATTGCATCGCAGCAAGTGACTCCTCCATTCGCGCGATCCGTATTCATGGGGCGCGCTTCACCCTTGCGCTGCCTTGCACGATGCAGAGGAGAGGACTACCTTTGCTCTAGAGACGTGCCGGCGCAGACAGTACCGAAGTACGGCAAGGCGGCACAACAACGCCAGGAGCGTTTTGTTAGCGGCTCCAGCGAGTGACGCGCAGCGAGGTGGGCTATGGCGCTTGCGATTGCCCTGATCCTGATCATCGTATTGGCGGTGGGGTTTCACTTTGCCAGTCCCTGGTGGATCACGCCGATCGCCTCGAACTGGGTGCGCATGGACGACATGCTGACGATCACGATCGTCATTACCGGCGCGCTCTTCATCGCGATCAACCTGTTCATCGTGGTCGCACTGGTGCGCTACCGCCACCGCAGGGGGCATCGCGCTGCTTACGAGCCGCACAACAAGCGGCTGGAATGGTGGCTGATCGGCCTGACCGCTGTCGGCGTGGCAGCATTGCTGGCACCGGGGCTCTTCGTCTACGCGGACTACATACGGCCGCCGCGCAACGTGCTGCAGATGGAAGTGCTCGCCCAGCAATGGCAATGGCGCTTCCGCTTTGCCGGCCCCGGTGGCAAGCTGGGCACGACGGACGTGCGCTACATCAGCAACGACAACCCCTTCGGCTTGAACCCCGGCGACCCCAACGGCCGCGACAACTACCTGATCGAGACGCCCGAGGTGCACCTGCCGCTCAACCGGCCGATCCAGGTCCTGACACGGTCGCGCGACGTGCTGCACGACTTCTACGTACCGCCGTTCCGTGCGCGCATGAACATAGTGCCCGGCATGGTGACCACCTTCTGGTTCACGCCGACCAAGGCAGGGCGTTACGACATCCTGTGCGCGCAGCTTTGCGGTATCGGGCACGCCAACATGCGCGGCGTGGTGGTGGTGGAAGACGAAGCATCGTTCTCGCGCTGGCTGGCGCAGCAGAGCACGTTCGCGCAGCGGCAGCAGGCCAAGGTGCAGGCCGCACCCGCCGCTGCAGGCGGCAGCGCCCAGGCGCTCGCTGACCAGGGCAAGACGCTCGCAGAGGCCAAGGGCTGCATCGCCTGCCATACCGTGGACGGCAGTCCGCGCGTGGGCCCCACCTGGAAGGGCCTGTACGGCAAGACCGAAACGATGGCCGACGGCAGCACCGCGAAGGTGGACGAAGCCTATCTGCGCGCCTTCATCCGCGACCCGAAGGCCCGCGTCGTGAAGGGCTTCGCACCCATCATGCCGAACTTCGACCTGAGCGAGCAGGAGCTGACCGCGCTGGTGACCTACATCGAATCGCAAGGCGGCCCGGCCGCCAGCAGCGCAGCCCAACCCTAGCGGAGCAGACGCAATGCCCTACGCGCACACCGACCACGTCCCGCAAAGCTTCTGGACCCGCTATGTCTGGAGCCAGGACCACAAGGTCATCGCCGTGCAGTATTCGTTGACGGCCATCGCCATCGGCCTGGTCGGCCTTGTGTTGTCGGACCTGATGCGGTTGCAGCTCGGCTTTCCGGGCAAGTTCAGTTTCATCGACGCCAACCACTACTACCAGTTCGTCACCATGCACGGGATGATCATGGTGATCTACCTGCTGACGGCGCTGTTTCTGGGCGGCTTCGGCAACTACCTGATCCCGCTGATGCTGGGCGCCCGCGACATGGTGTTCCCGTTTCTCAACATGCTGAGCTACTGGGTCTACCTGCTGGCCGTGCTGGTGCTGGTGGCGAGCTTCTTCGTGCCAGGCGGGCCGACCGGCGCGGGCTGGACGCTGTATCCACCCCAGGCCATCCTGCCGGGCACGCCGGGCGTGGAATGGGGCATCGTGTTGATGCTGGTGTCGCTGGCGATCTTCATCGTCGCGACAACGATGGGCGGCTTGAATTACGTCACCACCACGCTGCAGGCGCGCACGCGCGGCATGACGCTCATGCGCATGCCGCTCACGGTGTGGGGCATCTTCGCGGCGACCATCATGGCGCTGCTGGCGTTTCCGGCGCTGTTCGTGTCGGCGGTGATGATGCTGCTCGACAGGACACTCGGCACCAGCTTCTTCATACCGGCCGTGGTGTCGATGGGGCAGACGCTCAAGCATGCCGGCGGCAGCCCGCTGCTGTTCCAGCACCTGTTCTGGTTCTTCGGGCATCCGGAGGTCTACATCGTCGCGCTGCCGGCCTTTGGCATCGTGTCGGACCTCATCAGCACGCACGCGCGCAAGAGCATCTTCGGCTACAAGATGATGGTGTGGGCCATCATCATCATCGGTGTGCTGAGCTTCGTGGTCTGGGCGCACCACATGTTCATCGCCGGCATGAATCCGTACTTCGGCTTCTTCTTTGCCACCACCACGCTCATCATTGCCATCCCGACCGCCCTCAAGGTCTACAACTGGGTGCTGACGCTGTGGCGCGGCGATATCCACCTGACCGTGCCGATGCTGTTTGCCATCGGCTTTATCAGCACCTTCGTCCTGGGTGGGCTGACCGGGCTCTACCTCGGCAACGTGAGCGTGGACATTCCGCTGTCGAACACGTACTTCGTGGTGGCGCACTTCCATATGGTGATGGCCGTGTCGCCGATCCTGGTGGTGTTTGGCGGCATCTACCACTGGTATCCGAAGGTGACGGGCCGCATGCTCAACGACACGCTCGGGCGCTTGCACTTCTGGATCACCTTCCTCGGCACCTATGCGATCTACTTCCCGATGCACTATCTCGGCATCCTGGGCATGCCGCGGCGGTATTACGCGTATGAGGGCTACAGCTTCATTCCACCTTCGGCGCAGACGCTCAACACGTTCATCACCGTCATTGCGCTGATCGTTGGGGCGGCGCAGTTGCTGTTCCTGTACAACCTGGCGTGGAGCCTGGTGCGCGGCAAGCGTGCCGACAGCAACCCGTGGCGGGCCACCACGCTGGAATGGCAGACGCCGCAAACGCCGCCGGTGCACGGCAACTGGGGCGCCGCGCCGCCCGTCGTCTACCGCTGGGCGTACGAATACAGCCCGCCGCCGGGGCTCGAAGAAGACTTCGTCCCGCAAAACCAGCCGCCTGCGACGGCGCCTGAACCGGCCCACCCGACGCTTCAACCCGGCGAGGCACGCGAATGACCACACTGCCCCGCCCCTTCGTTCCTGACGCGCCACCTGTCTTGCCGAATGCGAGCCGCATCGGCCTGATCGTCTTCATGGCGGTGGCAACGACATTGTTTTCACTGCTGCTGCTCGCCTATGCAATGCGCATGCGCGAGCCCGACTGGCAGCCGATCCCGCATCCGGCGCTGCTGTGGTGGAACACCGGCGCGCTGGTGCTGGCAAGCATTGCCATGCAGCGTGCCCGGCAGATAACCTTACACCGCGCGGCGTGGCTGGTGTCCGGCGGTGTGCTGGCGGCCGTGTTCGTGATCGGACAACTGACCGTCTGGCGCATGCTGTCGGCGGCCGGGCAGACCGTCACCGTCAATCCTTCCAATAGCTTCCTCTACCTGCTCACCGGCCTGCACGGGTTGCATGTGCTGGGCGGGCTGGTGGCCTGGGCGGTGACGATCGCGCGTCTCCAGCGCGGGGATCCCTTCCGAGCCCAGCGCGCCATCGCGCTGTGCGCCATCTACTGGCATTTCCTGCTGGCTGTCTGGCTCGTGCTGCTGGCGGCGATGTGGTGGATCACCCCTGGGTTCGTCGCCGCCATCTGCGGGCCGCTGTATGGAGCCGCGCCATGACCACGCCCACGCTCCCGACCGAATCCGCTGCCACCACGCCCACCGATGCCGGGCCTGACGGCTGGCGCGGCATCGTCACGGACTGGTCGGCCGACCGCCAAGCCTTCAAGGTGCCGTGGGGCAAGGCGATGATGTGGATCTTCCTGCTGTCGGACACCTTCATCTTCAGCAGCTTCCTGATCGGCTACATGACGGTGCGCATGTCGACCACGGTGCCGTGGCCTGACCCTTCCAAGGTGTTCGCGCTCACTGTGGGCGGCGTGGATGTGCCCTTGCTGCTGATCGCCATCATGACGTTCATCTTGATCAGCAGCAGCGGCACCATGGCGATGGCTGTCAACTTTGGCTACCGGCGCAACGCAAAGCGCGCCGCCGCACTGTTGCTGGCGACCGCGCTGCTGGGCGCGACCTTCGTGTCGATGCAGGCCTTCGAATGGACCAAGCTGATCGTCCATGAAGGTATCCGCCCCTGGGGCAACCCGATGGGCGCGGCGCAGTTTGGCGCGTGCTTCTTCATGATCACCGGGTTCCACGGCTTTCACGTGAGCTGCGGTGTGATCTACCTGCTGCTGATCGCACGCAAAATCCTGCAGCCGGGGTTCACCGAGCACGGCAACTTCCAGATCGTGGAGATTGCCGGCTTGTACTGGCACTTCGTCGACCTGGTGTGGGTGTTCATCTTTGCGCTGTTCTATTTGTGGTGAGGCAGACCATGGACCACACCGATCCCGCCCATCGACCCGACGCCGCGCACGGCCAGCAGCATCCGATCGGCATCTACCTGAAGATCTGGGGCCTGCTGTTCGTACTGAGCACGATGTCGTACATGGTGGATTACTTCCACGTGCAGGGCCTGCTGCGCTGGGCGCTGATCGTCGTGCTCATGATCGCCAAGGCCGGGCTGATCGTGTCGATTTTCATGCACATGATGTGGGAGCGGCTGGCGCTGGTGTACGCCATTCTGATACCGCCCCTGTGCCTGCTGGTGCTGCTGGTGCTGATGGCTGCCGAAGCGCATCACACCTTCGGCATGCGGGAACTCTTCTTCCACTGACCCCTTCGCCTTGTCACCAGCGCAAAGTGCGCGAGAACACCGATTCCAGATGCTCCACTGCCTCCTCCAAGCCAGGAGACCCGCTTAAGCATTAGCAGTGTGAAGCCGCTTTCTTTGCTTACTTTCTTTGCGGCGGCGCCCCGAAGGAAGTCCACTTGGTGGGCAAAGAAAGTAAGTGCCTGCCCCGCACAGGGGCGACGCTAATAGACCACTAAGAAATCAAGGAAAGGCCACCACCGCAGGCGTACAGCCCAAAGCGCCGAGTAGGCAAACAGCACAGCGGGAACGCTAAATAAACCAAAAAGAAGAGAAAAATCCACCGCCGCACGCGTACAACCCATAGCGCCGCGAAGGCAAAAAACTAAATAAAAGTCCAACGCCATAGGCAACAAGACAAGGTGCCTGCAGCAGAAACGGCTTGAACAGAGCCACCTCGCAAGATATGATTGAGCAATCACTCATTTATTCAGCGCAGTCGAAGCGAACCCGCATGGCCCGACCCAAAAGCGAAGACAAACGCAACGCTATCCTTGCCGCCGCCACCGAGGTGATTGCCGAGCAGGGCCTGGGCGCGCCGACCGCGCGCATCGCAAAGGTCGCGGGCGTGGCCGAAGGAACGCTGTTCACCTACTTCGACAATAAGGACGATTTGCTGAACCAGCTCTACCTGGACATCAAGGCGGAACTGCGCGAAGTCATGATGACGACGTACCCGAAGCACGCCAGCGTGCGCGACCGCGTGCAGCATGTCTGGAACAGGTTTGTCGATTGGGGCGTGGCGCAGCCGCAGAAACGCCGGGCAATGGCCCAATTGGCCGTGTCCGAACGTTTGACCGATTGTGCGCGCGCAACCGGCATGCAGTCGTTCGCCGACATCAACGCAATGATTCAGGCGAGCGTGGCGAGCGGCGTGTTGCGCGATCATCCGCCGGCCTTCCTGTCGGCGATCATGGCGGCGCTGGCGGAGACCACCATGGATTTCATCGCTCGCGAACCGGCCGACGCCGAGCGCTATCGCAAGGCCGGCTTTGAGGCGTTCTGGCACGCCATCGCCCAAAGCTAATTTTTTTGTCCATTTAATGAGTGATTGCTTGCTCATTTACTGTCGAAGGAGCGCAATATGGCTAAGGTCTGGCTGGTTACTGGCAGTGCCCGAGGACTCGGGCGCGAGATTGTGGAAGCGGCGTTGCGCGCCGGCGAGAGCGTCGTTGCAACGGCGCGTGATCCGCGACAGTTGGCGGATGTGCTGGCGCGCTATGGCGGGCAGGTTCGTGCGGTGGCGCTGGACGTCACTGATCCGGCGGCGGCGCGCAACGCTGTGCAGGCCGCCATCGATGCTTTCGGCCGGCTCGATGTGGTCGTCAACAACGCGGGCTTCGGTCATCTGGCGCCGTTCGAGCAAACCCCCGAAGACGACTTCCGTGCGCAGATCGACACCAACTTCTACGGTGTCGTCAATGTGACGCGCGCGGCGTTGCCTGTGCTGCGGCAGCAGCGATCGGGGCACATCATTCAGATTTCGTCGGTGGGTGGGCGGGTCGGGATTGCTGGCCTGAGTGCTTATCAGGCGGCGAAGTGGGCAGTCGGCGGCTTTACCGAGGTGATCAGCCAGGAACTCGCGCCGTTCGGCGTCCACGTGACGGCGCTTGAGCCGGGCGGCATGAAAACGGACTGGGGCACCGAGGCGGGCAGCGCGACGCCCGCGTTGCTGCCGGATTATGTGGCATCGGTCGGCGCGGTAGCGGATATGCTGTCCCAATACCTCGGGCGCGAAACCAGTGATCCGGCGAAAGTCGCGCAAGTGGTGCTGAAGCTCGCCTATCACGATCAATTGCCGGCGCACCTGCTGTTGGGCAGCGATGCGTTGCATTATTGCGGTGAAGGCGACAAAGCGCGTGCGGCGAACGCCGAAGCGTGGCGAGCAGTCAGCGTCGCGACGGATTTCACCGCGCCGACGCCACTGCCCGGGTTTCCCGTGGCAGCGGCGCAAACCTGAGGACGAACGACATGGCGAATTGGACCATCGACGACATCCCGCGTCAGACCGGCCGCCTCGCGGTCATCACCGGCGCGACCGGCGGGCTGGGTTTCGAGACGGCGCTCGGTCTTGCCGGAGCGGGTGCGGACGTCGTGCTGACCGGACGCAACGCGGAAAAGGGCCAGACGGCGCTCGACAAGATCCGCGCGCAGCATCCGGGCGCGTCGATCCGCTACGCGCATCTCGATCTCGCGAGCCTTGCTTCGGTGCGCCAGTTCGCCGAGCAGTTTGCAGACGAGCATGGCGCGCTCGATCTGCTGATCAACAACGCCGGCGTGATGATGCCGCCGAAGCGGCAAACCACTTCGGACGGTTTCGAGCTGCAATTCGGCACCAACTATCTGGGTCACTTTGCGTTGACCGAGCGGCTGCTGCCGCTGCTGCGCGCGGGCCGGCAGCCACGTGTTGTCAACGTGAGCAGCGGCGCGCACAAGGTCGGCGCAGCGATTCATTTCGACGATCTGCAATGGCAACGCAGCTACAAACCCTGGCCCGCGTATGCGCAATCGAAGCTGGCCATGCTGATGTTCGCGCTGGAATTGCAACGCCGCAGCGACGCGAACGGCTGGGGAGTGCTGAGCAACGCGGCGCATCCCGGCTACGCCCGCACCGATCTGATCGCCAACGGCCCTGGCGATAGCGGTCTGCTGCAAATGCTCAACCGCATGACGATCGAGCCGCTGGCGAGCCATTCGGCTGCCGACGGCGCGTTGCCGACACTGTTCGCTGCCACCGCGCCCGAGGCCAAACCCGGTGGCTATTACGGACCGAGCGGTCTGTTCGAGATGAAGGGACCGCCGGGCGAAGCACGGATCGCGAGGCATGCGCAAGACAAGGCGGTTGCCGCGCGGTTGTGGGAGGTATCCGAAGCACTGACCAGCGCGCGCTGGCCGGGCGCGTCCATGGAGCACGCATCATGAAGGTTCTGATATTTGGCGCGACGGGCATGGTGGGCCAGGGCGTGCTGCGCGAATGCCTGCGCGCGCCCGACGTCGAAGCGATCCAGACGGTTGGCCGCACCCGCACGGATCAGCTCGATCCGCGCCTGCACGAACTGATTCAACCGGACCTGATGGACTATCGCGCGGTCGAAGCGTCGCTGAAGGGCTTTGATGCATGCTTCTTTTGCTTGGGCGTGTCGTCGGCGGGCATGCGGGAGGCGGACTATGCGCGCCTCACCTACGACCTGACGCTGGCGGCCGCGCAAACGCTCGCCCGTCTCAATCCGCAGATGACCTTCGTCTACGTGTCCGGCGCGGGCACCGACAGCACCGAGCACGGCCGCAGCATGTGGGCGCGCGTCAAGGGCAAGACCGAGAATGCGTTGCAGCGCTTGCCGTTCAAGGCCGTCTATCTGTTCCGTCCCGGCGTGATCCAGCCGCTTAACGGCGCGCGTTCGAAGACCCGTTCGTACCGGCTGTTCTATGCCGCCGCCAAGCCTCTTCTGTCGACGCTGCGCGCGCTGTTCCCCAACCAGATCCTGAGCACGGAAGATGTCGGCCAGGCGATGCTGGCGGTCGCGCGCCACGGCGCCGGCAAAGCGGTGCTCGAAGTGGCCGATATCCGCTCGCTGAGTCGCAGGGCGTCCGAACCCACGCTCAATCCGCATATCGGCTGACGATGCGCGCAGCGAGGGCGAGAAAGCGGCGCCCTCGCGCCGCATTCCGCCTCCATAACAAGGCACCGCCGCGGTCACGCGCCATCTGGTTTTGGCCCGGCCGTCATCCAACGCCCGCATCATCCGCGAAAACCCCCGTCTTTTCGATCATTCGATGTGTTGTAGCGTCTGGTAGGCTACCGTTTGCACGGGACGCGCCTCCAGACGCGGCCAACTTCCTCACGCGCGTGGGTCAGCGCATGCCCGAACGAAGAAACAATGGTGACGCGTCGACCGAACATCTTGATTGCTATCAGTATCGTGCTGGCCAGCGCGATACTCGCGATCGCGGTATGGGTGCTGGCGCAGATGCGCGATGACGCGTTGCGGCGCGCCCAGGATTCGGTCTTCAACGTCTCGCTGCTGGTCGAGCGCGATGTGTCGCGCAATCTGGAAATTTACGATCTGTCGTTGCGCGCGGTGCTCGCGGGCCTGAAATATCCCGGCGTCCTGGATCTGCCGCCGGAGATCCGCCAGATGGTTCTGTTCGACGGCTCGGCCAGCGCGAAAGACATGGGCTCGCTTCTCGTCACCAACGAAGCGGGCGACATCGTGTTCGACTCGCAAGCGAGTCCGCCGCGCCGGATAAACCTGGCGGACCGCGATTACTTCAAAGTTCAGCGCGACTCGCCCAACGTCGGCCTGTACGTGAGTCATCCGTTCATGCCCAAGGTGGCCGGCAAAACCGTCAGCATCGCGTTGAGCCGGCGCATCTCGCGACCGGACGGCAGCTTTGGCGGTGTGGTGGTCGGAACGATGCGCCTCACTTACTTTCAGCGTCTGTTCACCGGCATGAACCTCGGCTCGGGTGGCTCGATGGCGTTGATGCTGAGCGACGGCACGATGCTGATGCGGCGTCCGTACGATCCGAAAATCATCGGCCGCAGTCTCACCGGCACCGCGAACTACACTCGCTTCACGCTGCAGCCGAGCGGGGAATTCTTCGGCACGGCGGCGATCGACGGGGTCGAGCGCTGGTATGCGTTCCGCCATATCGACATCTATCCGCTGATTCTCGATGTCGCGTTGTCCACGCACGATATCTACGTGGAATGGCGGCGTCGCGCGTGGATCATCGGCACGCTGATCGCCGCGCTCAATCTGACGATCATCGCGCTGGCCGTGCTGTTCTCGCATCAACTGCGACGGCGCCTCGCGGCCGAAGAAGAGTTGCGTGTGCTGGCGCGCACCGACGGGCTGACCGGCCTGAACAATCGCCGCAACTTCGAGGAACATGCGGAAGAGGAGTGGCGCCGCGCGCAGCGCAACGGATGGCCGCTGTCGGCGCTGCTGATCGATGTGGACAGTTTCAAAGGCTTCAATGATCTCTACGGCCATTCGGCGGGCGACGATGCGTTGATCGGCGTGGCACGCTGCATTGCGCAGAACGTGCGGCGCCCGGGTGACACGGCAGCCCGCTACGGCGGCGAAGAGTTCTCCGTGCTGCTGCCCAATACTGACGAACTCGGCGCAGCGCGCATCGCCGAGCAGATTCGTGCCGCAGTGCAGGCGCTCCAAAAACGGCACGTAGCCAGCGCGCACCATGTGCTGACCGTCAGCATCGGCATTGCCTGCACCAAAGGCCAGGCATTCGCGACGAGTCGCGCGCTGATGGACGCCGCTGACGAAGCGCTCTACGAAGCCAAGGACGCGGGCCGAAATCGCGTGCTGTGCTATCCGGTGGCGTCACGCGCGGCGACTGGCACGCTGGCGACGCACCCCGAACGATGAACCGGGTGGCGGGACGCGTGAGCAGTCTTCTGAATTTCATCCGGGTAATATATTGCGTTTAAATTATACCCGGATATAATTTGGCAAATTCTTCCTTACTGGAGTTTGTCATGACGACCGCTATCGCCACCTGCACCGCCTTCGAAGGGCTCCGCCGCATTGCCTCAGGCGCCTTGCCTGACGTGGCGCTGGCGGTGCGAGCGTTGCTCGAACGCGGCGAACAGGCGCCGGTTCTGATTTTCGACGACGTGACGAGCCGCGCGGTCGAGTTCGATTTGCGCGGCACGCCTGAAGAGATTCTGGCGAGGCTGGCCACGCATGAGTCCGGCGACCCGTCCACACAAGCCGCCGACACCACGGAAGACGACACCTCCCCGCGAGGCCGTGGCCGGCCCAAACTCGGCGTGGTGGCAAGAGAAGTCACGTTGTTGCCGCGTCATTGGGATTGGCTGAACGGCCAGTCAGGCGGCGCTTCGGTTGCGCTGCGCAAACTGGTCGATGCGGCCCGGTCGGCCAGCGAGGACAAGGACCGCAAACGTGCGGTGCAGGAAGCGGTTTATCGCTTCATGACCGCGCTAGCCGGCAATCTGCCTGGTTATGAAGACGCCACACGCGCCTTGTACGCTGACGATCGGTCTCGCTTTGAAGACATCGTCGCGGCTTGGCCCACTGATGTGCGCGATCACACGCTGCGGCTTGCCGCCAACGTCTTCGTCACGCTTGCCTAGCGCCGAACAACAGTCCGAGCCCGTCGGCGACAAAAACGGATAGGCAAAAAAACCGCTCACACCGGGGAAGCGTGAGCGGAAAGTCGGAGAGTTACAACAACATCGCATGCGCTTACTCATGGAGGTGAACGCAGCAAAAGAAAGTTTAAGAGTCCGGCTGCCGCGGATATATCAGACAACTCCCAATCCCCACACACCGCGCCAGCGTCGCCTCTGCGGCACAGCGAGCGACCGTCGGTTTCTCCGAACTGGCCCCGCGCGTCGAGCATTGCTTACAGCATCCTGTCCCAGTTATTCCCGGCATTTCTCGCTTCAGGTCTCTCTTTTGGCCGCCGTAAAAGAGATGGACGCGCCGCTGCGTATTTGAAAAACGTGAAAAGTCGCGAACTGTCTCGCCATCGCGCAGCGGCGCGCGTCCCGTCAGGACTTTTGAAGGATGTGAAATGAAGTGGTTCGACCGCATGACCGTATTCAAGAAGCTGCTGCTGGCGTTTGCCGTTGTGATCGGGTTCTGCGTCGTGATCGGCGGGACTTCGCTGACGACGCTGTCGTCGATGCATGGCATTACTGATGCCATCTGCGATCAGCACATGAACGGGCTTTACTGGATGGAAGAAGCGAACCGCCACAAGATCGACTCCGATCTTGCCGCGGCGAATCTCGGCTACGCCAGCGACGACGCCGGCCGTCAAAAGTTGAAGGACGGCATTGTCGGTTCGCTCAAGAGCATGCACGGCGCGTACGACCAGTACCGCGCGACGATCGCGACCAGCAAGGGTCAGGAAATGTTCGACGAGGTGCTGCGCAAGTCGGCGGTGTGGGAGGGCATCGTGCATCAGCAGATCGGCCTCGAACCGGTCCCGGCCGGCGTCGATAACAATGAACTCGTGCGCCGCGCGATTGCGTCGAGCGAGGCGCTGCGCGATCGCATCACGGCGCTGATCGACTATCGCCGTCAGCAAGCCAATGAAGCGCAGCAGGACGCCACTGCCGGGTATCGGCACATGCGCGTCGCGATGCTCGCGTTGGTGCTGGGCGCGATCGTGGCAGGTACGTTGCTCGCGGCGGTGATCGCGGGGCGCCTGTCGCGTCAGCTTGGCGGCGAGCCCGATTACGCGATGCATATCGCCAACCGTATCGCGGATGGAGACCTGAGCGTGCGTGTCGACACTCGCACCGGCGACACCTCCAGCATGCTGTTCGCGTTGCGCAACATGCGTGAGCGCCTCGCGGGCATCGTGTCCGGCATCAGCGAGTCGAGCGAATCGATCCTGCTGGCATCGGGCGAGATCGCGCAGGGCAACACTGATTTGTCGCAACGCACCGAAGAGCAGGCCGCCGCGCTGCAGGAAACCGCGTCGAGCATGCAGCAACTGACCTCGACGGTGAAGATGAACGCCGAGAACGCGCAGCAGGCGGGTGGTGTAGCGCATGGCGCGTCGGAAGTGGCGGCGCGTGGCAGCAGCCTGGTCGGCGACGTGGTCGAAACGATGCGTGAACTGGCTGCGGGTTCGAAGCGGATGACCGACATCATTGCGGTGATCGAAGGCATCGCGTTCCAGACCAACATCCTCGCGCTGAACGCGGCGGTGGAGGCGGCGCGTGCTGGCGAACAGGGGCGCGGCTTTGCGGTGGTAGCCGGCGAAGTGCGTTCGCTCGCGCAGCGCAGCGCGGTATCGGCCAAGGAGATCAAGGAGTTGATCGAGCGCTCCACGGCGCGTGTGGGAAGCGGCGCCGAACTGGCCGAGCGCGCCGGTCAGACGATGGCCGAAGTCACACATGCGGTCAAACGCGTGACCGACATCATGGGCGAGATTTCGTCGGCGTCGCAGGAGCAAAGCACCGGCATCGAGGAAGTGAACCGCGCGGTCGCGCAGATGGACGACGTGACCCAACAGAATGCCGCGCTGGTCGAGCAGGCCGCGGCGGCGGCGGCGTCGATGGCGGACCAGGCAAGGCAGTTGAAGTCGGCCGTCACGGTGTTCTCGCTGGAAGCGCGGCAGTGGTGATTGCGTCCGTGATTTGGGTGGACATGCTGTTCACTGCGTCTGTCAGCGCGGGTGTTGCCGTGCTTTTCGCCGCGCTTGCCAGGGCTATTGGCACTCCGTACACTCGCGCGTAATTCAAAGACGGCGCCGTTTTCCGGCGCCCTCCACCATAACGCCGACAGAGGAGAACCCCCGCCATGGCCGATTCCTACTTTCCCCGCTGGCGCGCCCAGCCGAACGCCGCCGAAGGCCGGATCGTCGGCACTGACGAGCGGCTCGCGTGGCCGCAGATGTTCGCGATGGGCGTCCAGCACGTCGTCGCGATGTTCGGCTCGACCGTGCTCGCGCCGCTGCTGATGGGTTTCGATCCGAATCTGTGCATTTTCATGTCGGGGATCGGCACGTTGCTGTTCTTCGTGCTGGTGGGTGGCCGCGTGCCGAGCTATCTCGGTTCGAGTTTCTCGTTCATCGGACTGGTGATCGCGGTGACGGGGTACGGCGGACATGGGCCCAATATGAACATTCCGGTTGCGCTGGGCGGGATCATCGCGTGCGGGGCGGTGTACGCGGTTATCGGGCTGATCGTGTCGGCGGTGGGCACCCGATGGATTGAAACGCTGATGCCGCCGGTCGTGACGGGGGCGATCGTCTGCGTGATCGGGTTGAATCTTGCGCCGATCGCGGTACATGGCGTGAGCGGCAGCAACTTCGATTCGTGGATGGCGCTGGTTACGGTGCTTTGTGTCGGCGCGGTGGCGGTGTTTGCGCGCGGCATGTTGCAGCGCCTGTTGATTCTGGTTGGTCTGCTGATGGCGTACGTGATTTACGCGATCGTGACGAACGGGCTCGGCATGGGTAAGCCGATTGACTTCTCGATTGTCGCGAATGCTGCGTGGTTCGGCATGCCGCATTTCACCGCGCCTGTTTTCAACGTGCAGGCGATGACGTTGCTCGCGCCGATCGCCGTGATTCTTGTTGCTGAGAATCTTGGGCATATCAAGGCGGTGAGTGCGATGACCGGTCAGAACCTTGACCGTTATGTGGGGCGTGCTTTTCTTGGCGACGGACTCGCGACGATTGTTTCTGGCGCCGCGGGTGGCACGGGGGTGACGACTTATGCCGAGAACATCGGTGTGATGGCTGTGACCAAGATTTATTCGACGCTGGTGTTTGTTGTTGCTGCACTCATTGCTTTGGTTCTGGGCTTTTCGCCGAAGTTCGGGGCAGTGATTCAGACGATTCCCGGGCCGGTGCTGGGTGGGGTGTCGATTGTTGTGTTTGGGTTGATTGCCGTTACCGGCGCCAGGATTTGGGTCGTTAATAAGGTTGATTTTTCCGATAATCGGAATTTGATTGTTGCGGCGGTGACGTTGGTGCTTGGGGCAGGGGATTTTTCGCTGAAGCTCGGTGGATTTGGGTTAGGTGGTATCGGTACCGCTACCTTTGGAGCGATCATTTTGTATGCTCTTCTTCGGCGGAAGGCTGTGAAGGGGGCTTTGGTTTAAGGGTTTTTTTGCCTACGCGGCGCTTATGTCTGTGTGCCTGCGGCGTTGGCCTTTCCTTGATTTCTTAGTGGTCGATTAGCGTCGCCCCTGTGCGGGGCAGGCACTTACTTTCTTTGCCGCCGCAAAGAAAGTAAGCAAAGAAAGCGGCTTCACACCGCTAACTCTTAAGCGGGTCCCCTGGCTTGGAGGAGGTAGTGGAGCATCTGGAATCGGTGTTCTCGCACACTCCGCCCTCGTGACAAGGCAGTCATTCTTCCGGCGGCGCTGCGCGCGCCGTGGCGGTACTTCACAAAACCGCTCGCCACGTTTTGCCGCCGCGGTAATGCGCGCATCGCTGCAATGGGGAGATTCATGCGCATTCGAAATGCTTGTCGGCGCTCACTCCACCGTGATAGCTCGATGGCGTACCGCCGTGGTGCAGCCGATGGCCCCACCGCGCACAAACTAAGCCCCTGGTTTCCCTTGCAGACCGTTCCGACGAGCACGTAGTGCGAGGCGGGAAGGATGACACCGGAGACGCCAATTCGCTATCGGTTTTGAGAAGTACCGCCACGGCGCGCGCAGCGCCGCCGGAAGAATGACTGCCTTGTCACGAGGGCGGAGTGTGCGAGAACACTGATTCCAGATGCTCCACTGCCTCCTCCAAGCCAGGGGACCCGCTTAAGGGTTAGCGGTGTGAAGCCGCTTTCTTTGCTTACTTTCTTTGCGGCGGCAAAGAAAGTAAGTGCCTGCCCCGCACAGGGGCGAAGCTAATAGACCACTAAGAAATCAAGGAAAGGCCAACACCGCAGGCACACAGACACAAGCGCCGCGAAGGCAAAAAAACCACTTACGCTTACCTACTTCGACTAGTAAGCGCAGTCTCGAACAAATCCACTTCCCTCATTAACTTATTCAAAGTCTCATCATTAATCTTCTGCGTATTCCGCAGCGCAAGCAGCGCCTTCCTCTCTGCTCTCATCGCCGCCAACTTCATCCGAAATTCAAGCGCATCGGAACGCCGCGCCAACTCCCGCGGTTCCTGCTCATCTCCAAGCGTAGCGAGCCTTCGCCGATACAAATCCATCACCCTGGCGGTGACATCCGCCGCATATGCCGATGCCGATTCATCAAGATCCGCACACTCAGCGTCATGCAATGCATCAACCGCGCGAATCGCGGCCTGCGCCGCATGCGTCCTCGCCAGCGTTTCCTCCGCAGCATGCGGATCCTTCCCCCTCCGCCAGCCTCGCAGCAACAACGGCAATGCCACCACCGCCACCAACAGCGACGTCAGAATCACCCCCGACGCGATGAAAATCGCCAGGTCCCGTCCCGGCAGCGGCGTGCCTCCCGGCAACACTTCCGGCAACGACAACACGCCCGCCAGCGTCACCGCGCCGCGCACGCCCGCCACCGTCGTCACGGTCACCGTGCGTAGTCCCGGCACCGCATTCGTCATGCCGTGCTTCGCCGCGCCGCGGCTCGCGAACCAGCGCAGCAGCCACACCCAGACGAAACGCATCGCGTAGAGCGCCGCGGCCACCGCGGCGATGTAGCCGATCAGCAGCCACACCTGCGTGTTGCTGGTCTCGTGCGCGTCGAGCAACGCCCGGCCAAGAATGTGCGGAAGCTGCAGCCCCAACAGAATGAACACCATGCCGTTGAAGACAAACTCGATCATCGTCCACGTGCTGGCAGCGCGAACACGCGACGCCACCGGTCCGGCGTGAGCAACGCCCGCGTAATTCATCATCATGCCGGCTGCAACCGCGGCCAGAATGCCCGACAATTCGAAGCGCTCGGCGATCAGATACGCGGCGAACGGAATCAGCAGCGTCATCACAACGCCCGGCGCCGGGTCGCCTTCTTCGGTGACGATCAGAAAGCGCGCCGATACGATGCTGAACAACCAGCTCACCGCCGCGCCGATCGCGAGACCGCCCACCGCGATAATCACGAAGCTGATCGACGCGTCGCGCAGCGAAAATACGCCGGTCAACGCCGCCGCAATCGCAAACTTCAACGCAACAAGGCCCGACGCGTCGTTCATCAACGCTTCGCCTTCGAGGATGTGCATCAGCCGCCCCGGAATCCTGCCCTTGCCGACGATGCCGCTGAGCGCCACCGCGTCAGTCGGCGAGAGCACGGCGGCGAGCGCGAACGCGACCGGCAACGAGATCGAGGGCACCAGCGCATGCACGAAATAGCCGACCGCCAGCACCGTCATGAACACCAGCCCGAGCGCGAGCATCAGGATGGCGCGGCGCGCCATGAACAACTCGCGCTTGGGTATGCGCCATCCGTCCGCGAACAGCAGCGGCGGAATGAACAGCATCATGAAAATTTCCGGGTCGAAGGTGACGTGCAGTTCGAGCCTCGGCCATGCGAGCAACGAACCGATCGCAATCTGTACGAGCGGCAGCGGTAACGCAAACGGAAGCAGCCGGGTCGCGACGCCGGAAGCGGCGACTGCAAGCAAAAGAATCAATACGGTAAAGACAATTTCCATCGGTCTATTTCTGGAGATATAACGGCGTTTCCTCTGTCATCATCGACGATGTCGCCGCGGTTCAGTCACGAGGAGCAAGGGTGTAAAAGGAAAACGTAAGGCTGAAGTTTATCCCGACAACGCTTGTCACCATCGTCCGGCGGGCAAGGCACTGTGCATCCCGGCAACAAGCGCCTATGGAAGGCAATGCACCGCAACGGTGCGCGCCGCGCCCACACCCGACGCATGGACCATTCTGTCGGTGCAATCTTTCATGCGAATTTCATTCGAATGTGCGCCAGCGTGCGCACGGAGCTTGCTTAAGCAATATCGATGACGCACATTTTGAGAAACGGCGCCGTGGTTGTTCGCTTCCGCGTTCGGACCGGCCCGGCTCTCGCGTGAGAGGATTGCATGACGATTGCGCAACAGGAAAGAACGGCCGCCGCGCCGCATGGCTTCGAGGTCGAAGTGACCTCGGGGCTCGAACGCTTCTCCGTGCAGCACGGCGAACTGACATTGACCAGCGTGTTTCAACCGATTTTCAGCCTGTCGCATATGCGGGCGGTCGGTTACGAGGGCTTGCTGCGCGCGCACGACGCGCTGGACCGGCCCGTGTCGCCGCTCGACGTATTCGGCGAGGCGGCGCGGCTGGGCGACATTCTTCAATTGGACCGGCTGGCCCAGACGCTGCATCTGGAAAACTTCAAGGTGCTCGGCGCCGAGCGGGAGTGGCTGTTCCTGAACGTCCATCCCGGCGCGCTCACCGATCCGTATCACTCCGCCGCGTTGCTGGCCAATCTGCGCCGGCTCGATTTGCCGCCGCGGCGCATCGTGCTCGAAGTGCTCGAACAGCGCGCGGACGACCTTGAACGTCTTGCCGACGCGGTGCGCCAGTTCCGCGAGCGCGGCTTCCTGATCGCGCTCGACGATTTCGGCGCGGGCCATTCGAATGTCGAGCGGATCTGGCAGTTGAATCCCGATATCGTGAAGCTCGACCGCATCATGCTGTCGCACGCCGCGCACCGTTCCGATATGGCGACGATTCTGCCGGGGCTGGTCGCGCTGTTGCACGAGGCGGGCAAACTGGTGCTGATCGAAGGCGTCGAAACCGAACACGAAGCGCAGATGGCGCTCGCTTGCGATGCCGACTTCGTGCAGGGGTTTTTCTTCGGCCGTCCGAATCCGGGCGCAGCCGACGCGCCGCATGCGGCGGCATGCATCGGCGAGCTCACCGATCGCTACCGCGATCAGACCGAGGCGCGCGAACGCCGCAACACGAGCCGGCTCGCGCCGTATTTGCGCGCGTTCGAGCGCACCGCGGAACGGCTGGCCGCCGGCGAGCCGCTCGAGGAAGTGTGCTGGAATTTTCTCGCACTCGATCATGCCGCGCGCTGTTTCCTGCTCGACGCGAAAGGCAGGCAGGCGGGCCGCAACGTCGTGCTGCGCGCCGATCGAGCGGCGCACGAAACGCGCTTCCTGCCGCTCGCCGACGCGCAAGGGGCGAACTGGCTGCGTCGTCCGTATTTCCGTGCGGCGATCAATGCGCCGGAACGCGTGCATGTGACGCGTCCGTATCTGTCGATCAATGAGGCGTTGCCGTGCGTGACGCTGTCGGTGGCGACGCGTGTCGGCGAGCGGATTTGCGTGCTGTGCGGCGATATTGACTGGGTCGACGAAGAGCGGTTCTGAGATCATGTCGTTTTTAACGACGCTCAGCCGCTCTCATGTCCGTTTTACTTGAAGTCATCGCCACCACCGTCGCCGACGCGCGGCTTGCCGCGCAAGCCGGCGCCAACCGCATCGAACTCGTCACCGCGATGGGCGAGGGCGGCCTGACGCCGAGCATCGGTTTGATCGAAGCGGTGGTTGCGGCGGCCGGGATTCCAGTGAACGTGATCGTGCGTCCGCACAGCCGCTCGTTCGTGTTCGACGCCGATGACTACGCCGTGATGCTGCGCGACGTGCGGGCGATTGCGGCGGCAGGCGCCAACGGCGTGGTGATCGGCATGCTGACCGCTGACGGTGAGATCGACCGCGACGGGCTCGCGCGCGCGATCGATGCGGCGGATGGCCTCGCGATCACCTTCCATCGCGCGTTCGATGAAACGCGCGATCTGCAAAAAGCGTTCGACGTGCTGCTCGGTTTCGACGCGATTGGGAACGTGCTGACTTCGGGTGGCAAGCCGTCGGTGCTGCAAGCTGAAGAAACGATACGAGCACTGGTGCGGCAAGCGTCAGGTTCGCATTGCACGGTGCTGGCGGGCGCGGGCTTGACCGTCGACGCAGTCGCCGGATTTGTGCACGCCACCCAGGTTGAGGCGGTGCACTTCGGTTCCGGCGTGCGCGTTGGCGGCAATGGCCTCACGCCAGTCGATGCGGCAAAAGTCGCGCGAGTCAGAGCGCTACTGGACGCCGTGCGTAGCTAAATCATCAGGCAAAAAAATGCCGCTTCGAGATTCACCTCGAAGCGGCATTTTTCGTTCATGTGCGACATTACTTCGCCACGACCACCGGAATTCCGCGCAACTGCCCGGCGCCCTTCACCTCTTCCAACGACTTCTTCACCGACGCACCCGTCGCCGCTTCGATCTGCAAGCTTGCAGCCAGATCGCGCTCGCCACGCTTCACGCCCGCCAGATTCGCCAGCTTCACGTGACCATAACCGCGCACGCGAGCATGCAGGTCGGCCAGCTTCGCGACGTCTTCGGCATTGTTTGCATTGAGCTTCGCGAAAGCGCGTTGCAGCGTCGTTTCGTAGTTGTCGGCGAGTTCGCGCTCCATCTTGCGCTCGAGCGTGTGGCCGAACGGATCGAGCATCGTGCCGCGCAGACCGCGCCATTTCGCCAGCATGCCGAGCACCGGCCACATCCATTGACCGAAGGTCTTCTTGGTCGGATTGACACCGGGCTTCGGGCGCGCGAGCGTTGGCGGCGCGAGGTTGAAATTGATGCCGAAGTCCTTGCCGGCAACCCCTTCGAATTGTGCTTCGAGCGCTTCGCGGAACGCGCTGTCCGTATGCAGACGCGCCACTTCGTATTCGTCCTTTACTGCGAGCAGGCGATAGAACGTCGTCGCCACGGCGCGCGTGATGCGTTCGCTCTTCGCATCCACCGTACCTTCCGCACGCCGCGCCGCGTCGACCAGCGCGCGATAACGCTTCACATAGCGCGCGCCGCCGTACGTTTGAAGACGTGCCTCGCGATGCGCGATCAGTTCGTCGAGCGTATCGACGCGCACCGCCTGCTTCGCCAGGTGCCGCGCTTGCCACAGCGATTCGAGCGCAGCCGGATCTTCGGCAGCCAGACGGCCGATCGAAAACGCCAGTTGGTTCATCTGCACCGCGACGTTGTTCAACTCGATCGCGCGCATCATCGCGGCGAACGATACGGGCACCAAACCGAGTTGCCAGGCATAACCGAGCATCAGAATGTTCGCGCCGATGGTGTCGCCGAGAAAGCGCGTGGCGAGCGCTTGCGCATCGCAAGTGGACATGCGTTCCGGACCCGCCGCGTGACGCATCTTGTCGAGCAATGCGTCCGCGTGAAGCGTCGCGTCCGGGTTCTGCACAAAGGTCGCGTTCGGAATGGCGTGCGTGTTGACGACGATGCGCGTGCGGCCATGACGTACCGTTTGCAGCGCATCGGCGCTCGCGCCCACCACCATATCGCAGGCGAGCAGCAAATCGGCCTGTTGCGTGTCGATGCGGACCTGGTTGAGCCACTCGTCGCGCGCGGCGAAGCGCACGAACGACAACACCGAGCCGCCCTTTTGCGCGAAGCCCATGAAGTCGAGCACCGACGCGCTCTTGCCTTCCAGATGGGCGGCCATGCTGATCAATGCGCCGACCGTCACGACGCCGGTGCCGCCGACACCGGTCACGAGGATGTCGTAAGGCGCGGCGTCGAGATGCGTTGCGGGAATCGGCAATGCGTCGACGTGTGCAGCAAGCGCTTGAGGATCGAACGCGGCGCCCGCGGCTTTCTTGAGCTTGCCGCCTTCGACGGTGACGAAGCTCGGGCAGAAACCGTTCACGCATGAATAGTCTTTGTTGCACGACGATTGATCGATGCGACGCTTGCGGCCCAGCGCGGTCTCCACCGGCTCGACCGACAGACAATTCGACTGCACGCCGCAATCGCCGCAGCCTTCGCAGACTTCTTCGTTGATGAACAGGCGCTTGTCCGGATCGGGAAACTCGCCTTTTTTCCGGCGACGCCGTTTTTCCGCCGCACAGGTCTGGTCGTAGATCAGCACGGTGACGCCGTCGGTATCGCGCAGTTCGCGCTGCACGGTGTCCATTTCGCTGCGATGGTGGAACGTCGTGCCCTTCGGAAACAGATCGTGATGACCGTCGTATTTCTCGGGTTCGTCGCTGACCACGACGAAGCGCGACACACCTTCGGCTTCCACCTGGCGCGCGATCTGCGGCACCGAGATGCTGCCGTCGACCGGTTGGCCGCCCGTCATCGCGACCGCGTCGTTATAGAGAATCTTGTACGTAATGGTGGCTTTCGCGGCCACCGCCTGGCGGATCGCGAGAATGCCGGAGTGAAAGTAGGTGCCGTCGCCGAGATTCTGGAACACGTGACGCGTTTTCGTGAACATCGAATGCGAGGCCCAGTCGACGCCTTCGCCGCCCATCTGGATCAACCCGGTGGTGTCGCGCTCCATCCACGATGCCATGAAGTGACAGCCGATCCCCGCTTGCGCGATCGAACCTTCGGGCACCTTGGTCGAGGTGTTGTGCGGACAGCCCGAACAGAAATACGGCGTGCGCTTCACGCCATCCGCGGCGTTCGAGAGGATTTGCGGCGCCACCAGATCGACCACGCGTTCGCGGCGATCGAGCGCCGGCTTGTGCTTCGCGAGCCAGTTCGCGAATACCGGCAGAATGCGCGACGGCCGCAATTCACCGAGCGACGACAGCAGCATGGCGCCGTCTTCAGCGTTCTTGCCGATCACGATCGGACGCGCGCCTTGAGTGCGGTTGTACAGATAGTCTTTGATCTGCTGCTCGATGACCGGGCCTTTCTCCTCGATCACCAGCACTTCGGACAGGCCTGAAACGAATGCGTCGATGCGCGTCATTTCCAAAGGAAACGACAAGCCGACCTTGTAGATCCGTACGCCGGCCGCTTCCAGATCCGCGACCGTCAAGTCGAGCCGGCGCAGCGTTTCCATCAGATCCAGATGGGCCTTCCCGCACGTCACGATACCGACGTTCGCGTGCGGACTCGGCGCGATCCATTTGTCGATGCTGTTGGTACGCGCGAAATGGCGCACCGCGTCGAGCTTCGCGTGCATCCGCGATTCGATCGTCAGGCTCGGCAGATCGGGCCAGCGGTTGTGCAGGCCGCCGGCGGGTGCTTCGAAATCCTGTGGAATCGTCCATTCGGTCTGCAGCGCGTCGAGGTCCACGGTCGAGCCGGATTCGACCGTTTCGGAGATCGCCTTGTAGCCGACCCACGCGCCCGAGAAGCGCGACAGCGCCCAGCCGTACAGTCCGAATTCGAGCATGTCGGCGATGTTCGACGGATTCACGATCGGCATGTGCCAGGCCATCAACGCGAAGTCGCTCTGATGCGGCATCGACGACGACACGCAGCCGTGGTCGTCGCCCGCCACCACCAGCACGCCGCCGTGCGGCGACGAGCCGTACGCGTTGCCGTGCTTCAGCGCATCGCCCGCGCGATCCACGCCTGGGCCCTTGCCGTACCACATCGCGAACACGCCTTCGACGGTGCGCTCCGGGTCCGACTCCACGCGCTGCGTGCCGAGCACCGCGGTGCCGCCGAGTTCTTCGTTGATCGCCGGCAGAAAGCGGATATCGCTCGCCGTGAGCAGTTTGCTCGCCTTCCACAACTGCTGGTCGACCATACCGAGCGGCGAACCGCGATAGCCGCTGATGAAACCGGCGGTGTTCATGCCGCGCGCCTTGTCGGCCGCGCGCTGCATCAACGTGAGGCGCACCAGCGCCTGCGTGCCGGTGAGGAAGATGCGGCCGCGCGTCGCGGTAAGGTTATCGGACAGCTTGTAGTCGGCGAGAGCGGGCGTGCCGTCGACGGGCAGGCGAGCGGTCATGGGTGAGTCTCCGTTGTCGATCGGAGTTAGCGCTTTAGCTGTTGACCAGAGTTAGCGCTTTAGCGCTTACTTTGGTCCCATGCAAAGCACTTACTCCGATCCCATGCAAGATGGTTGCTGTTTTGCATCCGCGCGCGTGGTGGGGACCACAAAAGTGACGCAGCGAAAGAGACTCTATTTTTTAGCGCCGATTAGAGTGGATTTTTGCTAGTTTGATCGGCGAACAGCGAATAGGCGCGAAGGTCCGCGCGATTTAATGAAGTTTTGAGATGGATTTGCCACGCATCGGGTGGATTCGGGTATGCCCTGGTGCGTGGTGTTCAGGAAAAAGTAGCCTAGGCACAAGCGCCTGGTGGCCCTCATGACCATACGATTCTCGCTGTCGAACTGGCTGCGAGGTTTATGGCGCCGGCGCCTTCTCCATGACCGCGACGGGCGCCGAGTCGAGTGGCACGATCTCGTTGAAATGCGAGTAATCGATGTGACTCACGCCGTCTTCCTCGCGCATGATGTCTACGAAGCGGTAATGCCAGTAGATCTGATCGCAAGTCCACAGGTGGCGTGCCTGCATGGTCTGGGAAGTCGATTCGTCGACCCCTTCGAGCGTGAGCAACAGGGACGTGTCGCGGCCCTTGAGTGTTTCGGCGGTTTCACCGAACAACGGGCTGCTTTCGTCGATGACGTGCATCAGGCTCCAGCCCAGTTTGAACACGGGATGCTGATCGCGCACCAGGGTCAGGTCATAGAGCTTGCGCAGCGTATAGCCTTCGACGGTCGTTTCCTGCCGCATGATGCGCAGCCTTGCGCGTGCTTCGGCGATGACGTTCTGACGGGCGTTGGCGGCGCGCACCATCAGCGTCATGCGGCCTTCTAGCGGCCGCACGATCGCGTAGCGGGCAAACATGATCTTTGCATGCGGGCGCGAAAAACGCGCGAAGATCAGCCCTGTCGCCAACGCGATGCTGGACATGCCGACAAAGATTTCCAGCGTCGCGATCCAGTGTGCGTAGACGGTTTGCGGATGCATGTCGCCGTAGCCGACTGTGGCGAGCGTTTCGACGCTGAAGAAGAATGCGCCGCCGAAACCTGCCGGAAACTGATTGGCGATCGACGCCGCGCCGAGCATGTAGAGCGTGGCGAACACCGTGTTGAGCAGCAGAAACAGCACAGCGAGCGACACGAAAAACGTCGGCCAGCGGACCACTAGTGCGCGGTGATAGAGATCCTGCCAGAGCGGCGTCGGCATACCGTGCGCGACGACCACGCGATCGTCCAGGCGCATCTCGCGGCTGCCGCGCGCGCGACGTCGTTGCGCGCGTGCTTCGGCGTCGCCGATGCCGGGAAAGCGGTCTGACGGTTCGGTAGCCATCACGTGCTCGGGGAGAGGAAAACGCGCAAAGCGTAGCACGACGATCGGTGCACGGAAGGTGATTTTCGAGGGTGCTGCGCGGATGGTGAAAGCGGCGCCTCTACGGCGATTCTGGCGAGCGCTGGGATGCTTGTCCGGCTGGTGCGCTTGCTTACTGTGGGGCGTGATCGGCGCGCTTGCTCCGGCTCTTCCATGTCTATGGAAATGCGCGTGGCTTTGGAACACCGGCGCCGTGTTCTATATCGTCGACGGCTTGTTGATGCGCTGCGGCGATTGCTTCGGCTTCGTCCGCGTAGCCGTCATCGTCGCCGACGGTCGTCCACGACTTGACGGCTTTTTCACGATGACGGATTTCGTATTCCGCGTCCCAGCGTGCGCCGTCCAGTTCGAGTGGGCGGACATGAATCGAGTAGACGCCGTGGAGGAAGAGCTGTTCATCCATGATCGCCTCCGGCCGGTTGGTTCAGGGATGGCGCAGTGTGATCGGCACGGCGCCGTGATGCCTAAAGTTCGATTTCACCGAGGATTCGGTGGGCGAGGGCTTTGGCTTCCTCGAGTGCTTCTTCTGGCGTTAATGACGTGGCTTCGACTTGGTAGACCGTGGTTTCTGGGTCGGCGGTTTCGTCGCCTTCGTCGCGCGAGAGGGCTACCACGCCCTGGAATTCGTCTCTTTTTAGTTCTCGTACCGAGGCGGTGGCTGTGTAGATGCCCTTGGTGTAGGTGATGTCTTCCATTGGGGGCTCTCCTTCCAGGGGGTTAAAGTTCATCGTAGCACGTGGTTTTGGTTTTTGCCTTTTGGCTTTTGCCTTCGCGGCGGCATTCTTCTGTGTGCCTACGGCGTTGGCCTTTCCTTGTTTTCTTAGTGGTCTATTAGCGTCGCCCCTGTGCGGGGCGGGCACTTACTTTCTTTGCCGCCGCAAAGAAAGTAAGCAAAGAAAGCGGCTTCACACCGCTAACTCTTAAGCGGGTCTCCTGGCTTGGAGGGGGTAGTGGAGCATCTGGAATCAGTGTTCTCGCACACTCCGCGCTGGTGACAAGGCAGTCATTCTTCCGGCGGCGCTGCGCGCGCCGTGGCGGTACTTCTCAAAACCGATCGCGGATTTGCGCCTCCGGTGTCATCCTTCCCGCCTCGCACTGCGTGCTCGTCGAAACGGTCTGCAAGGGAAACCAGGGGCTTCGCTTGTGCGCGGTGGGTGCCATCGGCTTCGCCTCGGCGCGGCGCCGAGGTGTGCGAGTACGGGCCGCCACCGCGAGCGAGACGCTATCGCCTTCGCCGGATATGGGGAACGCGAGGGCGAAACACTAGCGCCTAGGCGAGGCATTGGGGAAGGGAGTGCGAGCCACCGCGCCGAACCAGGCGCAGGCGCCCAAACCGCCAGGCGGCTTGATGAAGTACCGCTGCGCCAAAACGCCCGGTGGTTTGATGAAGTACCGCTGCGGCGCGCGCAGCGCCGCCGGAAGAATGACTGCCTTGTCACCAGCGCGGAGTGCGCGAGGGCACCGATTCCAGATGCTCCACTGCCTCCTCCAAGCCAGGGGACCCGCTTAAGAATTAGCGGTGTGAAGCCGCTTTCTTTGCTTACTTTCTTTGCGGCGGCAAAGAAAGTAAGTGCCTGCCCCGCACAGGGGCGACGCTAATAGACCACTAACAAAACAAGGAAAGGCCAACGCCATAGGCACACCAACAATGCCGCCGCCAAAGGCAAAAAAACAACTACAACAGAGCTACAACCTCATCTAAAGAAGGCGCATGCGCCCCAGCATGCCTACACGCCGCCGCGCCAGCGGCCAAAGAAAAAGCCAGATGCTCTGACCAGGACCTCTGCGGAGCAGTCATCAAGCTAAACAGCAAACCGCCAATAGAAGCATCCCCAGCCCCAACAGTATCGACAACCTCAACCCGAGGCGGCCGAGCCTCAACCACCTTGGCGCCATCGATCAACATTGCCGTCTCCGACCCACGCGTCACGAGCACCGTGGCAGAAGGATTCATCTCCCGCAATTGCGCCAACGCGCCCGCCTCATCGGCGGACTTGAACAGCAATCGCAAATCCTCATCCGACACCTTGATCAAATCAGCCAGCGCAGCCATCTTCCGCAAAGTCGGCTCATACCCATGCTCCATCAGGTTCCGATAGTTCGGATCAAAACTGATCTTCACACCGCGCGAGCGCAACTCAGCCGCCAGCCCGGCAAGCGTGTCGCCCAGCGGCTGCCGCACAAGGCTAATGCAACCAAAATGCGCCCACTTCACCTGCTCCATCCAGCCAGCCGGCAAGCGCGCCGGATCGAACGCGAGATCGGCGCCGTTCTCGCCCATGAAGAAATACGCAGGCGGATGCGTCTGGTGAACGATCGCCAGCAAAGGAGGGCGCTCCACGCGCTGCATGAAGCGCATGTCGAGGCCCGCGGCGACGCTCGCGTTCCAGAGGTCGTCGGAGAAGTTGTCGACGCCCAGTGAACCGGCGCACGCAGTCGGTAAACCAAGCCGCGCCACGCAACGCGCGACATTCCAGCCGGCGCCGCCAGGACGCGACAGCCATTGCGATGCGCCAGTCCGCACGAGATCGGTGAGGATGTCGCCGGCAGAAACGAAGAAGGGAAATTCGGTGTTCGCGCTCATTTTGTTCACTCCGCGGATTCAGGCGTCTCAGCCTCGCCGGAAGGCAGCGCATGCGCCAGCACTTCGTAGCATGCGCCCATTGTGTGATAGTCGGTCTTGCCGGCAGGACTCTTTTCGTCGCTGTACTTGCGGTTATCGCAGGTGAGGATGCGATACCACGCGCCATACTTGTGATCGACGAAATGCGCCCAGCTGTAGCGCCAGATCTCGTCGTACCAGTCCCAGAAGCGTTCGTTGCCCGTGCGCTTGCCGAGCAGCGCAGCAGTCGCGAACGTTTCAGCCTGCACCCAGAAATACTTGTCGTGGTCGCAAACGGTGCCGTCCGGACCGAAGCCGTAATAGAGGCCGCCGTGGTCTTCGTCCCACGCGTGCATCATGGCGGCGTCGAACAGCTCGATGGCGCGCGGCAGCAGCCACGGCAGCGGACGATATCGTTCGAGAATCAGCAGCAGCTTCGCCCACTCGGTCTGATGCCCCGGCTGAAACCCCCACGGACGGAAAATGTTCGAGCTGTCTTCTTCGTTGTAATGCCAGTCGATCGACCAGTCCGCGTGAAAGTGCTCCCACACCAGCCCCTGCGACAGCTTCGCCTGACGCAGCGTGATGTTCGACGCCACCCGTTCCGCCCGATCCAGATAGACGAGGTGGCCGGTCGCTTCGTGCGCGGCGAGCAACGCCTCGGTGGTGTGCATGTTCGCGTTCTGGCCGCGGTACGAACTGACGCGCCAGTCGGGCGTCGCTTCGTCGGCGTAGAGGCCCGCGGCGGCGTCCCAGAAGCGGTGGTCCATCAACTCGAAGGTTGCGCCGATCATCGGCCTGGCTTCGTCGATGCCGGCCAGCGCCGCATGTGAATACGCGAGCAGCACGAACGCGAGGCCGTAGCAGTGACGCGTCGCGTCGAGCGTGCGCTTCTTGCCGTCGCGCCATTCGAGCTCCCAGTCGTAGCCTTCGTGCTCGGCGTCCCAGTGCGCTTCGCGCAGAAAACGCAAACCGTGACGCGCGTACTCGAGATGCTGCGGGTCGCCGAACTGGCGATACGCCATCGCGTAGTTGAAGACGTAGCGGCAACTGCTCACCAGATGGCGCGTGGTCTTGTCGTAGACCGAACCGTCGTCGCGGAAAAAATGGAAGAAGCCGCCGCTTGGGTCGAGCACGTTCGGTGCGTAAAAGCGCAGCGTGTCCTGCACATGCGCGAGCAGAAAATCGCGGCCGCGGAAGTTGTCGACGGGCGGCACCGCAGCGGGAACGGCATTGGCATGGGCCGCGCCGTTTGCTGCGGAGTGAAGCGGATCGGATTGCATCATGGCTGTTTCACCAAAGTACTGGCACGGGCAATGAGATGGACGGGCAAGCGGACTTCCAGTTTGGCGGGTGCGTCTTCAAGCAGCAGCTCGACGCCGCGCCGGCCGAGCGCTTCCTTGTCGACCGAAATGGTCGACAGCGGCGGCGTGGCGTGGGCGGCGGCGGGAATATCGTCGAAACCGATGATCGCGATGTCCTCGGGCACGCGCAGGCCGCGCGCGAGACACGCGCGCAGCGCGGCGAGCGCGGCGGCGTCGTTATAGGCAAACACGGCGTCGGGTCGTGCGCCGGGTGCGTCGAGCAACTGGTGCATCGCGCGTGCGGCGCCGCTGTCGGGATCGAGGCCGGCGTCGATGGTCACTTCCAGCGACGGGTCGAACAGCAAACCCGCTTCGAAAAACGCGCGCCGGTAACCGAGCGCGCGCTGTGCAATGCTGAAGTGCGCGAGCGACCCGCCGATGAACGCGACGCGCGTGCGTTTCTGTTCGAACAGATGGCGCATGGCGAGCGTGGCGCCCGCGGCGTTCTCCAGATTCACCGAGCGCAAGCCGGGCGCCCACAGATCGATCAGCACGAGCGGGCGCTGCATCGCAACCAGCATGGTCAGCGTTTCGGGTTCGACGAAACCGGCGATCGCCACCGCATCCGGCGCGTGCAGGCGCATCTGCTGGATCACGTCTTCAGTCGGGCCTGCAGTCAGTACGGACGGGACGATGCCGCGTTCACGGCACGCGTCTTCGACGCCGTGCAGCACGTGCGAAAAGAACGGGCTGACCGCGAAGTTGTTGTGCTGCCGATGCAGCAGGAAAGTGAGGCGGCGGATGCGCGGGCGCAACTGGGCGGCGTCATAGCCGAGCTGCCGCGCGGCTTCGACGACGCGCACGCGAGTGGCCTCGGAGAGGCCCGGCTGGTTCTTCAGTGCGCGTGAGACGGTGCCGATCGACACGCTGGCTGCCCGGGCGACGTCGCGGATGGTTGTGGCCATCGAATGAAGCGGCCGCAACGGAGGGCGGCCGTACGGTGTTTAAGTTCGGGCGATTGTATAGTAAAACCCGCCTAAAACAGCCCCGAAAACACGCGATCGATACCGGGAAATACCCGTATATATGGATATTTCCATGAATATTGTGTTTAGTAAAAGCTGCTAAACAGCACCTGTTTTGAGCGGCTCGGCAAAGCCCGCGGGCTTAGTCGAAAGCAGCGTGCGCGACCTCCGTTTGTCCGCGCAGCAGTGCGACGCTCTCGCTTGCATCGATCAGCACGAAACCGCTCGTCTCGTGCTTGGCGCGCCGCTTCGCCACCGCCGCCACGGAAGCAATCTCCTCGCTGCTATAAAACGACGGGCCGCCGTCTGACTCGACGTGCACGCAGCCGATCGCCATCGTCACGAAGCCGAAGAAGGTCGGATTGCCACGCCGGTCTTCCCCGTGGATGCCGCCGGCCAGCCGGTCGGCCGGTGCGTAGAAGCGCTGCGCGCCTTCGTTGAACACGTGAATCGCGCGCAGCACACGCTCCTTCCAGTCGTCGCTCTGGAACAGGATCAGGAAATCGTCGCCGCCCACGTGGCCGAGAAAGTCGCGGGTCGGGTCGCAGACGTCGACCAGCACGGCGGCGGCGAACTTCAGCACTTCGTCGCCTTGCCAGTAGCCGTACTGATCGTTGAAGGGCTTGAAGTGGTTCAGATCGACATAGCACGCGTAGAAGCCGGCGTCGTTGCCGAGCAGGCGCGCGATGTGCGAACTGATCGGGATGTTGCCCGGCAGAAAGGTCAGCGGGTTCGCGTAGCGCGCGGCTTCTATGCGCACTTCGGTCACCGCGCGCACGAGGTTCTCGCCGGTGCCGAGGCCGACGTATTTGCCGTTGTCGGTGATGACGAAGCCGTCGGCAAGATAGCGTTGGTCGTCGCTGGCGAGGAGTTGGGCCATCTGCTCGACGGTCATCGATTTCTCGATGATCACCGGCGACGCGTTCGCAAACAGCAGACACGGGCGCTTGCCGAACAACTCGCGGTGGTACGGCAGCGCGTAGTGGTCCATGAAGCTGCGCCGGTTGATCAGCGCGAGCGGTTCGTCGTGCTCGACCACCGCCACCGCGTGCAGATCGGGCAGGCGATTGAACAGTTCGAGCACGTCGTTGTTGGTGGCCTCGCGCGGCAGCGCGGGCGCGTGCACCAGCATTTTCGCCGACGCCATGCCGCCCGACGGCGACGCGCTGCTGACCGTACGCGTGGTTTCGGGAAACACGGCGATGTGACCGGCGCTCAGCGCGTCGCGGGCGTCGTCGGTGACACTGCGGGCCGGTTGCGCGTTGGGCCGGCCGAAGAAATAGCCTTGCCCGCAGCCGATCCCCATGTCGCGCACCACGATCAGATCCGCTTCGTTCTCGATGCCCTCGGCGACCAGCCGCGCGCCGCTCGCGTTGGCGAAGTACTGCATCGCGCGCACAGCTTCGAACTTGAGCGGATCGCAGGCGATGTCGTGGATGAAGAAACGGTCGATCTTCACGACGTCCGGTTGCAGCCGTACCCACAGATTCATGCTGGCGTTCGCGGTGCCGTAATCGTCGAGTGCGAATTGCGCGCCGGCCGTGCGCAGCGCCGTAATGACCGGCAAGAAGCTGCCGACGTCCGGAATCGAGCTTTGCTCGGTCAGCTCGATCACGATCCGTTGCGGATCGACGCCGCAATGGCGCAGCAGCGCCAGCGAGCCGTCGTGCGCATCGGCCAGCTGGCGGATCGCGTCCGCGCTGAAATTGAGGAACAGCTTGCCTTCGCACTCCAACTGCATGAACGCTCTGATGCAGGTGCGCGCGGCCGCGCGTTCGAGTTCGATCGCGCAGCCCTCGGCCAGCGCCTGCGAAAACAGCGCGAACGGCGTTTCGAGGGACGTGCCGGCCGGTCCGCGGATCAGGCCCTCGTAGCCGAGGATCGCGCGGTTGTCGAAATCGATGATCGGCTGGAACACAGCGGACAGCTCGCGCCTGGCAATCAATTCCTCGACGCGCGGCGCAGCGGATCGGGAGGGCGAGCGAAGTTGCATGGCAGTCAGGCGTAGCGATCGACCCTCGGTTTATCGGCCCACATTGCTTGAGATTAAATGAACTTTTGATGAATCGTTGCACTGAAATGGTGCGTCACGTGTTCCTGTGACGTTGTGCCCGCCAGGAATCCGCCTATGCCATCCGGCTGAGGCGACACCGGCGGCGTTTCCGCGTGAAATAACAAAAAAAAGCCGCACGAGGCGGCTTTCTTCAAATAACGCTCAGGGAGGGCGCTAATGAATGTCCTGTTTGCATTGCGTGCATATTCAACGGCGGGCAACGGCGGCGGCGGGCCGCTCGCGCGAGGCGGCGCGGGTTTCGCCGCTGGTGTCGCGGGCCCCCCAGCGCTGCGCGAGCGCGGCGCACACCATCAGTTGGATCTGGTGGAACAGCATCAGCGGCAAGACCACGGCGCCCACCGCATGCGAGGCGAAAATGACCTTGGCCATCGGCACGCCGGCGGCGAGGCTTTTCTTCGAACCGCAGAAGATGATCGTGATCTGATCCGCGCGGTTGAAACCGAGCCGCTTGCTGACGAACATCGTCACGGCCAGCGCCAGCGCGAGCAGCACCACGTTGATGAGCAACAAGCCACCGAGGGCGGACAGCGGAATCTGGTGCCACAGGCCCTCGTTGACGGCCTCGCTGAACGCGCCGTACACCACCAGCAGGATCGAGCCCTGGTCGACAAACTTCAGCACGCCGCGATTGTGCTCGATCCACTTGCCGATCAACGGGCGCAACAACTGGCCGGCCACGAACGGCACCAGCAGTTGCAGCACGATGTTGCCCACCGTATGCCACGGCGAGCTGCCGCCCGTCGCCTGATTGGTAACGACGAGGCTGACGAGTGCGGGGGTGACGAAGATGCCCAGCAGGCTCGACGCCGACGCGCTGCAGACGGCGGCCGGCACATTGCCTTTAGCAATGGACGTGAACGCGATGGACGACTGAACCGTCGACGGCAGCGTGCAGAGGAAGAGGATCCCCGCATAGAGCGCCGGCGTGACAAGTGGAGAAAGGAGCGGTTTAAGCGTGAGGCCGAGCAGCGGAAACAACGCGAACGTGCTGAGCAGCACTACAAGATGCAGCCGCCAGTGCGTCGCACCCGCAATGATCGCTTCGCGTGACAGTTTGGCGCCGTGCAGGAAAAACAGCAGGCCGACCGCAACGTTCGTCACCCAGTTGAAGCCGACGGCGGCCTGCCCGTGCACCGGCAGCAGGCTGGCAAGGATCACGGTGCCCACGAGGCACAAGGTGAAATTGTCGGGAAGCAGTTTCGGGCGAGCCATTGTCGAAATCTCGATTCGGTGATGCGGAAAGAGCAAAGGACGCGCGCACGAAGGCTGCGTCGCAGGCTATGGGAAACGACTATTGTTGTTGAAAAGCGATTGAAAATGCAAATTCATTTACCGAATCGATTAATGAGCATCACGCATCAAAGCGCTGTGTGGAGCATTGAAGCACTGCCCGCTGCTCCGTCTCAGTATTGGCGACGGCGCGTGATTGGTCCACTGCCGTTTTGACAATCCGGTGGGAAATGGCGCCGCCATTCGTCATGCGTCAAGACGCTCCCGATGTCTCGTTAAAGCCGCTCCAGCAAGCTGTTTCCGCGCTTACGTGCAAGGGCACTGTCGCGGAAAAACGTCGCAGTAACAAGGTGTTACAACAGCGGTGGAGGCCTAACACTTTTTGGCTCGACACCCTTTAGCCATGCCCATAAATTACTGCTCAAAGGCCATCGGGATGCCCCGCGCCGCGACAGATCCGCGACGCTCGAGCCGGTCCCAGAACAAGCCCGTCGCAGCTCGAACGATGGGCTTCAGGCAAGTCTTCGGGCAGGTGAGTCACTGGTGGACGGGTTGTCGAGAACGAGGCTCTGGGTGTTGGGTGCGGTTATCGCCGCGCTGTGCTCGTTCGTCTATGCAAAAATGCCGGGCACGTCGCACGGTGGCGGCAGCGGTTACTCGCGCGCTGCTGTGGACCACGCAACGCGCGGCGATGCTCGCAACGCGGGCCGTTATTATGGCGCCACCAAAGTCAGCGTGTCCCGCAACAATCTGGCCGAGCGCCACGCGCGCTTGCCGCACGGCGGCGCGAATCTCAATGGCGGTAACTACGCTAACGGCTTTGGCGGCTACAACACGGCAATGCCTCGTGTAGCCGGACCCGCCGGATATCCCGGCGATCATCGCGGTGATCATCGCGGCGGCATCCAGTACGCCGGTGCAATTACCCCAGTCAGCGCCGAATCGCGCCCAGTGCCGCGTCCGCCGCCCAATGCGCCGGTTCGCGCCGGCTCGATACGTGCCGATGTCGCCCGCTACAACGAAGAGCGCGGCTCGTCGCGCGCAATGCCGCGTCAAGCGGATTATCCGCGTCAGCCAGAAGGCTCTCCTTACCGTAATTAGGCACCGCGCCGAAAACGCGGTCGTCGCCGGTTAGTGCTTTGAAGCGCCCGTCAGCGCAACCGCTTCTGTTACCCCTCTGCAGTCATCCTCGCCGCATTAACCTGGCGCGGATAAACCTCGCTCCAAATCGCGGCTGAAATCCGCTGCCACTTTCCTTCAGATCAAATATTCCGGCTTTCAAACCGATTTGCCGCGTCTTTCCGCTCTGCCGCCGTCCAAAAAGCCTCTGTCAAGGTGACGTGTAGACGCCACACTTTTTTGAAAACGCTCGGCGATAAAGGGTCTCCCGTCGTCAAATTTGATCGTTTCTGCAGCGGCGCGTCATCCGCATGACATCTCGGCCGTTATCAGCCGGTCGGGCGCAATGTCAGCATCGCTTTGCGGTGCGCCGTGCGGCATGCGGCGAAGCGGTTATGACGTGTGCGGCCAAGGCGTTATCAGGCCGATAAGTGACAAAACTAATCAGATCGCTATACCCGCAATAACCAGAGATATTTTTGTCCATAAAAATGGTCCGCAAAGATGGTCCCGCCCAGATTGGCTCGACGATCGAACGGACAACAACAATGGTTCGCGCGAGCTACCCCTTTCGCACAGCCTCACCCTTTTCGACAAAGACAGGAGAATCCATGAAAACAAGCATCAGCCGCGCGCTGAAGACCACCCTCAAGGCAACCGCGTGTGCCGCCCTGCTGGCCAGTGCATCGTCGGCTTTTGCGCAATCGAGCGTACAACTCTACGGCCAGGTCGACGAATGGGTCGGCGCGCAGAAATTCCCGGGCGGCAAGACTGCAGTGCAGGTGTCCGGCGGCGGGATGTCCACGTCCTACTGGGGCTTGAAGGGGGCAGAGGATCTGGGCGGCGGCTACAAGGCCATCTTCACGCTGGAAGGCTTCTTCCGTGCACAGAACGGCGCGTTCGGCCGCTTCACCGGCGACACGATGTTCTCGCGTAACGCGTACGTCGGTATCGAATCGCCGTACGGCACGGTGACCGCCGGCCGTCTGACGACGCCGCTGTTCGTGTCGACGATCCTGTTCAACCCGTTCATCGACTCTTACGTGTTCTCGCCGATGGTGTACCACGTGTACCTCGGCCTTGGCACGTTCCCGACCTACTCGACCGATCAGGGCGTGACGGGCGATTCGGGCTGGAATAACGCGGTGTCGTACTCGTCGCCGAACTTCAACGGCCTCTCCGCGACGGCGATGTATGCACTCGGCAACACGGCGGGCCAGAACGGCTCGAAGAAGTGGAGCGGCCAGGTGCTGTACTTCCACGGCCCGTTCGCGGCGACCGCGGTGTATCAGTACGTGAACTTCAACAACGCCCCGGGCGACCTCGGCAGCGCTGGTGCGTCGGGCATTGCCGGCCTGAAGAGCCAGAGCGTTGCGCAGGTCGGCATGTCGTACGACATGAAGTATGTGAAGTTCTTCGGCCAGTACATGTACACGTATAACGACCAGACCATCACGAGCTGGCACGTGAACACGGCTCAAGGCGGCGTGTCTGTGCCGGCTGGCCCGGGCACGGTGATGGCGTCGTACGCGTATTCGCGCGACGGCGGCGGTTTCGACCAGACCCGTCAGACGGCAGCAATCGGCTACGACTATCCGCTGTCCAAGCGCACGGACCTCTACGCGGCTTATATGTACGACAAGATCAGCAACCAGTCGAGCGGCAACACGTACGGCGTTGGGATGCGCGCGAAGTTCTAAGTACGGTTCCACGCTTGATGCGTATTCGCAAAACCCCGCCTTCCGTCAGGAAGGCGGGGTTTATTGCTTCTGGGGCGCTTCATATGCCGATTTGCCGACCAACCTTTGATAAACCCGGCAAAATGACGTCGATTGATTCCTGAAGCGAGCGATTGAGATGGATACCCTCGTCAGCATGAAAGTGTTCCGGCATGTGGTCGAAGTCGGCAGTTTTGTCGGTGCGGCCGACCGGATGGAGATGTCGGCGGCGATGGCGAGCAAGCACGTGATGCACCTCGAACAGCAACTCGGCGCGCGTTTGCTGAACCGCACCACGCGACGCGTCGCGCCTACCGAGGCGGGCCGCGAATATTACGAGCGACTCTCCCAGGTGCTGACCGAACTTGAAGAAGCCGAGCAGGCGGTCGGCGCGGCGAGCGTCGTGCCGCAAGGGCGCTTGCGGGTGTCGTCGTTGTCGGCGTTCGGCTTGAGCCACGTGATGGCCGCGGTGGCCGACTACGCCGCGCAGCATCCGCAGGTCACCGTCGACATTACGCTGTCCGACCGCGTGGTCGAACTGATCGACGAAGGCTTCGACGTCGCGATCCGGGCCTCGCCGAGCGGCCTCAAATCGTCGTCGCTGATCGCCCGGCAGATTGCGACGGCCCACCTGGTGCTGTGCGCATCGCCCGCTTATCTGCGCCGGCACGGCACGCCGAAGACCGTCGCCGACCTCGCGCGCCACAACTATCTGCAATACGCGGGCGTATCGGCCCTCGAAATCGCGACCGGCGACGCCACGTCTCGGGTGCGCCTGTCAGGCAACCTGATCGTCAACCACCTGGAGGCGCAACGCGTGATCGTGCTGCAAGGCGCGGGTATCGCGCTGCTCGGCACCGAGGTGATCGGCGACGATCTGGCAGCGGGGCGCCTTGTGCCGCTGCTGGTCGACGAAGTGCCGCCGCGCGAGTTGCCGATCCATGTGGTGTACGCGAGCCGCCGGCATCTGTCGGCCAAGGTGCGCTCGTTTGTCGATTTCCTTGCCGGGCGTTTCGCGAACGAAGCGCTGTGGCCGTCGCTCGAGCAGATCAAGGCACTGGCGGTGCGCTAGGCCTGCCGGGGCAGCCGAGGCGCTGCAAGCCGTTTCGCTATACTGGTTGCCAGCAGCCATACGCGTAACGATCTGGGGGAGACATGACCGATCTGTCCACGCCGCAGCGCGCCGACAGCCACAAGCTGCCCGCGGGCCGGCGCCTGCGTTTCGTCACAGCGGCCGCCCTGTTCGACGGCCACGACGCGTCGATCAACATCATGCGGCGCATCCTGCAAGCGAGCGGCGTCGAGGTGATCCACCTCGGCCACAACCGCTCGGTCGATGAAGTCGCCACCGCCGCGCTGCAGGAAGACGCCGACGGCGTCGCCGTGTCCAGCTACCAGGGCGGCCATAACGAATACTTCCGCTATCTCGTCGACCTGCTGCGCGCGCGCGGCGGCGAGCGTATCAAGGTGTTCGGCGGCGGCGGCGGTGTGATCGTCCCCGACGAAATCGCCGAGCTCGAACATTACGGCGTCGAGAAGATCTATTCGCCGCACGACGGCCAGCGGCTCGGCCTGCAAGGCATGATCGACGACATGATCGCGCGCTGTGCCCAAGCCGCGCGCCATGGCGCAGCCACGCGGCAGAGCACGGTAAGCGAATGGGTGGCCGATCTGTCGGCGTGTGGCCTGCCGCGCTTCGATCGACGCGTCGAGACGCGTGCCGGCGACCAAGCCAGCGTGCGTGATCCTTCCGCCAAAGCACACAAAACGGGCGGGGCGGCCCACGCCGACCAGACCATCCACGCCGTCGAAAACCCGGACCCCGCGTCGTTCACATTCCGCCGCCTCGCGCAACTGATCAGCGCGTTCGAAGCCGGCCGCATCAACTCGGCCGACCAGGAAGCGCTGGCGTATCTCGCGGAGTCGGTCGAGGTCCCGATACTCGGCGTGACCGGCACCGGCGGCGCCGGCAAATCCTCGCTGACCGACGAACTGATTCGCCGTTTCCGTCTCGACTACGGCGATGCCCTCACCATAGCCGTACTCGCGATCGACCCGTCGCGCCGCAAGTCCGGCGGCGCGTTGCTCGGCGACCGCATCCGCATGAACGCAATCGGCGATTGGGGCGGCGGCCCGCGCGTGTTCATGCGCTCGATGGCGACGCGCGAAGCGTCGAGCGAAATCTCCGATGCGCTGCCCGACGCGCTGATGTTATGCAAAGCGGCGGGCTTCGACCTGATCATCGTCGAGACGTCCGGGATCGGCCAGGGCAACGCGGCGATCGTGCCGTTCGTCGACGAATCGCTGTACGTGATGACGCCGGAGTTCGGCGCGGCGAGCCAGTTGGAAAAGATCGACATGCTCGACTTCGCCAACTTTGTTGCGATCAACAAGTTCGATCGCAAAGGCGCGCCGGATGCGTTGCGCGACGTCGCGAAGCAGGTGCAGCGCAATCGCGGCGACTTCGCAAAGGCGCCGGACGCGATGCCGGTGTTCGGCACCATCGCCTCGCGCTTTAACGACGACGGCGTGACCGCGTTGTATCAGCACGTTGCCGAGGCATTACGTGCGCATGGTTTGCGCGTCGGCGGCGGCCATCTGCCGACGCTCGAAGACGTACGCTTTTCGAGTGGACGCAACGCGATCGTGCCGCCGGCGCGCGTGCGCTATCTGGCGGATGTTGCGCAGACAGTTCACGCCTATCGCAATCGAGCCGACGTGCAAGCGCGCGTGGCGCGCGAACGCTGGCAGCTCACCGAAGCGCGCCGGATGCTCGGCGAAGCGAACACCAACGCCAACGCCAACGCAGATGCAGATGCAGAAGCAGCGAACCAACCCCAGACCCAACTGGACAAGCTAATCGACCAGCACACCGCCGAGCTCGGCGAGCGCGAACGCAAGCTGCTGGAAGCATGGCCGCAAACCGTAGCGGCTTATTCCGGCGACGAACACATCGTCCGGATTCGCGACCGCGAAATTCACACCGCGCTCACTGTCACGACGCTGTCAGGCTCGGCGGTCCGCAAAGTCGCGCTGCCCAAGTTTGTCGACCACGGCGAAATCCTGCGCTGGCTGATGCTCGACAATCTGCCCGGCCACTTTCCGTTCACCGCGGGCGTGTTTCCGTTCCGCCGCGAGAACGAAGATCCGACGCGAATGTTCGCCGGTGAAGGCGATCCGTTCCGCACCAACCGGCGTTTCAAACTGCTCTCCGAAGGGATGCCGGCCAAACGTCTTTCGACAGCGTTCGATTCGGTCACGCTATACGGCGAAGAGCCGCACGAGCGGCCGGACATCTACGGCAAGGTGGGCAATTCGGGTGTCTCCATCGCGACCCTCGACGACATGAAAGCGCTCTACGACGGCTTCGATCTGTGCGCGCCGGAAACGTCCGTCTCGATGACGATCAACGGACCGGCGCCGACGATCCTCGCGATGTTCTTCAACGTCGCGATCGATCAGCAGATCGCGCGTCTAAACGAAAGGCTGCAACAGGAAGGACGCAAGCCCACCGGCGAAGAGCTCGCCACCGCCCGCCGCCACGCGCTGGAAAACGTGCGCGGCACCGTTCAGGCGGACATCCTGAAGGAAGACCAAGGCCAGAACACCTGCATCTTCTCGACCGAGTTCAGCCTGAAAGTGATGGGCGATATTCAGGCGTACTTCGTCGAGCACCGCGTGCGCAATTTCTATTCGGTGTCGATCTCGGGCTATCACATCGCCGAAGCGGGCGCGAACCCGATCTCGCAACTCGCGTACACGCTGGCGAACGGCTTCACGTACGTCGAGGCGTATCTCGCTCGCGGCATGTCGATCGACGATTTTGCGCCGAACCTGTCATTCTTCTTTTCGAACGGTATGGACCCGGAATACACGGTGCTCGGCCGTGTCGCGCGACGCATCTGGGCTATCGCCATGCGAGAACGTTACGGCGCGAACGAACGCAGCCAGAAGCTCAAGTATCACGTGCAGACCTCAGGGCGCAGCCTGCATGCGCAGGAAATCGACTTCAACGATATCCGCACCACACTGCAGGCGCTGATCGCGATCTACGACAACTGCAACTCGCTGCACACCAACGCCTTCGACGAGGCGATCACCACGCCCACCGAGGATTCGGTGCGCCGCGCAGTCGCGATCCAGTTGATCATCAACCGTGAATGGGGGCTGGCGAAGAACCAGAACCCGAATCAGGGCAGCTTTGTGATCGAGGAGCTGACCGATCTGGTCGAAGAAGCGGTGCTGGCGGAGTTCGACCGCCTCACCGAACGCGGCGGCGTGCTCGGCGCGATGGAAACCGGCTACCAGCGTGGGCGCATTCAGGACGAGTCGATGCTGTACGAGCATCGCAAGCACGACGGCTCGTATCCGATTGTCGGCGTGAATACGTTCTTGAGTTCGCATCCGCATGAAGCGCCGCAGCCGATCGCGCTCGCCCGTTCCACCGACGACGAGAAGCAGAGCCAGTTGAAACGCCTGCGCGATTTCCAGGAACGGTATCGCGATGAGACACCTGCGGCGCTTGAACGCCTGAAGCGCGCGGTGATTGCTGACGAGAACGTGTTCGCAGTGCTGATGGACGTCGTGCGCGTTTGCTCGCTCGGGCAAATCACGCACGCGTTGTTTGAAGTGGGCGGACAGTACCGCCGCAATATGTGAAGCCTGCACTTGCTGCGGCTCTGCTTGACGCGGAGCCACAGCAACGCCGTCACCAGCTCATGGGACGGGAAAGCACCTTAGCGCGCAATCCCCAGCCGCGCCTTCGCGTCGTTATATTCATTCGACAGCCGCTCGACCAGTTCGCCGACGCTCGGCACGTCGTCCATCAAGCCGACGCCCTGGCCCGCGCCCCAGATGTCCTTCCACGCCTTCGCCTTGTCGCCGCCGAAGTTCATCGCGGACTTGTCCGATTCCGGCAGCGCGTCCGGGTCCAGGCCCGCATTCACGATGCTTTCGCGGATGTAGTTGCCGTGCACGCCGGTAAACAGATTCGTATAGATGATGTCCGACGCGGTGGAGTTGATGATCGCCTGCTTGTAGCTGTCGACTGCGTGCGCCTCTTTGGTCGCGATGAAGCGCGTGCCCATGTACGCGAGGTCCGCGCCCATCGCCTGCGCGGCGAGAATCGAGCCGCCGTTGGCGATCGAGCCCGACAGCACGATCGGGCCGTCGAAGATGCGCCGCACTTCGCCGACCAGCGCGAACGGCGAGGTCGTGCCCGCATGGCCGCCGGCGCCCGACGCCACCAGGATCAAGCCGTCGACACCCGCTTCCAGTGCCTTCTGCGCATGCCGCAGATTGATCACGTCGTGCAGCACGATGCCGCCGTAGCTATGCACCGCGTCGACGATCTCGCGTGCCGGCGCACGCAGGCTGGTGATGAAGATCGGCACTTTGTGTTCGACGCACACGCGCACGTCGTGCTCGAGCCGGGAATTCGATTGATGGACGATCTGGTTCACGGCGATCGGCCCGATGATCGCATCGGGGTTGGCCGCCTTGTGCTCGGCGAGCGACCCTTGAATCTGCGTCAGCCATTCGTCGAGCAATTCGGCCGGGCGCGCATTGAGCGCCGGGAACGAGCCGACGATACCGGCCTTACATTGAGCCAGTACGAGTTCGGGATAGCTGACGATGAACATCGGCGAGGCGACGACGGGCAGCGCGAGTTTTTGCAGGACGGCGGGCAATGCCATGGTGCGAGTCTCCTGATAAGCGGGCCGGTGCGTCGTTGAACGCCCGGTGATTCATTGAGTTTAACGGCACATGGCGCGCGCTGCGCTGAAGCGGGCTAGCGTCACGCTGTCATCACAGCGTCGCCGCGCATCTGCCACATTGGCGTTCAAAATGACGCTCCAGATTTAAGAACGATCGTTCGATTATAGGCGAAACGGATGAACCGCGTCCGGCGCGTTCGTTTAGAACAGTTGGAAGGAGTGTTCAGGTTCTATGTTTGCGTGGGCTATCCCACCCCGCATCGACACATTGCCCTCCTACAATGCACTGACTCATAAACGACAAGAGACCCGCTATGGCCTTCGAAGATTTCGCGCCCTTTCGCATCGCCGTGGGCGATGTCGATATTTTCGGAGTGAAGGGCGGAGCCGGGCCGCCGCTTCTGTTGCTGCACGGTCATCCGCAGTCGCATCTGATCTGGCGGCGCTGCGCCGCGCAACTGGCCGCACACTTCACCGTGATCGCCACCGATTTGCGTGGCTACGGCGCATCGGGCAAACCGCCGAGCGACGCCGCGCACACGCCCTATTCGAAGCGCGCGATGGCCGCCGATCAGGTCGCCGTGATGCGCCACTTCGGCTTCGAACGTTTCCTGGTTTGCGCGCACGATCGCGGCGCGCGCGTCGCGCACCGGATGGCGCTCGATCATGCGGATGCCGTCGAGCGTTTGATGCTGCTGGATATCGCGCCGACGCTCGCGATGTACGAAGCCACCGACCGCGCCTTCGCCACCCATTACTTCCATTGGTTCTTCCTGATCCAGCCGGAACCGCTGCCTGAGACGCTGATCGGCGCGAATCCGGCCGCCTACGTCGATGCGGTGATGGGCAGCCGTCACGCGGGCCTCGCGCCGTTCGAACCCGACGCGCTCGACGCCTATCGCCTGGCGCTCGCGCAACCCGGCGCGGTACATGCGATGTGCGAGGACTACCGCGCATCGGCGAGCATCGATCTCGAACACGACCGCGCCGATATCGAACGCGGTCACAAGATCGGCTGCCCGCTGCGCGTGCTGTGGGGCGACAAAGGCGTGATCGAGAAGTGCTTCGACGCGCTCGCAGAATGGCGTCACGTCGCGCGCGACGTCAGTGGCCGTTCACTGTCTTGCGGGCATTACATTCCTGAAGAGGCATCGGACGAACTGGTGGCGGAAATGCTGTCGTTCTTCGAAGCGGTCGAACGGTAAACCCTTCTTGCCCAACGCCGCGCGCTCCCGCTCAACCGAGCGGCGGCAGTCTGCGCGCGACCGGCGTCGATTTGACGATCGCGGTGCTGGTCTCCGCGCGCTCGGTGACTTTCGCAAGGATCTCGTCGAGCTGCTCGATCGAATGCAGGTACAGGCGGCAGATGAAGCAATCGTCGCCCGTCACCTTGTCGCATTCGACAAACTCCGGAATGCGCCGGATCACTTCCTCCACCAGATGCAACTGGCCCGGCAACGGCTTCACGCGCACGATCGCCTGCAGCGTGAAGCCGAGCGCGCGCGGATCGATCTGCACGGTGAAGCGCTCGATCACGCCTTGCGCTTCGAGCCGGCGTACGCGCTCGGCCGTGCTCGGCGCGGACAAGCCGACGCGCCGCGCCAGTTCGCTGACCGGCTGGCGTGCATCTTCGGCGAGCGCGGCGAGCAGCGCGCGGTCGGTGTCGTCGAGGGCTGCGAGCGGAGCAGGAGTAAGGCGTTTTGTCATAATTGCCTTCGATTTTTAGGTGTCAGCGCGACAATGCTTAAGTTTAACCATGTATTCGCGTGATCGGATTAATTACACTGCTTCTCATGCAGGAATCCATTCGAGGATCGAATCATGGCGTCAAATGAAACCCGCCGCGGCACGGCTGAAATGACGATGGCGATGCTGATGTCCGGCACCATCGGCTGGCTGGTGGTGTCGTCGCAGCAGAGCGCGTTCAACGTGGTGTTCTTCCGCTGCATTTTCGGCGGCGCGACTCTGGCACTGGTGTGCGCCGTGCTCGGCCTGTTCAAACGTAAGCTCTTCTCGTGGCAGATGCTCGCACTCGCGTTGCTCGGCGGCGCGGCGATCGTTATCAACTGGGTGCTGCTGTTCGCGGCCTATTCACGCGCGTCGATTTCGATGGCGACGGCCGTCTACAACACGCAGCCTTTCATGCTGGTCGCGCTGGGTGCGCTGGTGTTTCGCGAGCGTATCGGCGCGTCGACGGTTGCGTGGCTGGTGGTCGCGTTCATCGGCCTCGTGTTTGTCGTGAAGGTCGAGCCGGCGGTGCTGGCGGTGCCGGGACAGTATCTGGTCGGCGTCGCGTATGCGGTGGGCGCGGCGGCGATGTATGCGGTGTCGTCGATCATCACGAAGCGGCTGAAGGGCACGCCGCCGCATCTGATCGCGCTGATCCAGGTCGCGCTCGGTGTCGTGATGCTCGCACCGTTCGTACGCTTCGACGCACTGCCGACCACCGGCATGCATTGGCTCGAACTGATCGTACTCGGCGTCGTCAACACGGGAATCATGTACGTGCTGCTTTACGGCGCGATTCAGAAGCTGCCGACCTCGATGACCGGCGCGTTGTCGTTCATCTATCCGGTGGTCGCCATCATCGTGGATCGCGTCGCGTTCGGGCAGACGCTCGCGTGGATTCAGGTGCTCGGCGCGGTGCTGATCCTGCTGGCGGCGGCCGGCGTTAATCTCGGCTGGCGGATCGTGCCGCAGAAGCGCCTGTCTTCGACCTGATTGCTTCGGCCTGATCGTGGCCGGGCCGAAACAGCGGTCGGCAATGATACGGATTCCGGATCAATGGGCAATCAAATTGTTCATATGGACGGACTAATCAGCCTTGACTCGCGTCACTACGAGGCTTCGTAGCGTCGTGTGTATGCGGGTTTAAAAGAGGGCGTCAAGCTTCTGTAGGGAAATCACTGATGCGATCGAAAAACCGGCGCGCGTATCATTCGTCCTGACGCTGATCACGTCCGACAGAATTTCCGCCGCTCGCCTCAATGGCCGAGCGGCTTTTCTTTTTGTGGCGACGGTTTTTGCGGGTTTCCGTTTCGTGCGCGGACAGCGCGTCAGGCCTGGCGCGCGACGATGCGCTCACCATCGATTTCCAGCGGCCCATTCTTGCCGGCCAGTTCCTCGACAATCGTCTGCACCAGCGTGGACCATTCGCCGCGCGGCTTGAGCATCGACGCGGCGGCGCGCATCGCGGCGGCGTCGCCGAGCATCTGCAGCACCGTGTCGAAGCGCATCGCGCGTACTTCGAGCAGCTTGAACACGATCAGCACCTTCAGCGCATTCTTTGCATTGCGGGCGGGATCGGCGCGCAGCCACGCGACGCGCGAAAACGCCCGTTCAAGCGCCTGTTCGACATTCGTGAACGGCGAGCCATGGCCGGGGATCACCAGCCGCACATCGAGCTTTGCGATGGTTTCGAGCACCGCCTGTTCTTCGGCGAATCCGCTTTCACCTTCCAGCTCGGGAAAGATCACGCCAAAGCCGTTTTCCCATAGCGCGTCCGCGCTGATCAGGATGCGCTCGTCCGCGCAGTACAGCATCAGCGAATGCGGATCGTGGCCGGGTGCGCCGAGCACTTGCCAATCGAGCGCGCCGAGCGTCAGATGCGCACCGGGCGCGATCGTCTCGGTGAAGGTGAAGCGCTCGCAGGTTTGGCCGGTGGCGCGAAACGTCAGGCGCGCTTCGTCCCAGTCGCGCACTGCATCGGCCTCGGATGCGGGAATCGCGGTGCGGCACGGCCACGTCGCTTGCAATAACGCGTTGCCGCCGCAGTGATCCGAATGCAGATGCGTGTTGACGATCAGATCGAGCGGCCGCGTGCCGAGCGCGTGCTGCACAAGTGTGAGCGTTTGCGGCGCGTGCGTCGCGTAACCGGTGTCGACGAGCGCGGCACACGTGTCGTCGGTCAGCAGCACGTTGTTCGACGAAAGCCAGCCACGCTCGAAGACTCGGATCGATTCAGGCAGCGTGATCATCGCGTGTTGGCGTTCAAATGCGCTTCGGGTTTCGGCATCACGAGAATCGTCGAGCTGCCGATCAACGTGGTTTCCCCGCGTTGATTCACGACCGTACCTTCGAGATGCGTCAGATCGCCGTGCAAACTCGGCTTCCAGTAAGCATCGCGCACGCGCCAGGTGATCGTCAGCGTGTCGTTCGCATGGGCGGCTTTTTTCAGCTTGATATCGAACTCGAGTCCGAGCGGCTGCTCGGCGTTCATCGCCGCACCTGCGCTTGCCTCGCCATGAACTCCGCGTGGCGTTCCTCGATCGCGTCCCAGATCGCGAGCTTTGCGTCGTCGTCGAACGACGACCAGCCGGCGATTTCATCTATCGTGCGCAGACACCCTTCGCACCAACCGGTCGACGCGTCCATCTTGCACACGCTGATGCAGGGCGACGGCACGGCCGCGTCGTTGTGTTCGTTGTCGATGCCTGATGTCATGTCGTCATGCCGTTTCGCGCAGCGCCACGTCGATCACCGGCGCGCCCGTCAACGCCACCAGTTCCTGGGCGCTCAGGTTGAACACTGCATGCGGATGGCCGGCGGCGGCCCACAAGCTGTCGAGTTCGAGCAGATCCGCATCGATCAGCGTGACCGGTTCCGTGGCGTGGCCGATCGGGCAGACGCCGCCGATCGCATAGCCGGTTTTTTCGCGGACGAACTTTGCATCCGCCCGACCGATCTCGCCGACCTGCGCGGCGACCTTCTTTTCATCGACGCGGTTCGCGCCGCTCGCGACCACCAGCACCGGCGCGTCGTCTTCACGGCGGCGAAACAGAATCGACTTGGCGATCTGCGCGACCGAGCAGCCGAGGCCGGCGGCAGCCTCGGCGGAAGTCTTGCCGGTTTCCGGCAGCATCACGATCCGGCCCGCGTGACCGCGTTCGCGCAACAACAGCGCGACGCGGCGTGCCGAATCGGGCAGCGCTGCGAGATCGTCGGATTCGAGAGAAGCGTGGTCCGTCATCGTTCTATTTCCTTCCTGAGTGCAGAAGTCAAACACAGTTGGCTTGTTCGCTGCGCGCTTTGGCAAGCAGCGCTTTGCCGGCGCGCGACACATTGGGCCGGCCAATCGACGTCGAAATGAAATCGCCGATCGCGACGACTTGAGCGAGATCGATGCCGGTCTCGATGCCGAGGCCGTTCATCAGATACAGCACGTCCTCGGTCGCGACGTTGCCGGTCGCGCCCTTCGCATACGGACAGCCGCCGAGCCCCGCCACCGACGCGTGATAAATCTCGATACCTTCCTGCAGCGCCGCGTAGATATTCGCGAGCGCCTGGCCATAGGTGTCGTGGAAGTGGCCCGACAGACGTTCGCGCGGAAACACCTTGGTGACCGCTTCGAACACTTCGCGCGTGCGCTTCGGCGTGCCGACGCCGATCGTATCGGCAATATCGATCTCGTCGCAGCCGAGTGCCGCAAAACGCTCGACCACATCGACCACCGACGCCACCGGCACCTCGCCCTGATACGGGCAACCAAGCGAACACGACACGCTGCCGCGAATCCGCAAGCCGTGCTCTTTCGCCGCCTGCGCGACCGGCGCGAAACGGTCGATGCTTTCCGCGATGCTGCAATTGATGTTCTTCTGCGAGAACGCCTCGCTGGCCGCACCGAAAATCACGATCTCGTCGGCCCGCGCGGCGAGCGCGCCTTCGAAGCCGCGCAGGTTCGGCGTCAGCACCGAGTAGATCGTGCCCGGGCGGCGCTCGATGCTGGCCATCACGTCGGCGCCGTCGGCCATTTGCGGCACCCATTTCGGCGACACGAACGACGCCGCTTCGACGTTACGAAAACCCGCTGCCGACAGGCGATTGATCAAGTCGATCTTGATCGCGGTGGCAACGAATTCTTTCTCGTTCTGCAGTCCGTCACGCGGACCGACTTCGACGATTTTGACTTGTTGGGGCAAGGCCATGATGTGTCTCCGTGTTACCGCGCGTGGCGGCGCTCCTTCATTGATGTTCCGATGTGTTCACTCAGTGCTCAGTATCCGCGATTGATATCCACCACGCCGCCGATCGTTTCGCCGCGCAGTAGCGCGGTAATTTTCTGCGCGACCTGCACGACGCTCTCTTCGCGCAAGGTGACCGCAGAGATATGCGGCGTGATCGTAATGCGCGGTTCGCGCCAGAACAGATGATCGGGCGGCAACGGTTCGTCGCGGAACACGTCGAGCGTCGCGGCGGCGAGCTGGCCGCTCGCAAGCGCTTCGAGCAGATCCTGCTCGACCAGATGCCCGCCGCGTGCGACGTTGATCAAATACGCGCCGCGCGCGAGCTTCGAAAAAGTGCGCGCGTTCAGCACGTCGCCCGTATCCGGTGTATGCGGCAGCAGATTCACCAGCACTTTCACGCCGTCGAGAAACGCTTCGAACTGCGCTTCGCCGGCGAAGGTCGTGACGCCGTCGATCTGGCGCGTGCTGCGGCTATAACCGCGCACCGGCATGCCGAACGCCGCGACCGTCTGCGCAACATGCGCACCGAGCACGCCGAGCCCGAGCACGCCGACCGTGAAGCTCTCGCGCGGATGCGCGTCGAGCTCTTGCCAGCGGCGTCCGGTTTGCAGCGTCTGGTATTCGTCGAAGCGGCGCATATAACGCAGCACCGCATGCGTCACGTACTCGGCCATTTGCGGTGCCATGCCGGTGTCCTCGAGCCGCACCAGCTTCGCGTTGCGTGGCAGCGTGCCGGGATGCTCACGCTCGAGCGCGAGAATCGCATCGACACCCGCGCCGAGGTTGAAGATCGCGCGCAGATCGTCGCGGCCGGCGAGCATGTCGCGCGGCGGCCGCCACACGACCGCGAAATCGGCCGGGGCGGTGTCGCCCGCTTGCCATTCGCGCAGTTCGGCATTGGGCAGCGCTCGGGCAAAATCGTGCAGCCACGAGGCGGCGTCCGCATGCGGCATGTAGAAGAGGATTTTCATACGGTCCGGAAGGTGTGCGCGTTGTCGAGTCCGGTGACGGAAAAGGCCACGCGCAACGGCTGCAACGCAGATAGCCTGGCAGACGACGCTTGCGACATGGGGCCTCTCCTTTTATAGATAGGCTTCATTCTACTTTTTCGACGCGAATCGCGCGCGTTTGCGTACGGACGTGCGGTTTGAAGCACGCGCGTGGCTGGGTCGGGCGCGGGCAGGGCGTAGGTATCCACCGGCCCATTTTGTCCGATAAACAAAGCACAAAAACTTGGTTCGCCCTCGCGGCGCCCGGCGGGACAATAACTTCCCCGATTCCGGCAGCGAGGGACAGACATGCTTTCATGCACCAAATCGACATGGCCGCCACGGCTCGTCACGGTTCCAGGCTTGCACGGCAGCGAAGGCGCGCACTGGCAAACATGGCTCGAACGCCAATTCGCGCGCTCGCTGCGCGTCGAACAGACAGACTGGGACGCGCCGGACGTCGCTGTGTGGGCGCGGTCGCTGCGCGACTTGCTGGCACGCGAGCGCGGGCCGTTTGTGCTGGCCGCGCATAGCTTCGGTTGCCTCGCGACCGCGCACGCGTTGCAACAGGCGTCGTATGTTGCCGATGTGGTCGGCGTGCTGTTCGTCGCGCCGGCGAGCCCGGAGAAATTCGCGTTCGCCGGTCCGTTCGACGCGCGGCGCTTAGGCGTGCCGTCGATTCTGATCGGCAGTGCGACCGACCCGTGGATGTCGCTGGCGGGTTCGCGCGATCTCGCGCAGCGTTTCGGCAGCGCCTTCGTCAATCTCGGCGACGCGGGGCATATCAACACCGCGGCGGGATTCGGCCCGTGGCCTCGCGCGAAATATTTCGTCGACACGCTGGTGCATTGCGCGGCGCCGCTGCGCTTTCGCGAGGAGGCGTTCGAGGCCGCGCAACACGCGTTCGTTTGAGTTTTCGTTTGGCGTTTGAGCATCGATAGCCGGGTGCATGGACGAGCCGGTGAACAAGTAAGCGATCCGTTAGAATCCCGCTTCACGCTGCACCTTCGTGCGGCCACAGGTTTCGTTATCGATAGGCGGGGGCAGGATGGCAGGCAAGACGGGGATATCGCGCTGGCTGGCAGCCGGCATGACGGCAATGACGCTCGCGCTCGGCGGCGTTTCGACCGCGTACGCGGACACATCGCTGCTCAACGTGTCATACGACGTGACGCGCGAGTTATACAAGGACATCAACGCCGGCTTTATCACGGCGTACAAGCAGAAGAGCGGCGAGACGGTGTCGATCCGTCAGTCGCATGGCGCATCGAGCGCGCAGGCGCTGTCGGTGCTGCAAGGGCTGCAGGCTGACGTCGTGACGATGAACCAGCCGAACGACATCGACCTGCTCGCGGAAAAGGGCCAACTGGTGCCCGCCAACTGGCACGCGCGTCTGCCGGACGACAGCGCTCCATACACTACGACGATGGTGTTCCTCGTGCGCAAGGGCAACCCGAAGCACATCAAGGACTGGGACGATCTCGCCAGGCCCGGCGTGCAAGTGGTGATCGCCAATCCGAAGACCTCAGGTAACGGCCGCTACACGTACCTCGCGGCGTGGGGTTATCGCAAGCAGCACGGCGGTACCGATGCCCAGGCGCTCGACTTCGAAAAGGCGATCTTCAGGAACGTGCCGGTGCTCGACACGGGCGGTCGCGGCGCGACGACCACGTTCACGCAACGCGGTATCGGTGACGTGCTGGTGACGTTCGAGAACGAAGTGTCGCTGATCGATAGCGGCGTGGGGGCGGGCAATTTCGAAGCGGTGTATCCGTCGGTCAGCTTGCTGGCTGCGCCGCCCGTGTCGATCGTCGATAAGGTGGTCGACAAGCGCGGTACGCGCAAGGAAGCCCAGGCGTATCTCGACTATCTGTGGTCGCCGGCCGCGCAGGAAATCATCGCGCAGCACCATCTGCGTCCGCGCGACAAGAACGTGCTGGCCAGGCATGCGGCTGAATTCAAGCCGATCAAGACCTTCACCGTCGAAGAGATGTTCGGCAGCTGGCAGAAAGCGCAGCAGACGCATTTCTCCGATGGCGGGACGTTCGATCAGATCATCGTGGACAAGAAGTAAATCTTTGGCTTGATCATGTAAAAAGGCCGCCTCGTTCAAGAGGCGGCCTTTTTATTGCACGCGGTTGTTGGGCTTAGTTCGCCGCAGCATGTTTATCGCAGCCATGCTCGCAGCCGCTCTGATCCAGCGGCATCTGCTGCGCCGCTTCAGCGCGAATGCCGAGGCGTTCGAGCAGCTTGCGGTCCGCTTCCGCTTGCGGATTGCTGGTGGTCAGCAATTGATCGCCGTAGAAAATCGAATTCGCGCCGGCGAGGAAACACATGGCCTGCAACGCTTCGTTCATCTGCTCGCGGCCCGCCGACAGACGCACCATCGCGCGCGGCATCGTGATGCGTGCAATCGCGATCGTGCGCACGAACTCGAACGGATCGATCGCTTCGGTGCCGGTCAGCGGCGTGCCTTCTACTTGCACCAGATTGTTGATCGGCACCGATTCGGGATACGGATCCATGTTAGCGAGTTGCGCAATCAGACCGGCGCGTTCGCGGCGCGATTCGCCGAGTCCGACGATGCCGCCGCAGCACACGTTGATGCCCGCATCGCGCACGCGTTCGAGCGTGTCGAGACGGTCCTGGTACGTACGCGTCGAAATGATCTGACCGTAGAACTCCGGCGACGTGTCGAGATTGTGATTGTAGTAGTCGAGGCCCGCTTCGCGCAGACCTTGTGCCTGGTGGGTTTCGAGCATGCCGAGCGTCACGCAGGTTTCGAGGCCCATCGCCTTCACGCCGCGGATCATGTCCTTGATCGGTTCGAGGTGACGGTCTTTCGGATTGCGCCATGCGGCGCCCATGCAGAAACGCGTCGCGCCGTTTTCTTTGGCGACGCGCGCGGCGGCCAGCACTTCATCGACCGGCATCAGCTTGTCGGCTTGCAGACCGGTATCGTGATGCACCGACTGCGGACAGTACGCGCAATCCTCTTCGCAGCCGCCGGTCTTGATCGACAGCAGCGTCGACAGTTGCACGGTATTGGCGTCGAAGTGCTCGCGATGCGTTTGCTGCGCGCGGAACATCAGGTCGTTGAACGGCAGTTCGTACAGCGCGACGATGTCGGCGACGCGCCAGCGTGCGACCGATTTTGCGCCTGCAGCGGCGTTGTTGCTGGCAGTGGCCGTGTCGGCTGGCGTCGGAGCGAGGTTCAGTTGCGTCATGTCGTCAATCCTCATGGATGGATGTGATGGGTTTATCAGCGCTGCGCGTGACGCAGCGTCTGCAGGAGTCGGTTGATGTCGAGTTGATCCGCCGCGCGTTCCGGCAAAGCCGGGCTCAAATGCGGCACGATACCGAGCAACGGTGCATCGTGTTCACGCGCGAGGTGCTCACGGATCGAAGCGATGTTTTCGTCAGGGAACGTCATGTCCGGATCGACGCGGTTCGCGACCCAGCCGGCGAGCGTCAGCCCGCGTGCGGCGATCGCTTCGGCGGTGAGCAACGCATGGCTGATGCAGCCGAGCCGCATGCCGACCACCAGCACGACCGGCAGCTTCAACGCGACGGCGAGATCGGCGGTGTCTTGCGTTGCCGTAAGCGGCACGCGAAAGCCGCCCACGCCTTCCACCACCACGATGTCTGCGCGTTTCAAAGCCCGCGCATGGCAATCGACGATGTGCGCGATATCGAACGTGACGTTTTCCAGCGCGGCGGCGATGTGCGGCGCGGCCGGCTCTTTCAGCAGATACGGCGTGCGTATCTCGGGCGGCAGCAAGACGTTCGATGCGGCATCGAGTTGGTCCGCGTCTTCGTTGTGCAGCACGCCATTCGATTCGAATGCGCCGGCGGCAATCGGCTTCATGGCGGCAGCTTGCAGGCCTTCGCGAACGAAGCCGCATAGCAGCGCAGTGGACACGAAGGTCTTGCCGATTTCCGTATCGGTGCCGGTGACGAAGAGGGATAACGGGGCGCTCATGCAGCTTTCACCCTGAGCTGTTGCAAGCCTGCTTCAAGCCGGTCCAGATCCGCGTGCGAATGCGCGGCGGACAATGAAATGCGCAAACGCGAGGTCCCAGCGGGCACGGTCGGCGGGCGGATCGCCGGTACCCAAAGACCGGCACGATCGAGCGTGGCCGCGATATCCAGCGTCGCGTCGTTCCCACCGATGATCAGTGGTTGCACGGCGGTATGCGAGTCGACCGGCAACCACGGCGTCGCCTTCAGCATCGCGCGCGTGCGTGCGATCAGTTGCTGCAAATGCGCGCGCCGCGCATCGCCTTCTTCGCCAGCGATGATGCGCAGACTCGCCGACACCGCGTGCGCCGCAGCGGGCACCGACGCGGTTGTGAAAATGTACGGACGCGCGCGCTGCACGAGCCATTCGATCACGGTCTCATGCGCGACGACGAACGCGCCCGACACACCCGCGGCCTTGCCGAGCGTGCCGATCGAAATCAGATTTGGCGAGCGCAATGCGGCTTCCGCAACCGCGCCACGACCTTGCGGACCGAGTACGCCGAAGCCATGCGCATCGTCGACGATCAGCCAGGCGCCATGCTGTTCCGCGAGTTCGAGCAAACGCGCCAGGGGCGCGATATCACCGTCCATGCTGAACACGGTATCGGAGACGATGACTTTGACGTCGGCGTTCGACGCGTCGAGCATCGCGCTCAACGCTTCCGTATCGCAGTGCGGATAGATCTGCACGTCCGCGCGCGACAGGCGCGCGCCGTCGATCAGGGATGCGTGATTCAGCGCATCGGAGAAGAGCGTCGTGCCGCGGCCCGCGAGCGCGGTGAGTGTCGCGAGATTCGCCATGTAGCCGGTGCTGAAGTAGAGCGCGCGGGGCGTATCGACAAAGCCGCCGGTGAATTCAGCGAGATCATCTTCGAGTTGAGCGTGCGAGCGCGAGTGGCCACCGAGCAGATGCGAGCCGCCGCTGCCCGCGCCGTAGCGCTGCGCGCCTTCGGCGATCGCGGCAATCAATAGCGGATGCGCGGCGAGACCGAGGTAGTCGTTACTGGCGAAGCCGATGATCTCGCGGCCATCGACGGTCATATGCGCGGCGCACGGCGTATCGGCGGTGCGACGACGACGGCGCAGGCCGCGTTCGTCGATTTCCTTGAGCCCTTGGGCGAGTGTGTCGAGCAATTGCATTAGCGGGTCTCCGCGAGCGTCGCTTCGAAGGTTTCGCGGGTGCGCGAGGCGAGCAGCGCGAGTTCTTCGTCGTCGAGGATGTAGGGGGGCATCAGATACACCGTGGTCGAAATCGGGCGCAGCAGCAGTTCGCGCCGCAACGCGTTTTCGAAAAAACGGCGCGAGAATGTTTTGGCATGCTGAGGGTCGTCGATCACTGCATCGAACGCGAAGATCGTGCCGCACTGGCGCAGATTGCGCACGTGCTTATGTTCTGAGAGCGGCGCGAGCGCGGCCTTCAGCTTCGCGGACTTCTGCGCGTTGACGGCGAGTACGTTGTCGCTCGCGAACAGATCGAGCGTGGCGAGCGCCGCACGGCACGCGAGCGGATTGCCGGTGTACGAGTGTGAGTGCAGGAAGCCGCGCGCGGTATCGTCGTGATAGAACGCGTTGAAGATTTCATCGCGCGACAACACGATCGACAACGGCAGATAGCCGCCGCTGATGCCCTTCGAAAGACACAGGAAATCCGGCCAGATACCGGCCTGTTCGCAAGCGAAGAAAGTGCCGGTACGTCCGCAACCGACAGCGATTTCATCGGCGATCAGATGCACGCCGTACTGGTCGCACAGCGCGCGCAATCCGGCGATATACGACGTGTCGTGCATCGCCATGCCGGCGGCGCACTGCACGAGCGGCTCGACGATCAGCGCGGAGATTTTGGTGGCGCGGGCTTCGAACAGCGCGCGAACGTGATCGAGCGCACGGCGCGCGACATCGGCTGCGGTTTCGCCTGGTTGCGCGAGGCGCGCATCGGGCGATGCAACGACATGCGCGTTGCGGATCAGCGGATCGTAGGCGTCTTTGAAGAGCGCGACATCGGTGACGCCGAGCGCGCCGATGGTTTCGCCGTGATAGCTGTTGGCGATGCAGACGAATTCCTGCTTGTCGGCGAAGCCGCGATTGCGCCACGAGTGGAAGCTCATCTTCAGCGCGATTTCGACGGCGGATGCGCCGTCGGACGCGAAGAACGCGTGGCCGAGCGTGTTGTGGGTGAGCGCACCGAGGCGTTCGGCGAGTTCGATCGCGGGCTCGTGCGTGCAGCCGGCGAGCATCGCGTGCTCGAGCGTGTCGAGCTGGTCTTTCAATGCCGCATTGATGCGCGGGTTGGCGTGACCGAACAGGTTGACCCACCAGGAACTGATCGCGTCCAGATAACGACGGTTGGCACGGTCGTAGAGCCACGCGCCTTGACCGCGCGCTACCGGGATCAGCGGCAGGCGCTCGTGGTGCTTCATCTGGGTGCAGGGGTGCCAGACGGCACGCAGGCTGCGGGTGATCCAGTCTTCAGGTGTTGCTGCTGACTTTTTTTCCAAAGGGGTACTCCGAGGGTGCTTTTTTGCCGCTGCGGGCTGGCTTTTCTTTGCAGGTTTGTTTGCGCTGGGCGCGGCCCTGGCGGTTTCGCGGGGTCGAGATTAGCGCTTTATTTATTGTTCTGCATTAGGGGTTGGATGGGGGTTTTGCCTGCGGCGCTTGGGGTTCGGGGCTGTTCGATGCAGCTGGTTTCAGTTTGTTTGTGAAGATTGCTGATCGGTGCAGTTAGCGACGGCAAAGTAATGGGTTGTTGTAGGCGGGGATTGGGGGTTTTTGCCTGCGCGGCGCTTTGGTTGTTCGCTTACGGCGGTGGCCTTTCCTTGATTTGATATTGGTTTATTAGCGTCGCCCCTGTGCGGGGCAGGCACTTACTTTCTTTGCCGCCGCAAAGAAAGTAAGCAAAGAAAGCGGCTTCACACCGCTAATTCTTAAGCGGGTCCCCTGGCTTGGAGGAGGCAGTGGAGCATCTGGAATCAGTGCTCTCGCACACTCCGCCCTAGTGACAAGGCAGTCATACTTCCGGCGGCGCTGCGCGCGCCGAAGTGTGCTTCCGAAAACCATTAGTCGGGTTTGGGCCACAGCACCACACGCGGGGACGGGGTGCGCGGAAAGCAGTAGCGTTTTTTGGGTGGGGTGGGGATCGTCGGCTGCGCCTCGGCGCAGGGGAGTTGCATGCGGGGAAGATGCGGCAACAAGACGCCAGCGGTGCCTGGCGGTTTTGAGAAGTACCGCGTCGGCGCGCGCAGCGCCGCCGGAAGAATGACTGCTTTGTCACCAGGGCGGAGTGTGCGAGAGCGCAGATTCCAGATGCTCCACTACCGTGACTGCGCGAGGAACCCGCTTAGCATTAGCGGTGTGAGCCGCTTTCTTTGCTTACTTTCTTTGCGGCGGCAAAGAAAGTAAGTGCCTGCCCCGCACAGGGGCGACGCTAATAAACCAATAAGAAATCAAGGAAAGGCCAACGCCGCAGGCGTACAACCCAAAGCGCCGAGCAGGCAAACAGCACAGGGGCGAAGCTAATAGACCACTAAGAAATCAAGGAAAGGCCAACCCCGCAGGCACACAGACAAATACCGCCGAGCAGGCACTAAAAAACCCCTACTCCCGGCTAGCAAGAGCCCTACGCCCCTCGGCAGCACCAGAAGAAGACCCATCACCACCACTAGCCGTCTGCGAAGACTGAGCCCCCCACACAACGGAGTTATTCACCGCATATAACCTGCAAGGCGCCGAACTCTGCTTCTGGCAATTAGCAATTGCCACCGTCATAGGATCATCGCCGCCCTCGGCCCAGGACCAGGCCCCCGAATCCGAAACCGCAAAAGCCCGGCTAGGATACTGATGCAGGAAATTCCGATACCCATTACGTCCAGCTTCATCGACAAACGGCACGGCATCGACCGCATCGACAGCAGCAAACCCGCTAGCCTTCGGCAAAGAAGGATCAGACACGCGATATTGCACGCCGGTAGGCATCCCCGCCCGCGCCAGGAAGGCCTCGACAGCAGGCCACCAAACCTGCACGCCATCGCGATCGCCAACCAGCCGATGCGCGTCATTCTTGTAGTTGCCGAAATCCACCATCCTGGCGCTCGCACCATGCTCGGCAAAAGCGGCATACATGCCGGCCACCAAAGACTGCGTCCAGATCGAATCGTTTTCGCCGTACAACCACAGCGACGGCACCCTGGTCTTCTCACCATATGCGCCGAAGGCGCGCGTCAAGTTGCCCTGCCAGTCGGTGCACGCGTCCTGCCGCAAACCGCCGGAGAAATTGATCAATGCCCGAACGCCCGGTGCAGCCTCGGTGCCGTAAGCCATCGTCGCCAGCCCGCCGTGCGAGGTTCCGGCCACCACGATGTGTGTCGCATCCACGTACGGCTGCTTCGACATGTAGTCGATCGTCGCGGCCACGTCACCGGCCTGGCTGATGCCGTTGCGCTCGACGTCGCAGCCATCCTGCTGATAGGCGCCGTCCGAATGGCCGAAGCCCTGGCGGTTCGGCGCCACCACCACGTAGCCGCGCCGCACGAATTCACGCGCGAACGGCCGCGGGTCGCTGCGTTCCTGCGTGCGCGGGTCGCCAGGAATCTTCCCGTGGTTGAAGACGATCATCGGGAACGGGCCTGCGCCGTCCGGTTTGTAGATCGTCGTTTCGAGCGTGATCGAGCCGGCAGCGTTGACCGGTACTCGCACAATCTGTTCGTTGAGGCTGGCGCTCGGCAGATAGATGTCGTCGTCCAGAGCAATACGCGGTACGTGAGCGCGGGTCAGCGGTCCCGCCTGGGTGTCGGCGAGCGGGTCGGCATGCGCGAGTGCGACAGCGCACGTCGCCGTCGCACAGATCACCGCACACTTCGTCAGAACCTTGCTGAACACCATTAACGCACCTGCATCAAAAATCTGCCCTGAACACCGTGGTGTCTGTCTGTCGAAAGCCATTGCCGACATTTACCTTTCGTCGACATTTTCGACAGACAAAAACACACTCGCGTACGGAGTGCGCCAAGCGCACGCACGCTAATCGAGATCGCACGGGATGAACCCAAACGGCCGACGCGACCCCACGCGCCGATGATGAGCGCCACATCATGCTGCCTGGAACCGCCGCCGAACCGGGACACCGGGTTATCGGCAGGGCGCCTGCGCATGTTGCGGAACCGATATTGGCCGGCCCTCGCAACGTGGCGTCACAAACCTACGGCCTCATCCTGGCACGACAATTTTGTTTTGTGCAATAAAGGAGAACCCGCGACGAAATAATTGCCGTGTGGGAAGCGGGGGGGATGGGGCCGCGGAACCGGCGCTCCGCCGGTGATTGGCTCCACGAAGGAATCGCTGCGCCACTCGGCACATGAACGCGCTGTCGCGTAGAGCCAACATGAAAAAGGGCCTTAGTTTGAGGGCCATATGTGACGTCGCTATTCAGTCCACCGTAATGTACTTCAGGACGTCCGTCGCGCTGGTCTTCATGTTGCGCTGTAAGGCGCAGAAAGGATTGTGCTATTCGCTGACGTCGCCATCGACATAACGCCAGCGTCCGTCTTCGCCTCGTACAAAGCGGCTCAGCTCGTGCAGCCGATGCGCGCGGCCACCCACCTTATAGCGTGCGACAAATTCCACTGTGGCGTGCTCAGCATCGCTTTCGGCGAACGCCTTGATCTGGAGTCCGAGCCAACGCGGCGCGTCGGGCGCGGCAGGGTCGGTGTCGAGGTCGGCCGGGCAGGTGTGCGGCGCCCAGGTCGCGCGCAGGTAATCCGTGGCGCCCACTACATAGGCGCTGTAACGCGAGCGCATCAGTTCGAGCGCGCGCGGCGCCGCTTCGCCGCCGTCGATGTACCGGCCACAGCATTCTGCGAAGCGGGGCGCCTTAGGCGTGCTGCGCTGATCGGGCACAGCGCCGCCGCAGGGACAGTCGGAAGGTCGTTGTACCGACAACAATGGCTTATTCATCAGACGTTCAGTCAAGACCGCGTGCGATCAGGATTTTCTGGATGTCGCTGGTGCCTTCGTAGATCTGGCACACGCGCACATCGCGGTAAATACGTTCCACAGGGAAATCGCTCAGATAGCCATAGCCGCCGTGAATCTGCAGCGCCGCCGAACAGATACGCTCGGCTGCTTCCGACGCGAACAGTTTGGCCATGGCGGCTTCGGTCAAACACGGCAGACCGGCGTCTTTCAGGGAAGCCGCGTGCCAGATCAACTGGCGCGCCGCTTCGAGTTGTGTTGCCATATCGGCGAGACGGAACTGCACGGCCTGGTGCGAAAACAGCGGCTGGCCGAAGCTTTCGCGTTCCTTCGCATAGCTCAACGCCGCTTCGAACGCGGCGCGCGCCATACCGACGCTTTGCGCGGCGATGCCGATGCGCCCGCCTTCGAGCCCCGACAGCGCAATCCGATAGCCTTCGCCTTCCGCGCCGATCAGGTTCGCCGCCGGCACACGGCAATCTTCGAAGATGATTTGCGCGGTGTCCGACGAATGCTGGCCGAGCTTTTCTTCGACGCGCGCGACGACGTAACCCTTGGTATCGGTCGGCACGATAAACGCGCTGATGCCACGTTTGCCCGCCGCCTTGTCGGTCACCGCCATCACGATCGCGACGTTGCCGTTCTTGCCGCTCGTGATGAACTGTTTGACGCCGTTCAGCACGTATGCGTCGCCGTCGCGGGTGGCCGTGGTGCGCAGCGCGGACGCGTCCGAACCCGCTTGCGGTTCGGTCAGACAAAACGCGCCGAGCATCTCGCCGCGTGCGAGCGGCGTGAGCCAGTCGCGCTTCTGCGCCTCGTTGCCGTAGGTCAGCAGGATGCTGCACACCGGACAGTTGTTGACGGAGATCGCCGTCGACGTGCCTCCGTCGCCCGCGGCGATTTCTTCGAGGATCAACGCGAGCGCCAGCGCGTCCATGCCGGCACCGCCGTACGCCTCGGGCACCAGCACGCCGTACGCGCCCAGTTCGGCGAGCTGGCGATGCACGTCCTTCGGGAAGGTGCGCTCGCGGTCCCACAGCGCCGCGTGCGGCGTCACCGCGTCGCGCACGAAAGTGCGTACCGCGTCGCGGACCATCAGGTGGTCCTGATCAAGCACCATCGTTTTGTCTCCTCACCAGTCGAGTAGTGTGCCGTCGTATTGGTAGAAGCGGCCGTTGAACGATTCGTGCGCAGCGGCAGCCTGCGCGAGCACTTCACGCATGCCGGTCACGCTGCGCGCCGGATCGATTGCGGCCTGCGCGCCGCCCATGTCGGTACGTACCCAACCTGGATGCAGTGAGATACAGGTTGCGCGCTTCGCTTCCAGCGACGCGATCTTCAGCGCGTCGTTCAGCGCCGCCTTGCTCGCGCGATACAGCCAGCCGCTCGTGGCGCTTGCATCGCTGATGCTGCCCATCTTGCTCGAGACCACCGCGAGCACGCCGCCGGCCTCTTCGACGAGCGGCAAGAGGATCGGCATCAATTGCATCGGACCGCGCACGTTGGTACTCATCACGTGATCGAAGTCCTCGGCGGTGATCGTCTCGACGCCTTCAGTGCGCGGGCCGTACACGCCCGAGACCAGCACCGCCGCGTCGAGCCGCTCGCCGTCGAGCTTCCAGCCGAGTGCGGCGATCTCTTCAGGTGCGGTAACGTCGACCGGGAAGGTTTCCGCGCCGAGCTCGGCTAGCGCGTCGAGCGCGGCGCCATCGCGCGCGGTGGCCAGCACGCGCCAGCCACTCTTCTTGTACTGCCGCACAAATTCCCGGCCGATGCCGCGCGACGCACCGACGATCAACACTGTCTTCATCGAATCACCTCAAGCCTTCATCGTGTCCGGCAACGCGTCAAACCAGTTCGATACCCATTGCGGTCGCTTCGCCACCGCCGATGCACAGCGTGGCGACGCCGCGCTTGCCGCCGCGCTTTTTCAGCGCGCCGATCAGCGTGACGAGAATCCGCGCGCCCGATGCGCCGATCGGATGGCCGAGCGCACATGCGCCGCCGTTCACGTTGACCTTGTCGTGCGGTAAATGGTGTTCTTTCATCGCGGCCATCGTCACCACCGCGAACGCTTCGTTGACCTCGTACAGATCGACTTCGTCCGCGCGCCAGCCGTTCTTCTCGAACAGCTTGCGGATCGCGCCGACCGGCGCAGTGGTGAACTTCGCCGGCTCCTGCGCGAAGGTCGAATGGCCGACCACGCGCGCGATCGGCTCGACGCCCAGACGTTTCGCCGTCGATTCGCGCATCATCACGAGCGCCGCGGCGCCGTCCGAAATCGACGACGAATTCGCCGCCGTCACTGTGCCGGTTTTGCTGAACGCGGGCTTGAGCGTGGGAATCTTCTCGAGATTCGCTTTGAACGGTTGCTCGTCGTGATCGATGGTGACTTCGCCTTTGCGGCTTTCGATTTTCACCGGTGCGATTTCCCACGCGAACGAGCCGTCTTCGTTCGCGCGCTTCGCACGATTCAATGACTCGACGGCGAACGCGTCCTGCGCTTCACGCGTGAAATCGAACGATGCCGCGCATTCTTCAGCGAAGGTGCCCATCAAGCGGCCTTTCTCGTACGCATCTTCGAGGCCGTCGTAGAACATGTGGTCGATCACCTGGCCGTGGCCCATGCGCATGCCGCCGCGCGCTTTCGGCAGCAGGTACGGCGCGTTCGTCATGCTCTCCATGCCGCCGGCGACGATCACGTCGACCGAACCCGCGGCCAGCATGTCGTGCGCGAACATCGCCGCGCGCATGCCGGAACCACACATCTTGTTGACGGTGGTGCTGCCGGTGCCCAACGGCAAGCCGGCGCCCAATGCGGCCTGACGCGCGGGTGCCTGGCCGAGACCGGCGGGCAGCACGCAGCCCATCACTACTTCGTCGATCTGCTCGGGCTTCAGGCCCGCGCGTTGCACCGCGGCTTCGATCGCGACCGCACCCAACTGCGGCGCCGTCAGCGAAGCGAAATCGCCTTGAAATGCAGCCATCGGCGTGCGCGCTGCGGAAACTATCACGATCGGATCGGACTTTGTCTCGCTCATGTTTATCTCACTCATTTCTAAACTCCTTGATCACACCTTCGACGATCGCCGGCACATCGCCGAGCTGGGCCGCGTCGGCCGCGACCACGTCGTTGTCCGCTTTGTGCGCGCCGCTTGCCGACACTGCCGCGACGCAATTCTGATAGGTCGGATCGAGCGCACCCGGTTCGCCGATCGTCATGCCGAGATTGCGTACCTTGCCGTCGTGCACGCCATACACCCAACCGTGCACGGTTAGCTCCTGGCCGCGCGCCCATGCGTCGTTGACGATGGTGGTGCGGCACACGTTGACCACCTGCTCGATCGTGTTCAGCTCGACCAGACGCCGATGGCGCGCTTCGCCGAGCGGCCATTCTTCGAGCAGCGCGGCATGCTTGGTGCGCACGTCCTGCACGTGATGCAGCCAGTTGTCGGCCAGACCCACGCGACGGCCGTGCAGCGCCGCGCCCACGCCGGAGCAGCCGTAGTGGCCGACCACCATGATGTGCTTGACCTTCAGCAGGTCGACGGCGAACTGGATCACCGACAGGCAGTTCAGATCCGTATGCACCACCACGTTGGCGATGTTTCTGTGCACGAACACTTCGCCCGGCGGCAGGCCGATGATCTGATTGGCCGGCACGCGCGAATCGGAGCAGCCGATCCACAGGTATTCGGGCGTCTGCTGGTGCGCGAGACGCGAAAAGTACTCCGGGTCTTCGGACAGCTTGCGGGCCACCCACGCGTCGTTGTTGTCGAACAGATGCGCGAGCGGATTGGGAAGGGGAGAAGCGTTTGTATTCATGGTGCGTCTGGGCCGTTGCTCGACCGATTGACCGGTCGGTGTCGTTACATAAGGTTCGGACGATGCATTCAAAGATGCTCGCGGCGCGTGATGTTCACGCCACGCGCACGGTGCGCCGATCTGCTTGCGTACCCGGGGTATCCGACGTAACCGATAGTGCGGTAACCGCATCGGCGAAGCGTTCCGGATAGCGGATGCAAAAGCGCACGCTGCTTTCGTACGGGAAAAAGTCGGGCAGTTCGCCTTTCAGTAGATGATCCTTGTGCCGTTGCCACAACGCAGGATCGAAAAAGTCCGCGTGATGCCGCATGAAGGAATGGCGCACGCGTGGGTCGCCGAGCAAAAACGTGCCGTACGTTTCCGGGAAGATGTCGTGCGGGCCGATCGAGTACCACGGCTCGCCCGACATTTCGTCTTCCTCGTTACGTGGCGCCGGCACCGCGCGCACGTTGCAGTCGGTCAGATATTCGATTTCATCGTAGTCGTAGAACACGACGCGCCCGTGACGCGTCACGCCGAAGTTCTTGTACAGCATGTCGCCGGGAAAGATGTTCGCCTGCATCAGTTCCTTCACCGCGTTGCCGTATTCCTTGATGCCGTGATCGATGTCTTCCTCGGTGCCGTTTTGCAGAAACAGATTGAGCGGCACCATCCGGCGTTCGATATACAAATGGCGAATCACCAGATTGCCGCCGTCGTATTCGATCAGCGAGGGCACTTCCTTTTCGAGTTCGCGCACCAGCGCCTCATCGAGGCGCGAGACCGGCAACGCGACGCTCGAATATTCGAGCGTGTCGGCCATGCGGCCCAGGCGGTCGTGTCGTTTGACGAGCTGATACTTTTCCTTGATCTGCGCGCGGGTGGTTTCCTTCGGCGGCGGGAAGCTGTCTTTGATCAGCTTGAACACGTACGGAAAGGACGGCAGCGTGAACACCAGCATCACGAGCCCCTTGATGCCGGGCGCGATGATGAACTGATCGCTCGAATGCGACAGATGGTGCAGCAGATCGCGATAGAACAGATTCTTGCCCTGTTTCTGCAAGCCGACCGACGTGTAGATTTCCGCCTTCGGTTTGCCCTGCATGATCGTGCCGAGAAACTCGACGTACGCGGACGGCACTTCCATATCCACGAGGAAGTACGAATGCGAGAAGCTGAAGATGATCAGCAACTGGTCGCACTTGAGCAGTACCGTATCGAGTGCAAGCAAGCCCGGCTTCACGTGACGCAGCGGCACCGCGAACGGCAGCAGCAAGTCGCCGTTGATGATCCGTCCGACGATATACGCCGACTTGTTCCGATAGAACAGCGACGACAGCACATGAATCTGGAAGTTGGGCGCTTCGTCGAAGGCGCCGAACGCGTCGTGGATCGCCTGCATCACGCAACCGACGTCGCGCGTCAGGTCTTCGAACGGCGGCTCCAGCTGGAAGTTCGTGACGATGCGCTCGAGCGTCGCGGCAAGACCGTCCTTGCCGGGGTAATAGGCGCGATAGGTCGGCTTCGCGGCCGGCTCGTCGTTCTCGAGGTATTCGGTCGAGATCGCCGGGCGCACGAAAATGAAGTCGTTGTTGAAATACGAGCGGTGCAGAATCTTGCAGCACACCGAATTGAAAAACGTCTCCGCGCACTCGGGTTGCCGGTGCGTGGTCAGGAGGCCGATGTAGTGCAGCTTGATCTGCTGCCAGATTTCGTTGTCGATGTTTTCCGCATCGTATTCGTCTTCGAGCCGTTCGACGCACTCCTCGACGCGTTCGTCATACGAGGTGATGCGCTCGCGCGCCAGCTTTTGCAGGCCGTGCCAGTCGGCGGCTTCAAAGAGTGTCTTGGCATGGATCGCGGCGTCGCGGAAGATCCGGTAGTGCCGATCGAAGCCTTCGAGCATCGTCTGCGCAACGTCAAAGCCGATCTGCGACGACAGCAGTTTGGGGAAGTGATTCATGTCGACCGTGCATTCGTCCCATGTCGTGAAGACACCCGGGATTGTATCGCCCGGGTGGGCCTGCGACGCATCGCGCCGCTCGGCTCGCGCCGTCGCGCATCCCGCGCGTTGTCCGGCGTTCGCCGACTTTCAGACTATCTCCGCTCAATGCTGCAGTTTGGCATGCCTTAACCGGCTTAACTTTCGGCAAAAAATATTTGGCTTATGCCTGCTCATGCAGGCTTGGCCTGGCGTGCGCCGTTTTCGAGTAGTGCGCGCGCTTGTGCTTCGTATTGCGCGAGGTCTTCGAGCGTCGCGTTCAGGTCTTCAAGCTGACGTTCGAGTATCTCGCGATGCCGGGCCACCGTTGCGAGGAACGCGTGCAATTGCGGCACGGTGTCGGTCGGCGATTCGTAAACATCCAGCAGATCGCGGATTTCCGACAGCGTGAAACCGAGCCGTTTGCCGCGCAACGTCAGCTTCAGGCGGGTTCTGTCGCGGCCCGAATAGACGCGCCGCAAGCCGCTCGATCCCTCGCGGCTCGGTGAGAGTAAACCCTGATCTTCATAGAAGCGGATCGCGCGCGGCGTCACGTCGAATTCCCGCGCGAGGTCGGTGATCGTGTATTGCGTATTCATCGGGGCATCCCGTGGCCGGGCAGAAAATCGGATTGAACGATAGAATCGACGTTTACGTTATCGTCAACTTGATCGAAACGCAACCACGGCACGAGCATGCCGCAACCACGCCGCCCGGTATCGCATACCTCGCCATGCCAGGCAGCCGACGGAGGAAGACACCCACAATGAATGCCCTCGAACATCAACTCGACTATCCGTTCAAAGACACCTTGCCCGAAGCGGGCCACGCGATGGAAGTCGCGCCAGGGGTGTTCTGGCTGCGTATGCCGTTGCCGTTCGCGCTCGACCACATCAACCTCTGGCTGCTACGCGATGAAATCGACGGTCAGCAAGGCTGGACCGTGGTCGACTGCGGCATTGCGTCGGACGCGATCAAGGAGAACTGGGAGAAAGTGTTCGACTCGGTGCTCGACGGCCTGCCGGTGTTGCGCGTGATCGTCACGCATTGTCATCCGGATCACATCGGCCTCGCGCACTGGATCTGCGCAGGCGGCGACAAGAAGCGCTGGGACGTGCGGCTGTGGATGACGCTTGGCGAATACATGCAGGCCCGCGTGATGGCGGCCGGCGACGGCTCCAATGCGGGCGGCGAGGGCGCGGCGCGCCACTTCGCGCGGCATGGCGTGAACGATGAGGCGTCGCTCGAAAAGCTGCGCAATCGCAAGAGCTACTACGCGAGCCTCGTGCCGGCGATTCCCAGCCAGTATCGGCGGCTGCGCGAAGCGGATGCGGTGAGGATCGGCGGTAAAACGTGGCATGTGGTGACCGGTTATGGCCATGCGCCGGAACACTGCGCGCTGTACTGCGAAGAGACGGGCGTGCTGATTTCCGGCGACATGGTGCTGCCGCGCATTTCGACCAACGTGTCGGTGTTCGACATGGAACCGGAAGGCTCGCCGCTCGCGCTGTACCTCGAATCGCTCGACCGCTATGAAACGATGCCCGAGGACACGCTCGTGCTGCCGTCGCACGGCAAGCCGTTTCGCGGCGTGCGTACGCGCATCACGCAATTGCGCGAGCATCACGACGCGCGTCTGGCCGAAGTGCGCGAGGCGTGTGCGCAGAAGCCGCAGAGCGCGGCGGACATCGTGCCGCTGATGTTCAAGCGCCAACTCGATATTCACCAGATGACGTTTGCGATGGGCGAGGCGTTGGCTCACTTGCATCTGCTGTGGCTCGCGGGTGAATTGAAGCGCACGCATGATGCGGATGGTGTGATCCGGTTTTCGGCGTGATCACGTTCGTCAGTAGATAAAAAAAGCCCGGTGCTTTCGCAACCGGGCTTTTTTTGTGGTGTGGCTGGCGCTTTACTGCACCGCCACCGTAGCAAAGCTTTGCCGTCCAAACGGACTCACGTGATAACCGCTTACGCTCGTACGCGTGATCGCCGCGGCGGTCGGATAGCCCAGCGGAATCCACAGCGCCTGATCGTGAATGATCTGCTGCGCCTGTTCATACGCCTTCGCGCGTTTGGCTTGATCCGGCGTGGCCTTGCCGTCGGCGATCAGCTTGTCCAGATCCTGATCGCAGAAGCGCGCGAAGTTAATGCCCGACTTCACCGCGTTGCAGCTGAAGAGCGGCGACAGGTAGTTATCCGGATCGCCGTTGTCGCCGGCCCAGCCCATGAACAGCGTGTCATGCTGGCCAAGCTTTGCCTGCTTGATCAGCTCGCCCCATTCGATCACCTTCACGTCGGCCTTCACGCCGATCTTCGCGAAGTCGGCTTGCAGCAGTTCGGCGCCGGCCTTCGGATTCGGATTCAGCACGCTGCCGTTCGGACGCACCCAGATCGTCGTTTCGAAGCCGTTCGGATAGCCCGCGTCCGCGAGCAGTTTCTTCGCCTTCGCGGGATCGTACGGCCACGCCTTCACGCCCTTGTCGTAGCTCCACGTGTTCGGCGGATACGGATTGACGGCCGGCGTCGCGGTGTTGTCGAAGATCGCCTTCAGGTACGTCGTGCGGTCGAACGCCATGTTCAGCGCGGCACGGACCTTCTGGTTGTCAAGCGGCTTCTTCTGCGTATTCAGCGCGACGAACGCGGTCATGAAGGCGGGCGTCTGCACGATGGCGAGCGATTTGTCGCCCTTCGCTTCGGCGAGATCCTGCGGTTTCGGCGACAGCGCGATCTGGCATTCGCCCGCCTTTACCTTTTGCGCGCGCACGGTGGCGTCCGGCGTGATCGCGTAGATCAGGCGGTCGATCTTCGGCTTCGGGCCCCAGTAGGTTGGACTCACGTCGTAGCGGATCACGGCGTCTTTCGTATAGCTTTTCAGCTCGAAAGGACCGGTGCCGACCGGCTTCGCGTTCAGGTCGGCCTGCTTGCCGGCCTTGAGCAACTGGTCGGTGTATTCGGCGGAATAGATCGACGCGAAACCCATCGTCAGGATCGACACAAAGGTTGCATCCGGCGCGTTCAGTTCGAATTTGACGGTGTTGTCGTCGACCTTGCTGATCGCCTTGATCAGCTTCGGTAAACCCATCGATTGCGCATGCGGGAAGCCGCTCGCGCCCGCCACCTTGTGCCACGGATTGCTGTCATTGAGCATGCGGTCGAACGTGAAGACGACGTCGTCGGCGTTCAGTGCGCGGGTGGGCTTGAAGTAGTCGGTGGTCTGGAACTGCACGTTCGGGCGCAGGTGGAACGTGTAGGTGAGACCGTCGGCGCTCACGTCCCATTTGTCGGCGAGCGCCGGCACCACTTTCTTCGCGGCCTCGTCGTACGAGACCAATGAATTGAAGATCACGTCGGCCGACGCATTGGTCGTCACCAGCGAGTTGAACTGCACGACATCGAAGCCGTCGGGGCTCGACTCGGTACAGACGGTCAGCGGTTTGGCGAGCACGAGCGCGGGCGCCGTGAACAGTACGGCGGCTGCGAGCAGTTTGAAGCGCATAGGATCTCCCATAACGAGCGCAGTCAGGCAGTGCGTCTGGTTGTGTGGTTATGTTCCGGTGACGGGCGACGGGCAGCTGTCGTCTTTATTGTGATACGTTTCCGGCGCCGGCGCATGGTTTGGGTGCTGCAATACCAGTCAATCCCCGCGCGCCTCGGCCTTCGCGAAAGCTTATCGAAGGGTGGTTGCGGCGACAACAACTTAATCCGCATATCCATATGGACTTAGGGTGCGGGTCCTCAGCGCGGCCGTGCCATGCCGCCGCTCCGTGCGCGCCCTCAATGCCGCACCTTATACCGCAGCGGCGCGGCGCAGCAGATAGCCGATGCCTTCGATCGCGCGCACGCCGTACCACGACACCTGTTCCCCATCGATCAACTCGATGCGCTTGCCGGCCAGCCGCGGATCGCGTTTCAGCGTGTCGCAATGGGCCTGCGTGAAGCGATACGGCTCGCTGGAAAGCAGTATGCGGTCGACTTCTGCAAGCCACGGCGCGCGGTCGAAGTCGAGTGTGGGGTAGCGCGCGGCGCCTGCCGTTCCGCCGTGCACGTCAGGCAGTGTCCGCCAGTTCACGAGCCGCAGCATCGCGGCGATGTAGGTGTCGCGCGCGACCGTCATCCATGGTTCGCGCCAGATCAGATACAGCACGTTCTGAGCGGGGAACGCATGCGCCGCGGCTTCGCGCAGGCGCGCTTCGAGCGCCGCGCTCAAGCGCTGGGCTTCCTGCCCGCGGTCGAAGATCGCGCCGAGCAGCGTGTACAGCGAGAGATTGTCTTGCGGCGTCTGCGGATGGGTGACGACGATATGCGGCACGAACGCGCGCAACTCATCGACGGTATCGCGCTCGTTTTCGTCGATATTGACGATCAGATGGGTGGGACGCAACGCGCGAATCGCGTCGATATTCACGGCCTTGGTGCCGCCGACTTTGCGCACCTGCCGCACCTTGTCGTGCGGATGCACGCAAAAGCCGGTGCGTCCGACAATCTGCCTGTCGAGCCCCAGCGCGAACAGCAATTCGGTGATGCTCGGCACCAGCGAGACGATGCGCGCGTCGGCACTGGCCAATTCGTGCTCGACGCCGGCTGCATCGACCGCACGCGGCTGCATGAATTACTCGGTGACGGCGCGGGGCTTGCGCGGCGCGCGTTCAAAGACGCGGTCGTAGAGCCAGCGCGGCAGTACGTGCAGCAGCATGGCCCCGATGCGCATCTGCCACGGGAACACAGCGAAGGCGGTTTGCCGTTCGATCGCCTGCGCGACCTTGACCGCGAAGCGGTCGGCATCCATCAGAAACGGCATTGCGTACGGGTTATGCTCGGTCATCGGCGTGCGGATGTAGCCGGGCGCGATGGTGACCACGCCGACGCCCAACGGCCGCATTTCGACACGCAACGCCTCGAGATACTTGAGCGCCGCCGACTTCGACGCGCTGTACGCGCCGGACCCCGGCAAGCCGCGCACGCCGGCCACGCTGGCGATACCGACCAGCGTGCCTTTCTTCGCCGCGACCATCGCAGCGGCGAACGGCTCGAAGGTGGCAACCATGCCGAAGTAATTGATGTCCATCACTTCGCGGAAGGTGCGCAGGTCGCCGTGGCCGGTGACGGCGCCGCGGCTGATGCCGGCATTGGCGATCACGATGTCCGGCAAACCGTGCTGCGCGATGAACTGCTCAGCCGCTTCGGCGAGCGCCTCGGCGTCGCGGACGTCGACGGAATAGATGGAGACGGTGTTCTGGGGATGAGACTGCTTGAAGGCGGCGAGCGCGTCGCCGCGACGGGCAATGAGGCCGAGAATCGCGCCGCGCCGCGCATATTCGGCGGCGAGCGCGAGGCCGATGCCACTCGATGCGCCGGTAATGAAAACCTTCAGAGGGGAACTCATTCCGGCGCCTTTGACGTTACATCTTCTTGGAGCGGACTTGCTGCACCAGGTAGTCGAGCACCTGGATCGTGCCCGGCAGGCTGTTGGTCGCGGCCGGACCGGTTTCATACTTACCTTGCACAGCCAAGGTCGGTACGCCGTCGATCTTGTAGTCTTCCATCAGCTTCTTGTCTTTTTGCAGCGCGCTTTGCGTCGAGAACGAGTTATACGCGTCCATGAACTTCTTCGAATCGACGCCGTTCTTCGCGAGGAATTTGGCCTGATCTTCCGGCGTCAGCAGGTAGTTCTTGTTGACGTGGATTTCGTTGAAGATCTTCGGCGTGAGCTGTTGCGCGAGGCCGAGTGCGTCGACAGCGTGGTACAGCTTCGAGTGCGGAATGAAGTCGTCGCGGAAAGCGACCGGCACGCGCTTGAACACGACGTCCGGACCCTGCTTCTTGACCCATGCTTCCAGGTACGGGTCGAACTCGTTGCAGTGCGGGCAGCCGTACCAAAAGAATTCGGTGACTTCGATCTTGCCGGCCGGCGCGTCGGTGGTCTGCGGCGCCGACAGCACGGTGAAGTCTTTGCCGGACACCGGAGCGGTTGGCGATGCGGATGCCGTGGCGGCGACGAGGCCCAGCGAGAGGAACAGAATGCTCAGCAGTTTTTTCATGTTTGTTTGACCCAGGTAGGCGGTAAAGCGATGGCGCCACGCAAATGCCCGCCACTGCTTTCAAATTCGGCGTTAGATGTATCAGTCGTCTGTTTTGCTTGTGACTCGCGCCGCGCGCCGATAGTTCGGCGGCAGCGCGGTACAGCTAATCACGGTTCGATTATTGTTTCGTAAAGCGGATCACGGCGGTGTCCACACCCGCGTCAGACAGGCGCTGGCGGCTCGAATTCATGTCTTCGAACTTCGAGAACGGCCCGATGCGCACGCGGAAGTATGTGACGCCGCCCGCATCGCGCTGCGTGACCTTCGATTCGAAGCCCTGGAAGGCGAGGCGCGCGCGCTGCTGCTCGGCATCGGCCGCTGTCTTGTACGCGCCCACTTGCAGGAAGTAGCCGGTATTGGCATCGCCAGGCGCGGGCGTCGCATTCGAACCCGGTTTGGCGTTGGCAGCCGCCGTCGACGAGGTGCTCTTCGGCGCCGAGGTGGCCGCGGTGGCGGGAGGCGCGCTGGTGGCTTGCGCCTTCTTCGCCGGCGCGTTGGTGCCGTTTTCCTGCGCGGGCTTCGGCGCGACCGCGGTGCCGTTCGCATTGCCGTTTGCGCTACCGTTCGACGGCGGCACCTCGACGATCTGCGGTTCTTCCAGCATGCCCGACTGCGTCTGCGAGGTGGTCTGGCCCGGCGCGGTGTTCGGCGGCGCCGGCTGCGCGGCTTGCGGCACCGGCTGGCCCGGCGTCTTGCCTTGCAGCGGACGGTTCGGATCGTATTGCGGCTGGCTTGCGCCGGCATCGGATGCCGCGGGCGGCGCTACCTTCGAGACGAACGGCGTGGGCGCACGGGTGATATACAGCGCCACCACTACCGCGATCGCCAGGCCGACGATCAGGCCCAGCACGATGCCGAGAAAAGTGCCCCCGGTTTGTTTCGATTGCTTTGTTGTGCGGCGTGGTTTTGCCATCGTATAAATCACCTGCAAAGAGAATCCTGGAACGGCCGTCGATTATAACGACGGCCGCGTGCGAATCGTGTCGGTACGCGCCGGAGGACTTACATCTTGACGGGAGCGGAGACGCCGATCGTTGCAAGACCGTTGGCCAGCACCTGGCGCGTGGCCGCAAGCAGTGCGACGCGTGCATTGCGCTCGGCTGCATCGTCGACCAGCACGCGCTCGGCTTTGTCATTGTAGAACGAGTGGAATTCCCCGGCGAGATCGCGCAAGTAGAACGCGACCGCGTGCGGCGCGAGTTCGTCGGCGGCATGCTGCAGCATGTCCGGGAACTCGGCGAGCTTGTTCAGCAAGGCCATGGCGCGTTCGCTGGTGAGCGGCGACACGTCCACCCCGGCCAGCGTGCTCTCGTCGGTGTTGTAGCGCGCCTTGCACTCGGCGATGACCGAGCAGATCCGCGCATGCGCATACTGCACGTAATGCACCGGATTTTCGTCGTTCTGCTTCAGCGCGAGGTCGATGTCGAACACGAATTCGGTGTCGGCCTTGCGCGAGATCAGGAAGAAGCGCACGGCGTCGCGGCCGCGGCGAATGGTCTCTTCGTCGATCAGATCGACGGCGGCTTCCGAGCCCGGCGTCGCGCCGCCCGACCATTCGATCAGGTCGCGCACCGTCACATAGCTGCCGGCGCGCTTCGAGATCTTCACTTCTTCGCCGTTGCGCATCACCGTGACCATCTTGTGCAGGATGTAGTCCGGATAGCCCTTCGGAATGCCGATGCCGAGGCCTTGCAGGCCGGCGCGCACCCGCGCGATCGTGCCGTGGTGGTCCGAGCCCTGGATATTGATGACCTTGGTGAAGCCGCGTTCCCACTTGGCGACGTGATAGGCGACGTCCGGCACGAAGTACGTGTAGGTGCCGTCGGTCTTGCGCATCACGCGGTCTTTGTCGTCGCCGTCGTCGGTGGTGCGCAGCCACAGCGCGCCTTCCTGTTCATAGGTCTTGCCGGCGGCGATCAGCGCCTCGACCGTCTTCTCGACGCGGCCTTCCTTGTACAGCGAAGACTCCAGATAGTACTGGTCGAACTTCACGCCGAATGCCTGCAAGTCCATGTCCTGCTCGCGGCGCAGGTACGCGACCGCGAAGCGGCGGATCGCGTCGAGGTCTTCGATGTCGCGAGCGCCCGTAACGGGCTCGCCGTCGCTCGCGGCAACGGTGACGCCGTTCAGATAGTCTTGCGCGATCTCGGCGATGTACTCGCCGTTGTACGCCGATGCCGGCCAGCCGGCGTCGCCGGGAGCGAGGCCGCGGGCGCGCGCCTGGGTCGACACGGCGAGCGTGTTGATCTGCACGCCGGCGTCGTTGTAATAGAACTCGCGGTGCACGTCATAGCCTTGCGAGGCCAGCACGTTCGAAAGCGCATCGCCGAGCGCCGCCTGACGGCCATGGCCGACGTGCAGCGGGCCGGTCGGGTTGGCCGACACGAATTCGATCAGCACATGCTTGCCGGCATCGCGCTGCGAACGGCCGAACGCATTGTTTTCGGCGAACACTGCGGCGATCACCGCCTGCTTGGCAGCGGCTGCGAGGCGCAGGTTGATGAAGCCGGGACCGGCCACTTCGGCGGCTTCCACGAGCCCCTTGGCTTGCGGCTGCGCGAGCAGCGCGTCGACGATCTGTTGGGCCAGCTGGCGCGGGTTGGCGCGCAGCGGCTTCGCGAGTTGCATCGCCACGTTGCAGGCGACGTCGCCGTGCGCGGCGACTTTGGGGCGCTCCAGCGTGATCGCGGGCGCAACGAACGTGGCTTCGCTCGCGCCTTGGGACGCTTGCGCAACTTGCTTCACCGTGTCGGCGAGCAGTGTTTCGAGGGTATGTTTATGTGCAGGCAGCATGCTTGTTGCGAGTCCAGTGAGGCAATCCGGTGATGCGGAAGAGGCGCCGGCCGCCGCGGCAGGCGCAGCCGATTCGTCAGAAGCGTGGAAAGCGGCGACGCGCCCGCCAAGATACGTCGGGCACGCCGGTCGGGCGCGGTATCAGGCTCATTGCCTGCGGCACGGCTGGCGCGGTGCGCGGCGACATGCGGCGGCTGCAGGCAGACCGCTGCCAGCAGACCCGGCCATGCCACTTCCGCCAAGCCGCGCGCGGCGTGGGGCGGCGCGCTTTTCCGTCCAGACGGATTTTAGCAGGTGCTAATATGTTCAATGAGATGCCCGCTAAGGGCCGTGGCGGCCGTGCCTGATCGGCGAGTCAACGAAACGCGCGCCGGCGGTGGCCGTACGGCCGCTCGCGTGTCGATCCAACATAACGAAAAAGGGAACAGTCATGCTGATTACTTTCAAATGTCGCGCTGCTCCGGACGTGGTGATGCTGGAGAATCTCGCGCAGTACCTCGTCGGCATCGTCGGCAAGCGCCTGGGTGAGCGTGGCGTCATTACCCACGACGAACTGGGTACCGCGATCACGAAACTCGAATCGGCCATCAGTACGGACAAACAGGAGCGCGCCGAGCACGACGGTCATTTTCACGAAGGCGAAGAAGGCCATGAGCATCATGAGATTCCGCCGGGACTCGCGCAGCGCGCGTATCCGTTCCTGGACATGCTGCGCGCGGCACAGAAGGAAAACGCGGATATTGTCTGGGGCCTTTGAGTCCGAGTCTGCCCGCCGGTCGCGGCGTGCGGCACGCCTCGTGCCACAGAGCCTTATGTGCCGATAAATTATGTGCCAATAAAAAGAGCCCGCTTCGTGCGGGCTCTTTGTCTTTCACAGGTCTGAACTGGCGGCCTGTCCGAGCTGTGCTGATTACTGGCTGGCGGCGTCCGCAGGTGCAGCCATCGGCGCTGACGCACCCTTCTTCATTTTCTGCTTCTTGGGCTTCTTGACGTGCTTCTCCGTGGGCGGCGAGTACGAACTGACCGCGCTGGAGCCGTTCGGAGCGGCGGGTTGAGCCAGCGCCACAGAAGCGCCTGCGGCAAGCGAAACAGCCGTCAATAACAGCGTCAGCTTCTTCATACGATTTTCTCCGTTGACGATTGCAATTGGATAAGCCGACGCGTTTTGGCCGCGTCTGGCGGGGTAAAGCTATTTCAGTCTACAAAGCCGAAAATTACACTGCCGCAAATATTCAGCCTTTCACGCCCGATATAGTGGGCTTCCCGCCACGCAAGGCTTACAGCAATGGCGCCAGCGCCCGTTCGGCGTCCGTTTTCGATAGCGACATGCGTTTTGCGTAGTCTTCCAGCTGGTCCTGGCCGATCTTGCCAACCGAGAAATAGGTGCTGTCCGGGTGCGCCAGATAGAAGCCGGAGACGCTCGCCGCCGGCAGCATCGCCAGCGATTCGGTCACGCTCATGCCGATTTCAGTGGCCTGCAGCACGTCGAACATGTCGCGCTTGACCAGGTGGTCCGGGCAGGCCGGGTAGCCCGGCGCCGGGCGGATGCCGGCGTACTTTTCGGCGATCAGGTCGTCGTTGGAGAGGGTTTCGGTGTTCGCGTAGCCCCACAGGTCGCGCCGCACGCGGGCATGCATCGCTTCGGCGAAGGCCTCGGCGAAGCGGTCGGCGAGCGCCTTCAGCATGATCGCGCTGTAGTCGTCGTGATCTTTCTCGAACTGCTTTTCCTTCACGTCGACGCCCAGACCCGCCGTGACCGCGAACATGCCGATGTAGTCGGCCACGCCCGAATCCTTCGGCGCGATGAAGTCGGCAAGCGACCGGTTCGGCCGCATCACGCCGTCCACCACCGGCCGCACGCTTTGCTGGCGCAGGTTGCGCCATGTCAGTGCGACTTCGGAGCGGGATTCGTCGGTATAGATTTCAATGTCGTCGTCGTTCACCGTGTTGGCCGGCAACAGCGCGATCACGCCGTTAGCCTGCAGCCAGCGGCCCTGGATCAGGCGCGCGAGCATCGACTTGCCGTCGGAAAACACGCGCCGCGCCGATTCGCCGACGATCTCGTCGTTCAGAATCGCCGGATAGGGGCCGGCGAGATCCCAGGTCTGGAAGAACGGACCCCAGTCGATGTAGTTCGCCAATTCGTTCAGATCGAAGTTCCTGAACACGCGGCGGCCGATGAACTTCGGCTTGACCGGCTGGTAGCTCGCCCAATCGACCTTGGTTTTGTTCGCACGGGCTTCGGCGAGCGTGACCATCGGCTGCGCTTTCTTGTTCGCGTGCTGGTCGCGGATGCGGTCGTAGTCGGCTTTCAGGTCGTCCACGTACCTGGCCGCGCCTTCGTCGGACAGCAGGCTCGACGCCACGGAGACCGAGCGCGACGCGTCCGGCACGTACACCACCGGGCCTTCGTAGTGCGGCGCGATCTTCACGGCGGTGTGCACGCGCGAGGTGGTCGCGCCGCCGATCAGCAGCGGAATCTTCTTGACGCGGAAGTAGTCGTCGCGCTGCATTTCCGACGCGACGTAGGCCATCTCTTCCAGGCTAGGCGTAATCAGACCGGACAAGCCGATGATGTCCGCGCCTTCGACCTTCGCCTTCGCGAGAATGTCGTTACACGAGACCATCACGCCCATGTTGACCACTTCGAAGTTATTGCACTGAAGCACCACCGACACGATGTTCTTGCCGATGTCGTGCACGTCGCCCTTCACTGTGGCGATGACGATCTTGCCCTTCGCGCGCACGTCGGCGCCGGCTTCGGCGAGCAGCTTCTTTTCTTCTTCGATGTACGGGATCAGATGCGCGACCGCCTGCTTCATCACGCGGGCCGACTTCACGACTTGCGGCAGGAACATCTTGCCCTGGCCGAACAGGTCGCCGACGATGTTCATGCCGTCCATCAGCGGGCCTTCGATCACGTTGATCGGACGGCCGCCGGCCGCGGCGATCTTCGCGCGCACTTCCTCGGTGTCTTCAACGATGAAGTTCGTGATGCCGTGCACCAGTGCATGCGACAGGCGCTTCTCGACCGGCTGGTTGCGCCACTCGAGGTTCTCTTCCTTCTTCGCGGCGCCGGTCTTGAACTTGTCGGCGATTTCCAGCAGACGGTCGGTGCCGTCCTCGCGGCGATTCAACACCACGTCTTCGACGCGCTCGCGCAGCTCCGGATCGAGATCGGCATACACGCCGAGCTGGCCCGCGTTGACGATGCCCATGTCCATCCCCGCCTGGATCGCGTGATAGAGGAACACGGTGTGAATCGCTTCGCGCACCGGGTCGTTGCCGCGGAACGAGAACGACACGTTCGACACGCCGCCGCTGATCTTCGCGTACGGCAGGTTTTCCTTGATCCAGCGCGTCGCGTTGATGAAGTCGACTGCGTAGTTGTTATGTTCTTCGATGCCGGTCGCAATGGCGAAGATATTCGGATCGAAGATGATGTCTTCCGGCGGGAAGCCGACTTCGTTCACGAGAAAATCGTAGGAGCGCTTGCAGATCTGCGTCTTGCGTTCGAATGTATCGGCCTGGCCTTGTTCGTCGAACGCCATCACCACGGCTGCCGCGCCGTAGCGGCGAATCAAGGTCGCGTGACGGCGGAACGCCTCTTCGCCTTCCTTCAGCGAGATCGAGTTGACGATCGCCTTGCCCTGCACGCACTTCAGGCCCGCTTCGATCACTTCCCACTTCGACGAGTCGATCATGATCGGCACGCGCGCGATGTCCGGCTCCGATGCGATCAGATTCATGAAGCGCACCATCGCCGCTTTCGAATCGAGCATCGCCTCGTCCATGTTGACGTCGATGACCTGCGCGCCGTTCTCGACCTGCTGGCGCGCGACGGCGAGCGCCTCGTCGAACTGGTTGTTCAGGATCATTCGCGCGAACGCCTTCGAGCCGGTCACGTTGGTGCGTTCACCGACGTTGATGAAGAGCGTCCCGGACGTGACGTTGAACGGCTCGAGGCCGGAAAGGCGCATGGTGTGATCGGTCATGGCGTGTGTGCGGTTCGATTGCGTGCGATTAGGTGCGTCTGTTTCGGTAGCGGACGAGCGGCGAGTCAGGGTAGAGCCGCCGGACTCAGGCGGCGTCGCGATACTGGGTCGGCCATGGGCGTGGCTTGACTTCGGCCAGCGCCTTGGCAATCGCCGCAATATGCTCCGGCGTCGTGCCGCAGCAGCCGCCGGCGATATTCACGAGACCTGCCTGTGCGAACTCCTTCAGCAATCCCGACGTATCAGCCGGCAATTCGTCGAAGCCTGTGTCGCTCATCGGATTCGGCAAACCGGCGTTCGGGTAGCACGACACGTAGGTGTCGCATAGCTTCGCCAGTTCGGCGATGTACGGACGCATCAACGCCGCGCCCAACGCGCAGTTCAGGCCGAATGTGAGCGGCTTGGCGTGACGCAGCGAATTCCAGAACGCTTCGACAGTCTGCCCCGACAGAATGCGGCCCGATGCGTCGGTGACGGTGCCCGAGATCATGATCGGCAGACGTTCGCCGGTGTCTTCGAAGAGTTCATCCAGCGCGAACAGCGCGGCCTTCGCATTGAGCGTGTCGAAGATCGTTTCGACGAGAAACAGATCGGCGCCGCCGTCGAGCAGCGCTTTCGCCTGTTCGTAGTACGCCGCGCGCAGTTCGTCGAAAGTCACGTTGCGCGCGCCGGGATCGTTCACATCAGGAGAAATGCTCGCTGTTTTCGGCGTCGGTCCGATCGCGCCGGCGACAAAGCGTGGCTTGTCCGGCGTCGAATACTTGTCGCAGGCGGCGCGCGCCAGCTTCGCCGATTCGAGGTTCATCTCGATCGCGAGGTCTTCCATCCCGTAGTCGGCCTGCGCGACCGTGGTGGCGCCGAAGGTATTGGTCTCGATGATGTCCGCGCCCGCCGCGAGATATTGCTCGTGGATCTCGCTGATGATCTGCGGCTGCGTGATCGACAGCAACTCGTTGTTGCCCTTGATGTCGCGGCCGTAATCCTTGAAGCGTTCGCCGCGGTAGCGGGCTTCGTCGAGCTTGTAGCGCTGGATCATCGTGCCCATCGCGCCGTCCAGGATCAGGATGCGCGACTTGAGCAGCGCGGGCAGCGCCGTGCCGCGCGTATAGGCGGCGTCAGGACGGACTGGCGAGGCGGTTTGAGCAGGCTGGTTCATGGCGGACGTGGGCTTGCGCCGGCTTTTTCGGGAAACCTGTCATTGTAGCCGCTACGGCGCGGTTCCGCCGGGCGCGGGCGGCGCAACCGCACTGGGTGCGGCGGGTTCGGCTGCCTGGCAACCAGAACGCATGAACATGCCCGAACACACAGGGAAACGAAACAATACGAAGAAAGAAAACGGCCCAGCGAGGCAAAAGCCTGCTGGGCCGTTCTATCGAAGCTGACCGTCTTGTTAAGGCCGCCGGGTAGGCCTGACGGCGCGGTCGATGTATGTCGCCAAATCGTTACGCCAAACCTTGAGGTTAGTGAAGAATCACCGGTTGATGCATCAGACTGTCGAACTGGCCGAGGAATTCGTCTACTTCGTCCAGCGACGGCTCCTCTTCGATCAGTTTTTGCACGTGCTCGCGAAAGCGCGCCGCCATTGCACCGTCAATGTAGATTTCGCGCTGCATGTTCTTGTCGACGATCTCGTAGCCACCGGACTTCATGGCCAGCGGACCTTCCTGCGGCGGAAACTCGACGACACAATAGTTGGGGCTGTTGTAGATCATTTGCATGGCGACACTCCTTATTTCCGTTGGCTCCTGGCCATTCCTGCGCCATAGGTGGAGCGTATGGTGTGGAATTCAAGGGGTGGGTCCGGATTGATGCTTGCAAAAGTTCCGAACCTACCGGTTAGACCGGCCTTTCAAGAAACGTTTCAAGCAGTGCGGCAAAACGGTGAGATTGCTCGATCGGCGCAAGATGAGCGGCTTCAAGCCGTTCGAACTGTGCGCCCTCGATGGCGTCTGCTATTGCCCGCATAGCAGCCGGTGGCGTGCCCGTGTCGTGGCGGCCCGCCACCGCGAGGGTGGGAAGATGCAACGCCCCCAGCTTACTGCGTACATCGAAATCGCGCAGGGCTTCGCACGCGAGAGCGTCGCCTTCTGACAACGTATGCGTGAGCACGTCGCGAATGTGCTCGACCGTTTCAGGACCCTGCAGGCATTCAGGGCTTTTCGGGCGGGTTGCTGGGATCGGTCGAATTGATCGGCGAAGTAGGCGGGGCTTCGGGCGTATCCGCCGGTGCAGAAGATGGCGTGGGGTTTGCCGAATTGTCAGGCGAACCGTTGCTGCTGTTGTCCGTGTTGCCGGCTGAGCCGCCGACGCTCGTAGCGTCGAGCTTGCCGCGCCACACCAGTTCGAATTGCGTGCCGTTCGGTTCGGTCTGCATGATTCGCGCAGGCAACCAGCCGAGCGACGGCGCGAGCCACACGTCGATGCGGCGCCGATCGCCGTCGTGGCGGGGCAGCCGTTTGAAATGGCGCGTATCGAGGTAGCCCTGCGCGGTGCGGATGGTCTCCTCGCCGATGGTCTCGACCGGCCAGTTCTCACCGCTGTCGCTATCGACGACGAAGAACTGCCGCGTCACGCCAGGCTGATACGCGCCGGGATCGCCGCGCACCAGGCTGGCGAGCTGCATCACCATGCTGAAGCGGTCTTGCGCGCCGTCGGGCAGCGGCAGCGTCGCCGGGGTGCGCGTGAACGCGACCTGTTTGGCGGCGCGATTGAAGATCGACACGTCTTCGGGCCGGCGGCCGCGCTTCTCGACATATTGCTCGGGGGCGAGGCCGAATGCGTCAATGCGGCCGCGGCTCGAATAGACAAACGTGCCAATGAACGGTAGCGGCACAGATACGACCATTTCATAGCTCTGGGCGTTGCTGGTCCAGTGGATCGTGCCTGGCTGGTTGCGCACGCCGTTGTAAAACGTGTCGTATTGCAGTTCGCCCGAAGGCGGGACGGAGAATTTCACGCCGGGTGAAGCTTGGGGCGCATTGGCGGCGGCGGGCGCGCTGGCCGTGCCGGCTGCGCTTGCATTGGCGCTACTTGCCGCGGCCGATGCGCTCGCTGCAGCCTCCGACGCAGCCTTAGGGGAAGCGTGCGCTTCTGTTCCGGGCTGCGTAGCGGTCAGTACATGTTCGCGCGGCTTGCTGGCGGCGGCCTTATGCGCTGGTGCTACCGGCTGCGGTTGCGGCGCGGCGCCGACAGGTTTGCGCTCGATGCGCTCGGGCGTCAGTAGCGCGACCTGCACGGGAATATGCTCCTTGTCCGATGCATTCAGCATCGCGCTGTTGTGCTCGACCCACTGCGCGGCGATCCAGTGCAGGACGGCTACCACGACCAGTACCGCAATCCAGCGCCACGTGCGCACACCGCGGCGCGCGGCGACAGGCTGCGTGCGATCGGAGCGGCGTGTGATGGACGGTGAGGACATCGGCGAGTGAGTTTTGGCAGGTGGGAGGTGACCGCAGTGGCTCAGCGCGGCGCCGCACTATACCCCAGCTCGTACGACAGCTTTTGCGCACACTCGCGCATCGCCGTATCGATCTCGCCGCCCCAACTGATATCGAACGCACCTTCATGGCCGAGCGCGATCAGGCCGAGCGCGAGATCGCCGGTCGAGTCGAACACCGGCATGCAGAATGCGTGGATAGTCGGCAGCAACATGCCTTCGACGCGTGCCGCTCCGTGTTGCCGCACGTCAGCCAATACCCGTTCGACTTCTTCCCGCGTGCGTGGTCCGCTGGTGTGCGCCGAGCGGCGCGAATCGGCCAGCTCGCGCTCCAGCATCGCAGCGGTCTTGCTGGGCGGCAGATAGGCGGCAAACAGCAGGCCGGTGGCGGAACTGAGCAGCGGCATCACGTCGCCGAGCTTGAGCGACGCCTTGGCCGGGTGGCTCGATTCCATCCAGTGAACCATCGTCGGCCCCTGATTGCCCCACACCGCGATGCCTACCGTCAGATCGAGCCGGTCGCGCAGTTCGGCAAGCGCAATGCGCGCCAGCTTCACGCCGTCGACACGCGCGAGCCGCGCGAGTCCCAATTGCAATGCGAAACCGCCCAGTTCGTAGCGGCCAGAAAGCGGATCCTGCGCGACCACGCCCAGGCGCAGAAAACTCACCAGATAGCGATGCGCCTTGGCCGGACTCATGCCGGCGCGCTGCGCCAGATCGCGTAGCATCATCGCGCGCGGTTCGTGGGTCAGCACGTCGAGCAGCCTGAAACCGACTTCGATCGACTGAATGCCAGAGCGCAGCTTTTCCTCGCCGGCCTCGACGGTTTCGTCGTCGGCGGAATCCGCGGATTCCGCGTGGTCGAGCGGTTCAGCTGGGGCGGCGTCGGTATGGATCGCGCCGGGGCGGGCAATTGGATGCATGAGCAGGGCGCACGGAGCGCGTTCAAAAGACAGTCGGAAAACGAGCAGGACAGCAGGGCCGCCGCGGCGGCGGCCGGGCAGCGGCGCTTGGGCCGCGGCGATTCACCATCGTAGAATAGATTCCCTCTATCGTCACTAACACGGCTCATTCCCCTATGAAACTTGCCACGCTGAAGGACGGCACGCGCGACGGCCAACTGATCGTCGTGTCCCGCGACCTGCACACCGCGGCGATTGCCGACGCGATCGCGCCCACGCTGCAGCGCGCGCTCGACGACTGGGCCTTCTATGCGCCGCAACTGCAGGACCTGTACGACTCGCTCAATCAGGGGCGCGCCCGCAACACCTTCCCGTTCGACGCGAAGGAATGCATGGCGCCGCTGCCGCGCGCATTCCAGTGGGCCGACGGTTCGTCGTACGTGAACCACGTCGAACTGGTGCGGCGCGCACGCGGCGCGGACATGCCGCCGGAATTCTGGACCGATCCGCTGATGTACCAGGGCGGCAGCGACGACTTCATCGGCCCGAAAGACGACGTGCTGTGCGCATCGGAAGAATTCGGCATCGACTTCGAAGCGGAAGTCGCGGTGATCACCGCCGACGTGCCGATGGGCGCCACGCCCGATCAGGCGCTCAAAGGCGTGCGCCTGATCACGCTGGTCAACGACGTCTCGCTGCGCAATCTGATCCCTGCCGAACTCGCGAAGGGTTTTGGCTTTTTCCAGAGCAAGCCGGCGAGCTCGTTCGCGCCGGTCGCCGTGACACCCGACGAACTCGGCGAACACTGGCGCGAAGGCCGCGTGCACCGGCCGATGATCGTCCACTGGAACGGCAAGAAGGTCGGCCAGCCGGACGCCGGCACCGACATGGTGTTCCACTTCGGCCAGTTGATCTCGCACGCGGCGAAAACGCGCAATCTGCGCGCCGGCGCGATCGTCGGGTCGGGCACGGTGTCGAACAAGGACGCGAAGCGCGGCTATTGCTGCATCGCCGAGAAGCGCTGCCTCGAAACCATCGAGCACGGCGCGCCGCAGACCGAGTTCATGAAATACGGCGATACGGTGAAGATCGAGATGTTCGACGAAGCGGGCAAGTCGATTTTCGGTGCGATCGACCAGGGCATCGCACCGCTGGATTGACGCACCGGATTTGTGCGGAATGCGGTGTCGGGGCGCCATCCGCGCAAGGTTCTCCGCACACGAAAGGGTTTCGCCCGATGCCGCCGCAAGAGCGCGCCGCTACACTGACTGGCGCGGTGGCGGCCCGGGGGTAGCCGGCCGCCGGTCCATTGCAGGACAGCCGCGGAGCAGCAGATAAGCAGCGCATCGGCAGTACGTCTGCTGGGCGTCAAAACGAAAAACCAACGGGAGAAGGCAGCATGCCGCGATTTGAGTCGACTGAGCCGGCGACCCGGCGTGCTCGCGCATCGAGCTTGCGTGCAACGAAACTGCAGCATCGGCTCGCCCGCCTTGCTGCCGTGCTGGGCGCGGCGTTGCCGGGCATCGTACTTGCGCAGGTGAAGATCGGCCTTGTGCTGTCGCTGACCGGGCCGGCCGCTTCGCTCGGTATTCCCGCGCGCGACACGGCCACGCTGCTGCCCAAACAGCTCGGCGGTCAGAAAGTCGAATACATCGTGCTCGACGATGCGTCCGACACCACACAGGCCGTGCAGGACACCAAGAAGCTGATTTCCGAAGATCACGTCGACGTGATCATTGGTTCGTCGATCACGCCGAATTCGCTCGCGATGATCGACGTGGTCGCTGACGGCGAAACGCCGATGATCTCACTGGCGTCGTCGGCGAAAATCATCGACCCGGTCGATGCGAAACGCCACTGGGTATTCAAGACCCCGCAAACCGACGCGATGATGGCGTCGGCGATTGCCGAACATGCCAGCGCGCGCGGCGTTAAAACGATCGCATTTATCGGCCAGGCCGACGCGCTCGGCGAGACGTTCTACACCGAGGTCGCGAAATTCGCGCAACTGCACCACGTCAACGTGGTGGCGAGCGAGCGTTTCAATCGCACCGATCCGAGCGTCACCGGTCAGGTCCTCAAGATCCTCGCGGCCAAACCCGATGCAGTGGTGGTGGGCGCGGCCGGCACGCCCGCCGCGTTGCCGCCGAAGACGCTCAGGGAGCGCGGCTTCAAAGGACTGATTTATCACAATCACGGCGTCGGCAATAACGACTTCCTGCGCGTGTGCGGCGCCGATTGCAACGGCACTTTCCTGCCCGCCAGTCCGGTGCTGGTCGCCGCGCAATTGCCGACGGACCATCCGGCCAAGCGTCTCGCGCTCGATTACATCGCGCGCTTCGAGGCACTGCGCGGGGCGGGCAGCGTGTCGGCGTTCGGCTCGTATACGTGGGACGCGGGCATGCTGCTCGGCAACGCGGTGCCGATCGCCCTGACACAGGCCGCGCCCGGCACGCCGGAATTTCGCCGCGCGCTGCGCGATGCGCTCGAAGCCACGCGCGCGCTCGCGAACACCAACGGCGTGGTCAACATGAGCGCAACCGATCACCTCGGGCTCGATCAGCGGGCGCGCGTCATGGTCGAGATCCTGAATGCCAAGTGGGTTTATCAGCCGCGCTGATGTTGCGCTTTACGAGCGCGGCTTTTTAACAGACATACCGATAGACGGATTGCTCACCATGTCTCAAGCACCACACAGCAACGATCCTTTTTATGCGCACTACCGGTCGCTCCAATTGCACCGCCATCCGCACGGCGTGCTGGAGATCGTGATGAGCGGCGAGGGCGCGAACAAGAGCGGGCTCGCGACGGCCGACGCGCGAATGCACTTCGAACTCGCCGAAATCTGGCGCGACATCGATCGGGACCCCAACACGCGCGTCGCGATCATTCGCGGCGAGGGCAAAGGCTTTTCAGCGGGTGGGGACCTGCAACTGGTCGAAGACATGGCGACCGATTTCGAGGTGCGCGCGCGGGTCTGGCGCGAGGCGCGGGATCTGGTCTACAACGTGATCAATTGCAGCAAGCCGATCGTCTCGGCGATGCACGGACCGGCGGTTGGCGCCGGGCTCGTGGCCGGCCTGCTCGCCGATATCTCGATCGCGACCAGGACGGCGCGCATCATCGACGGCCATACGCGGTTGGGCGTTGCCGCCGGCGATCACGCAGCAATCGTCTGGCCCCTGTTGTGCGGCATGGCGAAGGCGAAGTATTACCTGCTGCTGTGCGAGCCGGTGAGCGGCGCAGAGGCGGAGCGAATCGGGCTGGTGTCGCTGGCCGTCGATGAAAACGATCTGCGGCCGAAGGCATTCGAAGTCGCGCAAAAACTGGCCAGTGGTTCGCAAACGGCGATTCGCTGGACCAAGTACGCGTTGAACAACTGGCTGCGCTCGGCAGGGCCGGCGTTCGATACGTCGCTGGCGTTGGAATTCATGGGCTTTGCCGGGCCGGATGTGCGTGAAGGTGTGAGCTCGCTGCGTGAGCGGCGCGCGCCGGATTTCGGTGGCGCGGATCCGTGGAGCGGGCATTCGCCACAGGCGCCGCGCGGCGGCACATCGGGCGGTGAGCACTCCTGATGCCGGGTGTCGGCTCGTATCGCACGAGGCCAGGCCAGTCAGCACGCGAGGTACTGCGTGGAACGGGCCGAACAACAGGCTGGACAACAGACCAAAACCGGCCAGACAACGGCCTAAACGAAGCGCGGGCGCAGCGCAAAGCGCGGTATATGATCGAATCAGACGAGCGCGGGATGGCGCTACTTCCTTCCCTTTCTGCAGCGAGGCGACAAGCATGACCGATACACCTGGCTCCACGCCACCCTTTCCCGGCTTTCCCGGTTTTCCGCCCGCTGAAATGCTCGAGCACATGTGGGGCATGATGCGTCTTTCGCCGTTCGGCTCGGCCTTCTCCGGCGCGCAGCCTGCCGGCGGCCTCGGGCCATCGCTGTCGATGATGTCCGACATGATGGCGCCGCTCACCAACGTCGAAGAACTCGACAAGCGCATCACCGATATGCGTGCGGTCGAGCAATGGCTCAAGCTGAATCTGAGCATGCTGCAGTCCGCCATTCAGGCGCTCGAAGTGCAGCGCGCGACGCTCGCTACCCTGCGTGCGTTCGGCGCATTTGCTCAGTCGTCGATGTCGCAGCCGGCTTCGGCGGCGGCTGCGCCGGGTCCATCGCCGGCGACAGGCTGGCCGGATTCGGAGTCGTCGAACGCATCGGGTGCAGCGAGCGCCGGTTCGTCGGAAAGCGCCGAATCCGGCACCGACACTGCCGATACCGCCGCAACGCCGCCCTTCGACACCTCCGCCTGGTGGGATCTGCTGCAATCGCAATTCAACCAGATTGCCCAGTTCGCGATGACCCAACCGGGCGCCGCAAGCGCGGGCGCGGCGAGCGGGACCGCGGCGGCGTCGCGGGAAGAAGCGGAAGCGAACGAGCAAACGGCGTCGGCGAAAGCGGGTGGCGAGGCCGAAGCTGCGGCAAAACGTCCCGCGGCGAAACGGGCGCCGTCGTCCGCCAGGCGCGCAAGCAGTTCGACTGCCAGCCCGCGAGCGACAAAAAAGTCCATTTAGCAGGAATGAAACGGGCCGGCACGAGAGCCATACACAGGCGGCGCAAACGAACGTGAATTCGCCGCCTGTCACGATTTTGACCATGATCGCCGGTCACACTCGCTTAATTGCCGGTTTTATTGAGGCCGGTCAATCTGGCACTGGGATTGCGGCGCTAACCGCGCGGGTTCCGTAAAGTCAGCGTGCTATCATTGTGTAAGCTTTATTTGGCTTTTGGGCGTGCGCTGAAAAACAACCAATCCAGCCGCCCTTGCTCCATTCGCAGCCGGCACAACCGGCGTAGGGCTGGACGGTGCGGTTTTCATCGCGAACTGGCTCGACCTCAGGCACAGGGTATCCCTCACCCACGGTTGGCCGCGCAGCGCAAAACCTATGGTTGTCGCCGCTGTGCAAACGCCCAGGACTTCTTTGCTGCCAGGTGCATCTAGGCGGCCGATTACCGCGTAAAATTGAATGCTTGGCCGACAAACGGTGCGTTTCGTTCGTCGTAAGCAAAAGTGCTACACGTAAGTAGTAACAGACACAGACAGTATGCGCAGAACAGGGGTGGGACTATGAACACCATGCTTTATCCGGAACTTTATAAATCGCTCGAATCCGTTCGATGGGACATGGAGAAAGACATTCCCTGGGACAAGTTCGATGCATCGCTATTGACCGACGAGCAGGCCGCGACGATCAAGATGAATGCGATCACCGAATGGTCGGCGTTGCCCGCCACGGAAATGTTCCTGCGTGACAATCATCACGACAGCGATTTCTCCGCATTCATGAGCGTGTGGTTCTTCGAAGAACAGAAGCACTCGCTGGTGCTGATGGAGTATCTGCGCCGTTTCAAGCCGGAAATGTGCCCGACCGAAGAAGAACTGCACGCCGTGCGCTTCGAATTCGATCCGGCGCCGCCGCTCGAAACGCTGATGCTGCACTTCTGCGGCGAAATCCGCCTGAATCACTGGTATCGCCGCGCAGCCGAATGGCATACCGAGCCCGTCATCAAGGCCATCTACGAAACCATTTCGCGCGACGAAGCGCGGCATGGCGGCGCCTATCTGCGCTACATGAAGAAAGCGATGACGCAAACCGGCGACATCGCGCGTGCTGCGTTCGCGAAGATCGGCGTCTTGATGGCATCGGCGCGCCGCACTGAAAAGCCGCTGCACCCGACCAACCTGCACGTGAATCAGGCGCTGTTCCCGCGCGACACGATTCAATCGCGTCTGCCGGATCCGGAATGGCTGGAACGCTGGCTCGACGAGCAGATCCGTTTCGACGACGGCTGGGAAAAGAAGGTGGTCGAACGGATTCTGCACAATCTGTCGATTCTGTTCGAGCGCACGTTCAATACGGCGCAGGAATTGAATCGCTATCGCAAGGAAGTGGTCGCGAGGTTGCAGGCTGATCAGAAGTCGGCTGAACAGCCGGCTTGACGGTATTCCGGTTCGTTGGCGTTTACGCCGCGGGCTGGTTTGTTGGTTTTAAGAACGGCCCGGCAGGCGTGAGCTTGCTGGGCTGTTTTGCTTCATGCCGTTCGGCGTGTATCGTGGCGACACTTCTTTTTTTCTTTCTGACTCCGTCATGGCTGCTACTTTCGAACGCAAAATTTTTACGCGCGATGCGCTTGTTGGGCTTCGTACTTCTATGCCGGCGCCGGTTGTTTTTACCAACGGTGTGTTCGATATTCTGCATCGCGGACATGTGACTTATCTCGCTGATGCTAAGGCTCTCGGCGCTTGTCTCATCGTTGGCGTGAACAGCGATGCTTCTGTTCGCATGCTCGGGAAAGGAGATGATCGGCCTATCAATAATGAGGCTGATCGGATGGCCTTGCTCGCTGCCCTCGAGAGCGTCGATTATGTGGTTTGCTTTGGTGAGCAGACGCCCGTTGAGTTGATTTCGGCGCTGCGGCCGGATGTGCTCGTTAAGGGCGGTGATTACGATATGGATGCTTTGCCGGAGTCGGCGATTGTTCGGGGATGGGGTGGGAAGGCTTTGGCTATTCCCTTCGAGCATGAGCGGTCGACTACCGCGCTTTTGAAGAAGGTTCGGGCAAAAGAGTGAGGTTTGGTTTTTGCCTTTGGCGGCCGCATTGGTTGTTTGTCTGCGGTGTTGGCCTTTTCTTGAATTGTTATTGGTTTATTAGTGTTGCCCCTGTGCGGGGCGGCACCTACTTTTCTTTGTCCACCAAGTGGACTTCCTTCGGGGCGCCTGCCGCAAAGAAAAGTAGGCAAAAGAAAGCGGCTTTACACCGCTAATGCTAAGCGGGTCCCTCGCGCAGTCACGGTTGTGGTGCATCTGGAATCAGTGTTCTCGCGCACTCCGCGCTGGTGACAAGGCAGTCATTCTTCCGGCGGCGCTGCGCGCGCCGCAGCGGTACTTCCAACACCGTATGTGGCGTGTCTTTCTTGGCTGCTCTTTCGCTGCGCGTCGCTGACGTTGCTTCCGGCCGCTCGCGCGGCGGGCGGTGCTTCTCACGTCGCCTGGTGAGTGCTTCTCCGTGTCTGTTCTTTACTGCGGCAACGCCGACGCCGCAATCGGCGCCGTGGGCGCCGGGCCGCCCACGATCGCCTGGTCGGCGGCTTCGGCTGCTGTCACGGGCTTTATCTTCAACCACTCCGGATGAATCTGGCGGTTCAGGTGGTTCGGCTCGCGTCCGCCGGCTGTAGGCGTCGGGCCGAATACGCCGCGCATCGCGACGAATGCGAGCATGTTGGCAAGAAACAATATGGCTATCAGCCAGCGCAGCATCGTTAATATTCCCCGTCCAGAAGTTGAGCCGCCATTTATTTCTCTGGCCGCAGTTCAGGTGTCCCGCACCGTCGTGCTCTCGGCAGCAATCAGAGCAAGCCCAGATAGCACCAGCGAATCGTGGCGAGTATGCGGTACTTTCAGCGCACCTGCCACTTCGTCAGCCGCGCCTCCGCTAACCACCAGCCGCACCGGCACGCGCCACTCGTCCTGCAAGTCGCGCCACATCCGCTCGATCAATCCCGCTTGCGCCAACGTGCAGCCCGCAGACAACGAACGCGGGGTGTCAGTCTCGAAGAACGGGCCGCGGCGCTCGCCGGCAGGCGCGTCGCCATCGTTGAGCAGGCCGCGCGCGGCGTTGGCGTCGAGCGTCGGCAGTTGCGCAGTGTGCTCGCCCAATGAACGCATCATCAGCGTCCAGCCCGGTGCAATCAATCCGCCGACAAAGCAGCCGTCCGCACGCAACGCTTCCAGCGTGGTCGCCGTGCCGAAAGTCGCAATCAACAGATGCTCGCCCGGAAATGCCGCATGCGCGCCAATCAGGCCGGCCCAGCGGTCGCTGCCGAGCGCATGTGGCGTCGTGTAGCTATTGGTCACGCCGCATTGCTGCGCGCACGCGCGGATCGTTGTAAGCGGCAGCTGCGGCCAATGAGCGTCCAGCAACGCGCCGATCCGCGCTGCCACCGTCTCGCCTGCGACGTTCGATAACCATGCGCCGCCTGGCGTCGGCAAATTCGACCAGTCGGGTTGATCCGCGCCGCCATGCGCGAGGGCGCCGGTCGCGCTCTGCGTGCCGTCCTGCTGCACCAGCGCCCATTTGATGCGGCTATTGCCGGCGTCGATCAACAGATAAGGCGCGCCGCTCGTCATGCAGCACCGTCGGCCAGACGCAGCGAGACGTCGCCGGTCGCGATGGTCTGACGGCCCGAAGCCGTGTCGAGCAGCAACTGACCGCGTTCGTCGACGCCAGCCGCCACACCGCGCGCAAGTTCTTCGCCCTGCTCGAGCAGCACCACTTCGCGGCCCGCGTAAGCATGCACCGCGTTCCAGCGCGGCTGGAACGGTGCGAAGCCTTCGGCGCCGAAGCGCTGCAACGCCGGTTCGAGCGCGTTCAGTTCCGCGGCCAGCGTGTCGGTGAGGTTCGCGTTAGGCAGCGCGCGTTGCAGCGCGGTCGGCACCGTGCCGCGCGCCTGGGGCGGCACATCCGCGTTCAGCGCGCCGACCTTGGCGGCGAGTTCATCAGCGCCTTTCACGTTGGTGCCGATACCGATCACCACCGCGCTCGCTTCGTCGGTGCTCCACGCGGTTTCGATCAGGATGCCGGCCAGCTTGTCGCCTTCGAGCAGCACGTCGTTGGGCCACTTCAGCGCGATCTGGCCGGGGCCCGCTACCGGCAGCGAGCGCAGCCCGTCGACCAGCGCCACGCCAACGGCAAGGCTCAAGCCCGCCAGTCCTTCCAGCGGACGCAGCAGCACGCACGCCACTGAAAACAGCAGCGCATTGCCCGGCTCGGCGTACCAGGGCCGGCCACGGCGGCCGCGGCCGGCGGTTTGCAGATACGCGACCCGCACGATCGGCCGCGGCAGCGCGCCGGCTTTGCGCGGCAGCGCTTTGACGCGCGTCATGAGGTCGGCGTTGGTCGAGCCGGTTTCCTCGACGATTTCGATCGGCCAGTCGTGCGCATGCGGGCCGAACAACGCGACGGCGCGCTCACGGTCGATGCGCCAGTCATGTGTTGCAGCGGCTTGGGGTGGGGTCTTGGAGGCGTTCATGTTCATATTGTAGCGATAGCGAACACGGCGGGCCCAAGAGCACGATCCATCGTCCGCGCCTTCGCTACAATGGCCCTTAATCCGATAACCAGATTCCAGCGATCCTTGAACTACGACACTCCGCCCGGCCTTGAAGTCGCGGCAGGCAGCCAAGGCAAGATCGTCCGGCTCTCGGGCCAGTGGACGGCGCTTGCGCTCGCGCGCGACCGCTCCACCGGCCACGTGATTCCGCAGTTGCGCTCGCTGATCGGCGCCGAAGGCATCCGCCAGTGGGACCTGTCGCGCGTCGACCGGATGGACCACGTCGGCGGCCAGGCGCTGTGGCGCGTGTGGGGCCACAAGATGCCCGCCGACACTACGCTCACCGATACGCAACGCGACATCTTCGAACGCATCGCCCTGCTCGACACCGCGCGCGAAAAGGCCGAGCCGGTGGTCAAGTTCGATCCGTTCACGCGGCTCGGTCTGGGGATCTTCTCCTTCTTCGAGCATCTGTACGGCGGCGTCGCGATGTTTGGGCGCGTCGTGCTGGATCTGTTGGCGATCCTGCGCAATCCGAAGATCACGCCGTGGACCGAAATTTCCGCGAACGTTTACAACGCCGGCAGCAAGGCACTGCCGATCACCGCGCTGGTCGCGTTCCTGATCGGCATCGTGCTCAGCTATCTGTCCGCACAGCAACTGCGGCTTTTTGGCGCGAACCAGTACATCGTCAACATTCTTGGCTTGTCGGTGATTCGCGAACTAGGGCCGGTGTTGTCGGCGATTCTGGTGGCGGGCCGCTCGGGCTCGGCGATCACCGCGCAGATCGGCGTGATGCGTGTCACCGAAGAACTCGACGCGATGCGCGTGATGGGCATCCCGCACGGGCTGCGACTGATCTTGCCGCGGGTGGTCGCGCTCGGCGTGGCGATGCCGCTCCTCGTGATGTGGACCAACATCATCGCGTTGACCGGCGGCGCGCTCGCGGCGAAGATCGTGCTAGGCATCGACATGAACTACTTCGCGCGCGCATTGCCGAGCGTGGTGCCGGTCGCGAACTTGTGGATCGGCCTCGGCAAGGGCGTCGCGTTCGGCATGCTGATCGCGATCGTCGGCTGTCACTTCGGTTTTCGCATCAAAGCCAATTCGCAGAGTCTCGGCGAAGGCACGACGACCTCGGTGGTGACTTCGATCACCATCGTGATTCTCGCGGACGCGGTGTTCGCGATCCTCTTCCAGAACGTGGGGCTCGGATGATCGCGCCACTCACCCAGGCCGTGCGCGGCCAACCGATGCCCGAGATCGCCGAGCCGGTGATCGAGGTCATCGACATCACCAAGCGCTACGGCCGCAACATCGTGCACCAGCATCTGAACTTCGACGTGCGGCGCGGCGAGATCGTGTCGATTGTCGGCGGATCGGGCTCGGGCAAGACCACACTGGTGCGGCAGATTCTCGGGCTCGAAAAACCGTCGTCCGGCACGATCAAACTGTTCGGCGAAGACCTCGCGACGATTTCTCCCGAAACCGCGCTCCTGATGCGCAGCCGCTCCGGCATGCTGTTTCAGCGCGGCGCGCTGTTCTCGTCACTATCGGTGTTCGACAACATCGCGCAGCCGTTGCGCGAGCTCGGCAAGGTGCCCGAAGACCTGCTGCGCGACATCGTGATGCTCAAGCTCGAGATGGTCGGCCTGCCGTGCAAGCACGCGTCGAAGATGCCGTCGGCGCTGTCGGGCGGGATGATCAAGCGGGTGGGCATTGCGCGCGCGATCGCGCTCGAACCCGAACTGCTGTTCCTCGACGAGCCGACCGCCGGTCTCGATCCGCAGGCGTCCGATGAATTCGTCGAACTGATCGCCGCGCTGCATCGCGCGCTCGGACTGACGGTGGTGATGGTCACGCACGATCTCGACACGATGGTCGCGCTGTCCACCCGTGTGGCCGTGCTGGCCGATCGCAAGGTGCTGGTCGCCGCGCCGGTCGAAGAAGCGGCAGGCGTCGATCATCCGTTTATCCGCGAATATTTCCTCGGCCTGCGCGGGCGTCGCGCGCTGCAGGCGCTGCCGCCGGAACGCCGCGCGAAGCTGCCGCGCGCGGCGCTCGAACCGGCATCGTCCGAATTGCCGCTGTGAACCAGGGAACCTGAGAATGGAAAACAAATCATATGCCTTCTGGGCAGGGCTCTTCACAGTGATCTTGCTGGGTGCCATAGGGTTGGCGGCTTTTTTGTTCAACGTCGACCGTTCGGTGCGGGTGCCGTACGATCTGATTGCGCGTACCAACGTGACCGGGCTCTACACGGACGCCGCGGTGCGTTATCGCGGGCTCGACGTCGGCAAGGTGCAGTCGATCAAATTCGATCCGGCGCATCCGGGTCAGATCCTGATCCGCATCCTCGTCGACAAGCACGCGCCGATTACCCATTCGACTTTCGGCAGCCTGGGCCTCCAGGGCGTCACGGGTATTGCGTTCATCCAGCTGGACGACAGCGGGCGTGATCCGTCGCCGCTGTCGTCGTCGCCCAAGCAGGTGGCGCAATTGCCGATGCACCCGGGCTTGCTCGATCAGTTGCAGCAACGCGGCGACGTGCTGATACGCAAACTCGAAAAAGTCACCGACGACGTCGACAATCTGTTGTCGCCGGAAATGGTCAGCCAGTTGCAAGGCACTGCGGCCAGCATTCAGAAGGCCGCCGACGGCGTCGCCACGCTGACGCAGCAGATGGCGCCGGCGGCCGGCAAGCTGCCCGCCACGATCAACCAGCTGGATCGCACGCTGGCGTCGACGAATCAGCTGATCACCAGTCTGAATCGCCCGGACGGCCCGTTCGAGACCAATCTGAACAAGGTCGGAGCGGCGGCGCAGCAAGCGGGTGACGCGCTGGTGTCGATGGACAGTTCGATACAGGAGTTGTCGGCGCGCGTCGGTTACGACACGCTGCCGCGCGTCAATTCTCTCGCCGAAGACGTGCGCTCCGCAGCGCGTTCGGTGGACCGCGCGGCTGAGACGTTCAGCACCAACCCACGCAGCGTGCTGTTCGGCGCTCCGCAGGCGGCGCCCGGTCCAGGCGAAGCCGGTTTTGCGTGGCCCGCTGCCCGCGCCGCTGTGCCCGCCGCCAAATGAATTGAAGGTTTTGAAGAAGGAAGATGGTTATGTCACGCTCGATTCACCGATTGTTTTCCTCGCGCGCCGCGCTTGCGGTGCTGCTCGCGTTCGGTGTGCTGGCTGCGGGCTGCGCGGGCACGCCCGCGGCGATCGCGGATATCCGCTACGACCTCGGGCCGCCGAACCCGGCTGTTTCGGCCGGCACGCTGCCGCCGGTAAAAGTCCTCGATGTGAGCGCGCCCGACACGCTCGAGTCGGACAAGCTGATCTACCGGCTCAGCTACGCCGATGCGCGGCAGACGGCGTCGTACGCGAATAGTCACTGGACCATGGCGCCGTCACAGTTGCTCACTCAGCGTCTGCGCAGCGCGCTCAGTTCGCGCGGCACCGTGCTGACGGGAGCGGACGGCGTGCGCGCGCCGGTACTGAAGGTCGATTTGAGCGAGTTCGAGCAGGTCTTCGATAGCCAGTCGGAAAGTCACGCCGCGGTCACCGCGCGCGCTACGCTGACCCAAAGCGGCAAGGTGATCGGCCAGCGCACATTTATTGCGCGCGCGCCGTCCAGTTCGGCCGACGCCGCCGGCGGCGCGCAGGCGCTCGCCACCGCCAGCGACGACCTCGTCGCGCAGATCAGCGCATGGCTCGGCGTGCAGGCGCTGGTCGCCGCGCAATGACGGGCTTGCAGCGCACGCGACGGAGCGCTGCATGAGCATAAAACCCTGGGCGCGCCGTCCGTCGGCGCTCGCCCGGCAGGCGCTGGGGCTGTACGCGGCGCTGATCGTCTACGGTTCGTGGTACCCGTTTTCCGGCTGGCGTTCGCTCGGCCTCGGTCCGTTCGACTATCTGTTCGATCCCATGCCGCAGTATCTGACGGCGTTCGACGTCGTCACCAACGTGCTCGGCTACATGCCGTTCGGCGCGCTGGTGGTGCTCGCGCTCTATCCGCGCTGGCGCGGCACGTTGGCGGTCGGGCTCGCGTTTGTGCTCGGCGGCTTGCTGTCAGGCGTGATGGAAGCCGTCCAGACCTATCTGCCGACGCGCGTCGCCTCCAACCTCGATCTGGCCGCCAATGCGCTCGGCGCGCTGCTCGGCGCGGCGATAGTGTCGCCGGCCACCGGCGCGTTGCTCGATCGCGGCTTGCTGCGCCGCGCGCGGCTGCTGTGGTTCGAGCGCGATAGCGCCGCGCTCGCGTGTCTCGTCGCGTTGTGGCCGTTCGCGACGATGTACCCGGCACCGCGCCTCTTCGGGTTCGGCAACTGGCCGCGCGCGCTGTGGCTGAGCTTCGATTCGACCACTCAAGATGCGTTGCGCGCATGGACGCCGCCCGGCTGGCACGTCGGCGCGTGGCCGATGATGGCCGCCGCCTGGCTACCCGACGACGGCTGGGAAGCCGTCATCACGACGCTCAATCTGTTCGCCGCGCTCGTGCTGGCGTCGCTGTCGATCCTCCGCCACGCGCCGCGCGTGCGCCTGTTGACCGCATTTGTCGTTACGACCTTGTGCGTCAAGGCTGGCGCGACGTTTCTGCAATCGCAATCGGGCCTCGCGTTCAACTGGGCGACACCCGGCGCGCTAGCGGGTCTCGCATGCGGCACGGCCGCGGCGCTGCTCGCACTGCGGCTGCGGCGCCGCACGCGCGCGGCGCTCGCGGCCTGTGCGCTGACGATCGTGCTGGTGTTCGTCAATCTGCTGCCGGTGAATCCGTATTTCGATGTGGTGCTGGCCGACTGGCGGCAGGGGCGTTATCTGCACTTCAATGGCCTTGCGCAATGGCTTGCGTGGGTCTGGCCGTATGCGGCGCTGGTGTGGCTGGCGTTTCTGGTCGAGCGTGTGTGGCTCAAGCGGCGCTTGAGCCTTAGGCAGTGATGCGATGCGCCGTGGGTGAGGCGAGGTGACCAATACCCCGAACGCGCCATTCAACCGGTGAGCCGCTGAGCGGCCGCCGATGAGCGACCCCGAGCCCCGCTCGCTATAATCGACCGCACAACAGGCGCGCCGCAGCGCGCCCAGCGCCGTTCCCCACTCTTAAAGCCTCGCCCCCGGACACCATGGACTCCTTCTACAAGTACCACGTCTTCTTCTGCCTCAATCAGCGCGAACCCGGCGCGGAGCGCCCGAGCTGTGCGAACTGCAACGCGCAGGCGATGCAGGAGCATGCGAAAAAGCGAGTAAAGCAACTCGGCCTCGCCGGCCCCGGCCAGGTGCGGATCAACAAGGCAGGCTGTCTGGATCGCTGCGAGCTCGGTCCGACAGTCGTCGTTTATCCGGAAGGCGTCTGGTACACGTATGTCGACGAGAGCGACATCGACGAAATCGTCGATTCGCATCTTGCGAACGGCAAGATTGTCGAGCGTCTGAAGATCGATCAATAAGCCGCGCCATGAACGTACATACGAAGAAATATCTGATCGACGGCCCGGTCGGCAAAATCGAGGTCGCGCTGGACCTGCCCGACGAAACCCGCGAGAACGGCGCCGCGCCGCGCGGGATCGCGCTGGTTGCGCACCCGCATCCGCTGTTCGGCGGCACGATGGACAACAAGGTCGCGCAAACGCTGGCGCGCACGCTTGTGCAGTTGAACTACGTGACCTATCGCTCGAATTTTCGCGGCGTGGGCGAAACGCAAGGCGAGCATGACAACGGCATTGGCGAGCGCGACGATCTGCGCGCGGTGCTCGACCATATGCGCGCTGAAGCGGGGCAGGGCGATCTGCCCCTTGTACTCGCGGGCTTCTCGTTCGGCACCTTCGTGTTGTCGCATGTGGCTGCGAAGCTGCGCGAAGAAGGTCAGGAGATCGAGCGGATGGTGTTCGTCGGCACCGCGGCGAGCCGTTGGGAAGTCGCGCCCGTGCCGGAAAACACGCTTGTAATTCACGGCGAAACCGATGAGACGGTTCCCATTCAATCGGTCTACGACTGGGCGCGGCCACAGGAGTTGCCGGTTGTCGTGATTCCGGGAGCGGAGCATTTTCTGCATCGCAAGCTGCATATTCTGAAGCGGATCATCGTCGACGCGTGGCGATGAGTGGTGCGCGGCGCGTGTTTTCCGGGGTACAGGTACGCGCAAACGGAAATTAATCGCCGCCCATTGGGCAAAGTTACCAGGATAGCGCGCGTATAATGAGCGCTCTTTTTTGGGCGCAGCACAGCTCACCCGGCAGTTCGCGCGACGCGTAGCACCATGCGCGCGCAGCGGTGCCGGATGCGGGCGTGCTGCGCGAACCGATCGCGTGGCCGGAGGTCCAACGGGCGCCGCGCCGTGTTTTACACGGCCAGACGCTCGCCGACCGGCTCTTCCAAACTACGCGCCCTGCGCGCGATGCATTTTTCTGCACGAATCGACCCTATGCGTTTTTCCACCTCCGGCCGCACGTTATTCCCCACAGTTGCTTCCTTCGTTCCCCATACGCTTAGCCGTGCTGTGACCCTCGGCATCGTGTTGCCGGCAACGCTCGTTGCCGGCACGGCGTTCGCGCAAGTGCCGTCGCCGGCGGTGAACGCGCGTTCGTGGGTGCTCGTCGACGCGACCAGCAATCAGGTGCTCGCGTCCGGCAATGCCGACGAGCGCGTCGAACCGGCATCGCTGACCAAGCTGATGACCGCGTATCTCGTCTTCGAAGCACTGCAGACGAAGAAGATCACGATGGAACAGACGGTGATGCCGAGCGAAGGGGTGCGCCGCGTGCGCACGGACGAATCGCGCATGTTCATCGAAGCGAACAAGCCGGTGACCGTGCACGATCTGGTCTACGGCATGATCGTCCAGTCGGGCAACGACGCGGCGATCGCGCTGGCCGAACTGGTCGGCGGCAGCGAGGCGCAGTTCGTCAACATGATGAACACCGAAGCCCAGCGCCTGGGCATGAAGAACACGCATTTCGCCGACGTGAACGGCATGCCCGACCCGCAGCACTACACGACCGCGGGCGACCTCGCGATCCTGTCGGCACGTCTGATTCGTGATTTCCCCGACTACTACAACATCTTCTCGGTCAAGGAATTCACGTACAACAAGATCAAGCAGCCGAACCGCAATCGTCTGCTGTGGATCGATCCGTCGGTGGACGGTCTGAAGACCGGTCACACGCAAGCCGCCGGTTACTGCCTGATCGCGAGCGCCAGGCGTCCGCTGCCGGGCGCGAACGACGCGTCGCGCCGTCTCGTTTCGGTGATGATGGGCGAGGTCAAGGAACACGACCGCGTGCAGGACAGCCTGAAGATGCTGAACTACGGCTACACCGCGTATGACACGGTGCGTCTGTACAAGGCGGCACAGGTAGTCGGCACGCCGCGTGTCTACAAGGGCGCGCAGGACACCGTGCAGATCGGCGTGAAGGGCGATCAGTACATCACCGTGCCGAAGGGCATGGGCGACAAGGTGAAGCCGCAGGTCGAGCAGATCGATCCGCTGATCGCACCGATCGCTAACGGTCAGCAGGTCGGCACCGTGAAGCTGGTCGCCGACGGCAAGGTGCTGGCGCAATTCCCGGTGGTCGCATTGCAAGCCGTGCCGCAAGCCGGCGTGGTGGGCCGCGTGTGGGATTCGTTGATGTTGATGTTCAACAAGAAGAAGTAAGAGCCTGACCCAGATGACCGCTGTTTCCGATGTTCCGCTCGACCCGATTGTCTATCTGAACGGCGAGCTGGTGCCGGTAGCCGAGGCACGCGTGCCGGTTCTCGACCGCGGATTTATCTTCGGCGACGGCATTTACGAAGTCGCGCCGCTGTATGCGCACGCCGGCGGCCGCACGCCGTTTCGCTTCGCGCAGCATCTGGCGCGTCTCGCGCGTTCGCTCGACAAGATCGGTATCGTCAATCCGTTCGACGACGCCGGCTGGCGTGCGCTGATCGAGCGCGTGGTCGCGGCCAATGAAGCTGACGCCGGCTTGCGCGCGGATCAGGACGCGATCGCTTACGTTCAGGTGACGCGCGGGGTCGCGAAACGCGGTCATGCATTTCCGGCCGGCATCCAGCCGACCGTATTCGTGATGGTCAGTCCGCTGAACTTGCCGGACGCCGCGCAGCGCGCGCAAGGCGTGCGTTGCGTGAGCGCCGAAGACCGTCGCTGGCTGAATTGCGACATCAAATCGGTGTCGCTGCTCGGCAATGTGCTGATGGCGCAGTACGCGGCTGAAAATGGCGCGTTCGAAACGATCCAGTTTCGTGACGGCATGCTGACTGAAGGTTCGTCGTCGAATATCTGGATGGTGAAGGACGGCGTGTTGTCCGCCCCGCCGCGCAGCCACAAGATTCTCGAAGGTATTCGCTACGGCTTGATCGAGGAATTGACGAGCGAATGCGGCATCCGCTTCGAGCCTCGCGAGATCGCCGAAGCCGAACTGCGCGCGGCCGACGAGATTCTGGCCAGCTCAGCCACCAAGGAAGTGCTGCCGGTCACGCAACTCGATGGTCAGCCGGTTGGCGACGGCAAGCCGGGCGCGGTGTATGCGGCGCTATACGCGGCCTATCAGCGTGCCAAGGCGAAGGAAGCGCAAGAGGCGCAGCAAGGAGTAGAGAATGAGTCCCGAGAACGAGTCACTGTTTGAGTTTCCCTGCGATTTCCCGATCAAGGTCATGGGCAAATCGCATCCCGAGTTCGCCGAAACGATTGTCTCGGTGGTTCGGCAGTTCGATAGCGAAGTCGACGGCACGCGGGTCGAAACGCGGCCGTCCAGCGGCGGCAATTACACCGGTTTGACGGTAACGGTGCGTGCAACGAGCCGCGCGCATCTCGACGACATCTATCGCGCCCTCACCGGGCATCCGATGGTGAAAGTGGTGCTTTGACGTCAGGCGATTTTGATTGCACTCAAGGCGTGGCGCGCAATGCGTCCGCCGCGTGATCGGAGCTTGCCGCGGGTCCCGCCGCGCAAGCCCGGTCGAAAAGCTGTTTGAACCGTCCCACTTCGTCGAATACCCAATCGCGGAATGCTTTGACACGCGCGGTTTCGAGCATTTGCGGCGGGCAGATGAAGTAGTACTGCCACGGGCTCGGTCCATCCACATCGAATAGCCGCACGAGGCGGCCCGCTGCGATCTCGTGCATCGCCAGCGAGCGGCGCGTGAGCGCGACCCCTTGGCCGTCGATGGCAGCCTGCAGCAAATTCGACGAATCCTGGTACAACACCCCGCGCTTCGGCTCCGGCCAGTCGGTGAGGCCGGCAGCGTCGAACCAGGGGCGCCAGAGTTCGTCGTCGGAACGCAGCAGCGGGACTTTGGCCAGATCGGCGGGAGTTTGCGGCAGCTTGCCGCCGTTGAAATTCGGCGCGCAGGCCGGAAAGAAGATCTCCTCCAGCAGTAACTCCGCGTGCAACCCTGAATATTTGCCGAAGCCGAAGCGGATCGCCACGTCGACGTCGTCGCGCGCGAAGTCCGTCAGTGCGTTGGTGGACAGCAGTTCGAGGTCCCACTGCGGATGCGCCTCGATAAAGCTGCCGATCCGCGGCGTCACCCAGCGCGCCGCGAACGACGACAGCATCGACACGACCAGGCGCCGCTCGCGGTCGCCGGCGCGGATTTCGCGGGTGGCGTCGACGAGCGCCATCAGCGCGGCGCGGACGTGCGTCGCATAGCGCCGGCCAGTCTCGGTGAGCCGCACGCGTTTGCCGTCGCGGGCGAACAGCGTGACGCCCAGCTCCGCTTCCAGCGCCCGGATCTGGTGGCTGACGGCGCCGTGCGTGACGAACAGTTCGTCGGCCGCGCGCGAGAAGCTCTCGTGGCGGGCGGCGGCTTCGAAAGCCTTGATGGCGTTCAGTGGGGGCAATTGCCGGAGGTCCATCGCAATATTTCTCACATAGAGGTGAAAATAGATCGTTTTGCGTAAACCCTTGGTACGCCTACGATTGTAGCCACGAAACGAATTTTGGCGAGGGCATCATGCGAGAAATTTCCTCTAGCATCGCGTTTGAAATCCGCACCGGCGAAACTGTTCCGATGAAAGTGGCCCGCAGCACCAGGCTGGTCGTGCACGGCGGCGCCGTATGGGTGACACGCAGCGACGACACCGAAGACTACTGGCTGCAGCCCGGCCACACGCTGCGGCTGCGGCGCGGCGAGCGCCTGTGGCTGAGCGCCGAAGGCAACACGCAGGCGAGGGTGGCGTTTTCGGTGCCGACGCGTTGCGACGAGCGGGCGCTGAACTGGTTCGCGCGGGTCGGCGAACGGCTGGCGGCGCGGATGCGCGGCAGCTGGCGCACAGTTTGAGCATAGGCGGCGCCACGGCGGCGGGCACGGCGCCGTGAGCGCTTCCGGCGGGGATGGCCAGATTTCGGTAAACTGGCGCCATCATGTGTGCCACCCCGGTTTCCCCGTCTCCACTGCTCGCCACGGCGCCGCTCATGCTGCGCTGGCGGGGCAGCGAATCTTATGAAGCCAGTTTCGACGCGATGCGCGCGTTCACCGACGAGCGCATCGCCGACACCCCCGACGAAATCTGGCTGGTCGAACACCCCCCCGTCTTCACGCTCGGCCAGGCCGGCGACCCGGCGCATCTGCTGGCCGCCGACAGCGGCATTCCGCTTGTCAAAGTCGATCGCGGCGGGCAGATCACGTATCACGGGCCCGGGCAGGTGGTTGCCTATCTGCTGCTCGATCTGCGCCGCCGCAAGCTGATGGTGCGCGAGATGGTCACGCGGATCGAGCAGGCCGTGATCGACACCCTCGCGGCGTATAATCTCGCCGGAGAACGCAAGGCGGGCGCCCCTGGCATCTATGTGGCGCCCGGGCCGGACGCCGGGCTGCACGCTGGCGCCAAGATCGCCGCGCTGGGTCTGAAAATCCGCAACGGCTGCAGCTATCACGGCGTGAGCCTGAATGTGAAGATGGATCTGCGGCCGTTTCTGGCCATCAATCCATGCGGCTACGCGGGGCTCGAAACAGTCGATATGGCGACGCTGGGCGTCGCTGCCGGCTGGGACGAAGTGGCCCGAACCTTTGCTGCATGCCTCACCGCAAACCTCGACGGCAGTCCCGCGGCCGTCGCCCAACCGCAGGCCGGTGCTCTTACCGCCTGACTGGACCGAACGAATGACTGACGTTACCGCGAACCTCGCAGCCTCTCCCGCTCCTGATGCCGTGCCGGCTGCCGCCGCTGCCACGGCTTACGACGCTACTGCCAAGCAGAAGGCGCAAGCCAAAACCGCCCGTATTCCGATCAAGATCGTCCCGATCGAAAAGCTGAAAAAACCGGACTGGATCCGCGTCAAAGCGGCCACCGGCAATTCGCGCTTCTACGAGATCAAGCAGATTTTGCGCGAGCACAACCTGCACACGGTGTGTGAAGAAGCGAGCTGCCCGAATATCGGTGAATGTTTCGGCAAGGGCACCGCGACCTTCATGATCATGGGCGACAAGTGCACGCGCCGCTGTCCGTTCTGCGACGTCGGCCACGGCCGCCCCGATCCGCTCGATGTGGAAGAACCGGGCAACCTCGCACGCACCATCGCAGCGTTGAAGCTGAAGTATGTGGTGATCACGAGCGTGGACCGTGACGATCTGCGCGACGGCGGCGCGGCTCACTTCGTGGAATGTATCCGTCAGACGCGCGAGCTGTCGCCGGAGACGCGCATCGAAATTCTGACGCCGGATTTCCGCGGCCGTCTGGATCGCGCGATCGGCATTCTGAACGCCGCACCGCCCGATGTGATGAATCACAACCTCGAAACGGTGCCGCGTCTGTACAAGGAGGCGCGTCCGGGTTCGGATTACGCGCATTCGCTGAAGCTGCTGAAGGACTTCAAGGCGCTTCATCCGAACGTTGCAACGAAGTCCGGTTTGATGGTCGGCCTTGGTGAAACCGAAGAAGAAATTTTGCAAGTGATGCGCGATCTGCGCGAGCACGACGTGGATATGCTGACGATCGGCCAATATCTGCAACCGTCGGAGCATCATCTGCCGGTTCGCTCGTACGTGCATCCGGATACGTTCAAGATGTACGAGGAAGAAGCGTACAAGATGGGCTTTACGCATGCCGCCGTTGGCGCGATGGTTCGCTCGAGCTACCACGCTGATTTGCAGGCACATGGAGCTGGGGTGGTCTGAACGGTTTGGCTAGCTGGTAGTTTGAAAATGCAAAGCCCGCACTTGTTGCGGGCTTTGTTTATTTAGGGCGAGGTGCCGGGTTGGGGCGCAGGAGTTGCACCACGAAATTGACTCGAAGTCGCTAGCGGTAGTAGCGAGCAAGCAGCATGGAAATCGAGGCCAGTATTCCTCCGATGCCGACGAAGGGATACATGAAATCGATAATGCGATTGCGCAGCGCGCGGTTCTCGATAATGTAGTCGATGACATTGGGCATTGCGGTCCTCCCTGTGGATTATTTGTCAGGAGTATAGCTTGGTCGCTCTTGATTAGTTAGGTTAGCGAATAATGAGATATCGAAAACAATGCCGCAATGATCGCCGTCATGAACAGTGAAATCCACATGAGTCCTCGATCAGGTGCGTCGACGTAACGATATTCGGGGTGCGGTATGGAATCGGCGGCGCCGAACGATACGATCAGGCAAGCCACCACAATGAACAGAACATGCCAGAGCGGTCCTGCCAGCATGAAAGATCGAGCGTTGTCTGTCGATGCGTCTCCGAGCGCACCTCCAATCTCATAGCACGCGCTCGCGCACATCGAAATGACGACCCACAGCAGTTGCCCGTCTTGGATCGCTTTTATGGCGATGCCTCTCGAGGCCTGCCGATAGAAGCGCGAGAAGCCCAATAGAGGCAACAAAGCAATTGGCGCAAAGACAGGCACGCCGACATTGAAAAACAACCAGCCCAAGCGATGAAGAAATTCGATCATAGGAACGCGAACTGAAGAACAATCCAGAGATCATCCAGTCCGCGCCGAACCGCGGTCAATCCGCCGAACGGCCAGCTTGCGCTCAGGCAGCTCAATCCGCCATCATCCGCTAGAGCCAATCCGCTGCACGCAGCAACAGTCGCACCTATCCAACGCAACCCGAAAAGCAATGCTCGAACAGCGTGATTAGCAATTGCGGATTAATTAGAACAGCGCGCACACAAACTCCCTATAGTCGAAAGCCTCCCAGACAACACACACTAAAGGGGCTTCCCGATGAATCGCTTCCTCCGTCCGCTCGCCGCATTCGCTGCGCTGCTCGCACTGTCCGCGCCGTTTGCCGGCACCGCACATGCCGATACCAAAGAAGTCGTGATCGCGTATCAGGACATGGTCGTGCCCTGGCGCTATGCGCAGGCCACCGGCGAAGTCGAGAAAGCCACTGGCTATAAGGTCACCTATCGCAAGCTCGGCAGCGGCGCCGACGTGATCCGCGCCCTGGCCTCCGGTTCGGTGCAACTCGGCGAGGCTGGGTCGAGCCCGATCGCGGCAGGGCTGTCGCAAGGCGTCGATATTTCGCTGTTCTGGATTCTCGACAACATCAACGACGCCGAAGCGCTGGTCGCGCGCGACGGTTCCAACGTGACGAGCGTCGCAGGTCTGAAGGGCAAGAAGATCGGCGTGCCGTTCGTGTCGACCTCGCACTTTCATACACTGGTCGCGCTGCAGAGCGCCGGCGTGAATCCGTCCGACGTGAAGATCGTCAACTTGCGCCCGCCTGAAGTCGCGGCAGCGTGGGAGCGCGGCGACATCGACGCGACCTACATCTGGGACCCGGTGCTGGCGAAGGTGAAGAAGAACGGCAAGGTACTGATCACGTCGGGGCAGGTTGCACAGCAAACCGGCAAGGCGACCTTCGACGGCTTCGTCGTCGACCGTAAGTTCGCTAGTCAGAACGCAGAGTTCGTCGCGCGTTTCGTGAAGGTGCTGGCCGCGACCGATGCGAGCTACCGCGATCACACGTCGGCATGGACCGCGACTTCGCCGCAGGTCGAAGCCGTTGCGAAGGAGTCCGGCGCCACCGCGCAGGAGGTGCCGGCGAGCCTCGCGCTGTACGCGTTCCCGACGCCGGCGCAGCAGGCTTCGAATGCATGGCTGGGTGGCGGCGCGCAATCCGGCGCGGCGAAATCGCTGGCTGCCACCGCTGCGTTTCTGAAGACGCAAGGCACGATTCAGAACGTGCTGACCGATTACTCGACCGGTGTCGATCCGCAGTTCGTGCAGTCTGCAGCACATTGATCGCTTCGCAAGGTCTTCCACCAGCATCATGAGGTTCGGCGATGAGCGGTCTTGAGATCCGGCGATTGCAGGTCGCCTACGAAGGTGCGCGCGGTGCGGCGCCGAACGTCGCGCTCTCCGATGTCGATCTGCGCATCGAACCGGGCGAGTTCGTCGTCGCGCTGGGTGCATCGGGATGCGGCAAGACGACCTTGCTGAACTGCATCGCTGGCTTTATTCAGCCGACCGGGGGCGAAGTGTGGCTGAACGGCGAACCGGTGCGCGGGCCGGGTGCGGATCGCGGTGTCGTATTCCAGAAGTACGCGTTGATGCCGTGGCTCGATGTGCTCGACAACGTGGCACTCGGATTGCGCTTTCAGCGCGTACCGAAGGCGGAGCGCGAGCGCATTGCACGGCGGATGCTGGCGCTTGTCGGGCTCGAACAGCACGCTCGCTCGCGGGTCTACGCACTGTCCGGCGGTATGCAGCAGCGCGTCGGCATTGCACGCGCGCTGGCGAGCGATCCACAAGTACTGTTGATGGATGAGCCGATGGGCGCACTCGACGCAATGACGCGCGAGTCGATGCAGGAGCTCGTGCTGGACGTCTGGGGGCGCACGCGTAAGACGGTGTTTTTCATTACGCACAGCGTCGAAGAGGCGCTGTTTCTGGCGACCCGTCTCGTCGTGATGACGCCAGGCCCAGGACGCATCGCCGACAGCTACGACCTGCCGTTCGCGCAACGTTTTCTCGAGACACGCGATGCCCGCGCGGTGAAGTCGTCGCCGGATTTCATCGAATGGCGGGAGCGGCTAGTGCGACGCCTGCACGACCGGAGCGAGCAGAATCAGGAAGAGGTGGCGTCATGACAGCTTCGCGGGAATCATTAGGCAATCTGCCGCTGGCCCAGGCGGATGAGCCGCCACGGAAAAGGGCGCGGCCGGTACGCGGCTGGCGCTTGCCGGGCGAAGGCCCAACCGCGGCGTTGAGCGCAGTTTCCGTGACCACGTTCGCGGCGCTGTGGTGGCTTGCCACGCATCTGCACTGGCTGCCGCCGTTGTTCCTGCCGACGCCGGAGGCCGTTTGGGCCGCGTTTCTGGACGCGTGGCACGGACGCATTCAAGGCGGCTTGCCGCTCTCCCAGCACCTCGCATGGAGCGCACTGCGCGTGTTCGGCGCGTTCGCACTGGCTGCGTTCACCGCAGTGCCGATCGGTATCGTGATGGGCGTGAGCCGGGTCGCGCGCGGCTTGCTCGATCCGCCGCTGGAATTCTACCGGCCGCTGCCGCCGCTCGCGTATCTGCCGCTGGTGGTGATCTGGTTCGGGATCGACGAGACGGCGAAGATCGTCGTGATCTATCTCGCCTGCTTCGCGCCGATCGCGATGGCCGCGCGTGCCGGTGTGCGCAGTGCGACCATCGAGCAGATTCATGCGGCGTATTCTCTCGGTGGCCGCTTCGCGCAGATCGTGCGCTACGTGGTCTTGCCGGCGGCGTTGCCGGAGATTCTGACCGGCCTGCGTATCGCGATCGGCTTCGGCTGGACCACCTTGGTTGCTGCCGAGATGGTCGCCGCCACTGCGGGACTCGGTCAGATGGTGCTCAACGCATCGAGCTTTCTGCGTACCGACGTGGTGGTGATGGGCATCGTGCTGATCGGACTGATCGCGTGGCTGTTCGATCTCGGCATGCGGGCGCTGGAGCGGCGGCTGGTGCCGTGGAAAGGGCGCGTTTAACCGTAGCGTGGACTAAGCGCGGCCCACGGAAACCTTAGGCAAACAGTTCGATCACCGGCCAGCCCCGTTCCGTGGCGATGGCGCGCAAGCGCGCGTCGGGATTGGTCGCGACCGGATGCGTGACACATTCCATCAAGGGTATGTCGTTGATCGAATCGCTATAGAAGTAACTTTGCGGAAAATCCTGCAAGCGATGGCCGAGCGAGGCCAGCCAATTCTCGGTGCGCGTGATCTTGCCTTCGCGGAAAGTGGGTACGCCGACTGCGGTCCCCGTATAGCGCGCCAGAGGATCGTCACCTTCAGTGCCGAGTTCGATCCCGAGCAGATGTTCGAAGCCGAGCGCCTTGCCGATCGGCGTTGTGATGAACACGTTGGTTGCGGTGACGATGCAGCACAAGTCGCCTGCTTCGACATGACGTTGCACCAGCTCGCGCGCTGCCGGCAGGATTGCCGGCGTAATCACATCCTGCATGAACTGGGCATGCCACGCGTCGAGCTGTTCGCGCGAATGGCGGGCGAGCGGCGCCAGTGTGTAGTTCAGATAGGCGGCCATATCGAGCGTGCCAGCCACATATTGCTGGTAGTAGCCGTCGATTTCCTCGGCATGCCGCGTAGCGCCTTCTATGCCCAATCCAGCGATGAAGTGCGCCCACGCCTGATCGCTGTCGAGCGGCAGCAGCGTGTGGTCCAGGTCGAACAGCGCAAGGTTGCGGCTCATCGAGATTCCTCAGCATCAGGTTGTCCAGCAGACTGCTGCGTTAACGACCCGGTCGGCGCACAGCAGTCCACAGCTTTGTGTGAGCGTATATTTAAAAGCACAAAATTACAATAAGGCAAAATTATGCAACACTACGGTCATACGCCCCGGGTGCCGGTTCGAGCGGCATGCGGTTCGGGTCATGGCAGCAGGAACGGAATGCGTAGTGCCTTATGCTGATTCTCCTTAACCTTCTGGCCGGTGTGGCGCTGCTCGTATGGGGGTCGCACATCGTCCGCACAGGCATCCTGCGGGTACTCGGCGCTGACCTGCGCAGCATGCTCGGGCGCAGCACCAGCAGCCGCTGGCGGGCCTTCCTCTCCGGTGTCGGCGTAACGAGCCTCGTGCAGAGCAGCAATGCAACCGCGGTGATCGTCACGTCGTTTGCGGCGCAGGGTCTCTTGCCGCTTACCAGCGGCCTCGCGATCATGCTCGGCGCCGACGTCGGCACCGCCTTGATGGCGCGGGTGCTGACACTCGATCTGTCATGGCTGTCGCCGATCCTGATTCTGTTCGGTGTGCCACTCTTTCTATCGCGCAAGCAGACCCGACTCGGTCAGGTCGGCCGCACGCTAATCGGGCTTGGCTTGATCCTGCTGGCGCTGCATCTGATCGTCGAAGCCGCCCAGCCAATGATGCAAGCCGCCGGCGTGCGGGTGATGTTCGGCGCGCTGACCGGCGACACGATGCTCGATGCGCTGGTCGGTGTGGCATTCGCGATGCTCTCCTATTCGAGCCTCGCGGCGGTATTGCTGACGGCGACGCTCGCGTCGTCCGGTGTGATCTCGTTGAAGGTGGCGTTGTGTCTTGTGATCGGCGCGAACCTCGGCAGCGGTTTGCTGGCGCTGATCGGTACTGTCGCGCAGAACGCGCCGGCGCGGCGTCTGGCGTTGGGCAGTCTTGCGTTCAAGCTTGCCGGCGCGCTGCTGATCCTGCCGTTCGCACCGCTGCTCGCGCGCGCTCTGCCGGTGCTGATCGCGAATCCGCGCGAAGCGGTGGTCGGCTTTCACCTGATCTACAACACGCTGCGTTGCTGTGCGTGCCTGTCGCTGATCGATCCGGTGGCGCGCATTTGCACGCGCATGTTGCCGGACCGGCCGCAGCCGAACGGCGAACTGCGGCCGCTGCATCTGGATGCCGCCGCACTTTCCACGCCGACTCTCGCGCTCGCGCATGCCGCGCGCGAGGTGCTGCGCATCGGTGACATCGTGAGCGCCATGCTCAACAACGTCGCGGAGCTGATCCATCACAACAATCTGGACACAGCGCGCGAAACAGTCCGCATGGACGACGACGTGGACGAACTCTACGCCGCGGTCAAAGCCTATCTCACTCTCATCTCCCGCGAGCAGCTCGACGAGGCCGATAGCCGCCGCTGGACCGACATCATTTCGCTGACGATCAACCTGGAGCATGCGGGCGACATCATCGAGCGGATCGTGAGCGATATCGAGGAGAAGAAGATCGCGCATCGTTTGTCGTTCTCCGAGGAAGGGCTCGGCGAACTGGACGATTTGCAGACGCGTCTTGCCGCCAATCTGCAACTCGGGCTATCCGTGTTTCTGAACAACGATCTGCGTTGCGCGGAGCGCTTGCTGGCGGAGAAGGAACGTTTTCGCGATCTGGAGCGCGCGTATTCATACAAGCATCTGGACCGGCTCGCGGGGCAAAGCTTGCGCAGCATCGAGACCAGCGCGCTGCATCTGGATTTGATCAGCGACATGAAGCGGCTCAATTCGCTGTTCTGCGCGACGGCCTATCCGGTACTCGACGCAGCCGGCGCGTTGCGCGACACGCGCTTGCGCAAACGCGTGCTCGACACGATGCACGTGAAGGAATAGGCGGCTACCCGGCTATGGGTCGCAAGCGCCGTTTATGAGCAAACCACACGCAACTTACACGAAGCACTAAGCCAGAACGATCTCTTCCAGCTTCCTCTTCAGCGATGTGAAGTCTGCGGCTTCGGTCGCCCTTTTGTTGGTGATCAGCACATCTATGCGATCGACCGGACAGTACGAAATCCGGCTGCGTTGGCCGATCTTGCTGTAGTCGGCGAGGATCACGACGCGGTCCGCGTTGGCGACCATGGCGCGCGCCACTTCGGTTTCGCCGTGATCGTAGTTGGTCGCGCCGTGCCGGTGATCGATTCCTACCGGCGAGAGCAGCGCCATGTCCGCACGATAGCGCTGGATGTCGAGCACCGTGGTGGCGCCGGTGGTCGCCATCGCGCGATCGCTGATCGAACCGCCCAGCAGGATGACTTCGTTGGCCGCTTCGGTTTGCTCGACGGCGCCGCGCATTTTCAGTGCGACGTCGATCGAATTGGTGACGATCGTCAGGTTCGCCAGTTTCGCCAGCTCCTCGGCTAGCGCCGCGGTGGTGGTGCCTGCGTCGATAAAAAGCGTCTGGCCACTGGTAATCAACCCGGTGGCCGCCTTGGCGATCGCTGTCTTCGATTTGACGCGCATGTGCGCACGCTCGGCGATCGGCGCTTCGTTCGCAGGTTTGATCGCGCCGCCGTGCACGCGCCGCAACTCACCGAGTGCTTCCAGATCGAGCAGGTCGCGCCGCACTGTTTCGCGCGACACGCCGAGGTCCGCCATGATGCGTTCGGTCGACACGCGTTGAAGCGTCGACAGCAACGCGCGAATTCTCTGATGACGGTCTTCCTGCCACATGCATTTTTCCTTGGATGCGAACGCGCGTTCACATGGCTTTGTTTTAACTACAACATCGTTGACACGGATGTGTGACTGGACGATGTCAAGCGTACTACTTTAGCCGAATTGTGTTGTATTTTTTTGGTAGCTTGCAAATTTGTGTATTTAATCTTAGCCTTCGCAGATCGGACACCCGCGCCTGTTTCGAACACGAAATGTTCGAGAGGGAACTGAAATGTCCTGTTTCGAGCATTTTGCGGCGTTTTTTGGCAATTTGATTGACCCGCCCTCGTTGCCATAATGGATCGTGGCATTCCTCGGACGAACGATTCGCCGCTGCGCGTGGCGTTGCTGGAACGCTGTACGGTTCGTCATCCTGACGATGAGTGCGGGTGCCGGCGCCATTGAAGTATTGGTCGTGCAGCCGGCTATCGCAACGTCACCCGTTAGCGCGATACTACGCGCGGGGCTCGAGAGTGAGGGCTGCACGAAACGGCGTTCGTTATGGCGGTCGTGGCAGTTAAAAGCGTGTCGAGAGCAAATTAACGCGCTCTATCATGAAGGTAACGAGACGTGGGAAACGGGATTAATCGCGCTATATCCGCAGACTGGCCGTATCCGAGGCTGATCGCGCATCGCTGCGGCGGCACGCTGGCGCCGGAGAACACGCTCGCCGGTTTCGACGCGTGCGTACGCTACGGCTACCGGATGGTTGAATTCGACGCCAAGCTCTCCGCCGACAACCAGCTCTTTCTGTTGCATGACGACACGCTGGAGCGCACCACCAACGGCCACGGCGCCGCGGCAGAACATACGTGGCACTCACTGGCTGGGCTCGACGCGGGCGGCTGGTACGGGCCGCAATTCGCGGGCACGCGCCTGCCGACGCTCGCCGAAGCGGCCGAGCGTTGTGCGCGCGACGGCATCGCCGCAAACATCGAAATCAAACCGTGTCCGGGCCGCGACGAGGTCACCGGGCGTCTGGTGGCAAGCGGCGCGCTGACGCTTTGGCAAGCGCAGACGCCGCCACTGCTTTCATCGTTTTCGTTCGATGCGCTAGCCGCTGCGCGCGATGCGGCGCCTTCATTGCGGCGCGGCATGCTGTTCGAGGAGGTGCCGGCGGACTGGCTGCGCATCGTGCGTGAACTGGACTGCGTGTCGTTGCACGCGAGTCACCGGCATCTGACCGAACCGTTGGTCGCCGAGATCCATGCGGCCGGATTGCGCGTGCTGGTCTACACGGTGAACGACCCGAAGCGCGCGCGGTTGCTCGCGCAGTGGGGCGTCGACATGATTTGTACCGATCGCATCGATAGACTGGAACACGACATGTTGTCCGCACCGGCGAACCCGGGCTGAGCATGGGGCGAGCGAGCAGGAGCACAAGCGCGCGCTCACAGAACTCGAATTAGAAATTTTCCAAACGTAGCAATTTCGGCAGAGGATGGGGAAGACTATGAACCGCACCGCGTTAGCACGTTTACTTTCGATGTCGGCCGCTGCGGGTGTTGCCGCAGCCGGCGTGAGCAGCGCTTCGGCCGCGCCGCTCGACACACTGATCGCAGCTGCCAAGCAGGAAGGTCAACTGACCGTGATCGCCTTGCCGCACGACTGGTGCAACTACGGTCAGCTGGTCGCCGGCTTTCAGAAGAAATACGGCATCAAGGTTAACGAGCTGAATCCGGATGCGGGTTCGGGCGACGAAATCGAAGCCATCAAGGCGAACAAGGGCAATAAAGGTCCGCAAGCGCCTGACGTGATCGACGTGGGTTTGTCTTTCGGTCCGAGCGCGAAGGCGGCAGGTCTGCTGCAGCCGTACAAGGTTGCGACGTGGAAGTCGATTCCCAATGACTCGAAAGATGCCGACGGCTACTGGTACGGCGATTACTACGGCGTGCTGTCTTTTGAAGTGAATGCCGACATGATCGACAAGGTGCCGGCCGACTGGAGCGATCTGCTCAAGTCAGACTATAAGAACGCCGTATCGCTGGCAGGCGACCCGCGCTCGGCCAACCAGGCGATCCAGGGCGTGTTCGCCGCGGGCCTCTCTCAGAGCAAGGGCGATGTGAGCAACGCCGACAAAGCCGGCCTCAAATTCTTTGCCGATCTGAACAAGAGCGGCAACTTCGTGCCGGTCATCGGCAAGGCCGCGTCGCTCGCGCAGGGCACCACGCCGATCGTCGTGCGCTGGGACTACAACGCACTGGCTGACCGCGATACGCTGAAGGGCAATCCGAAGGTGCAGGTGGTGATTCCGAAAACGGGCGTCGTCGCCGGTGTCTACGTGCAGGCGATCAGCGCCTATGCGCCGCATCCGAACGCGGCCAAGCTGTGGATGGAATATCTGTATTCGGACGAAGGCCAGATCGGCTGGCTGACCGGCTATTGCCACCCGATGCGCTATAACGAAATGGTCGCGGCGAAGAAGGTCCCGCAAGCGCTGCTCGACAAACTGCCGCCGCCTACGGCCTACAAGAATGTGGTGTTCCCGACGCTGTCCCAACAGGACGCCTACAAGGACACCATCACGAAGCATTGGGACGAAGCGGTCGGCGCGAACGTGAAGTAAGCGAGGCAACGCTACTTCAAAGCGCAGCGTGCAGTTTTGCCGGCGGCGCGCCGCTCCAGTTGAGCGGCGCGCCCGGCGTTAGCCAGATTGCCTAAGGGTAAGCCATGAGCGCTTCATCGGATGCTGGATCGGTGCAGCCGGAATTGCTGGTTCCGCCTGTGCCCACGCCAACGCCTCGCGTCGACGGTCCGGGCCGCGCGTCGCAGTTCCTGAACTGGATCGGCGTGGTGCCGTTCTTTACCTTCGCGCTGTTGTTCCTGATTTTGCCGACCGGCTTTCTGATGGTCGGCGCATTTCAGGATTCGCAAGGCCACTTCACGCTCGCCAATTTTCGCGACCTGCTCCAGCCGGGCATACTCGACGCTTACTGGATCAGCTTCAAGGTGAGCGCCGCTTCCGCGCTCGGCGGCGCGGTGATCGGTTCGCTGCTCGCGTGGGCGGCGGTGCAAGGCAAACTGCCCGGCTGGATTCGTCCGACCTTGATGACGTTCTCCGGCGTCGCGTCGAATTTTGCCGGCGTGCCGCTCGCGTTCGCCTTCATCTGCACATTGGGGCGCGTCGGTCTCGTCACCGTGCTGCTGAAGAAATACCTCGGCTTCAATCTGTATTCGACGGGCTTCAGCGTGTTGAGCTTCTCCGGTTTGACACTGACCTACCTGTACTTCCAGATTCCGTTAATGGTGCTGATCGTCACGCCCGCGCTCGACGGCCTGAAGCGCGAATGGCGCGAAGCCTGCGACTGTCTCGGTGGCACGTCGTATCAATACTGGCGCTACGTTGCGTTGCCGGTGCTGTGGCCGAGCGTGCTCGGCGCCACCTTGCTGCTGTTCGCCAATTCGTTCGGCGCGGTCGCCACCGCTTATGCGCTGACCGGCAGTTCGTTGAACATCGTCACGATCCTGCTGTACGCGCAGATTCGCGGCGACGTGATGCACAACCAGAACCTCGGCTACGCGCTCGCGCTCGGCATGGTTCTCGTGACCGGACTGTCGAACGGCGGCTATATCTGGTTGCGTTCACGCGCGGAAAGGGGGCGTCGATGAAAAGCCAATCGCGTGTGGGCGCGTGGACCGCAATGATCGTCGGTTCGCTGTACTTCCTGATTCCGTTGATCGCGACGTTCGAATTCAGCCTGCGGATGAAGCGCGGCGCGTATAGCTTCGAGGCGTACAGCGTCGTGCTGGCCGATCCGCGGTTTCAGGCCTCGTTCGGCTATTCGATCCTGATGGCGGTGCTGACGATCATCGTCGGCGTGCTGCTGGTGGTGCCGACCGCATACTGGGTGCAATTGCGGCTGCCGAAGCTGCGCCCGGTGGTCGAGTTCATCACGCTGTTGCCGCTGGTGGTTCCGGCGATCGTGATCGTGTTCGGGTATCTGCGCATCTATAACAGCAGTTCGATTCTGCCGCTCACCAGCAACGAACGCGCGACCGACTTATTGCTGGTGCTCGGCTACGTGACGTTATCGCTGCCGTACATGTACCGCGCGGTGGATGCCGGTTTGCGCGCGGTCGACGTGCGTTCGCTGACCGAGGCCGCGGAGTGTCTCGGTGCGAACTGGCCGACGATTCTCTTCAAGGTGATTTTTCCGAATATCCGCTCCGGCATTCTGTCCGGCGCGTTTCTTACCTTTGCCGTGGTGATCGGCGAGTTCACGCTGGCGAGTCTGCTCGACCGGCCCGCGTTCGGACCGTATCTGCAATTGATCGGCGCGAACCGCGCGTATGAGCCGTCGGCGCTCGCGATCATCGCGTTCGTGATTACGTGGGCATCGATGGGTTTGATCCAGGTATTCGGCTCGGCCCGCGCGCTTAGCGGCCAGAAAATTTGACGGACTGAGGCAGCGAATCATGGCTTTTCTTGAGATCGAAAATCTGCATAAGTCGTTCGGGGCGAACACGGCGCTGCATCACTTCGACATGAAGATCGAACGCGGCGAGTTCATCACCTTTCTCGGACCGTCCGGTTGCGGCAAGACCACAGTATTGCGGATGATCGCCGGCTTCGAAACGCCGACGCGCGGCATCATCCGGTTGGACAACAAGGACGTCACGCATCTGCGTACGCGGCAGCGCAAGGTCGGCATGGTGTTTCAGTCGTATGCGCTGTTCCCGAACATGACGGTGGCCGACAACATCGGCTTCGGGCTGAAGATCACGCATCGTCCGCAGGCGGAGATCAAAAAGCGCGTCGAAGAAATGCTGCAGCTGATCAAGCTGCCGCATCTCGGCGAGCGTTATCCATGGCAATTGTCGGGCGGTCAGCAGCAGCGCGTGGCATTGGCGCGCGCGCTGGCCGGCAAGCCGCAAGTGCTGCTGCTCGACGAGCCGCTCTCCGCGCTCGACGCGAAGATCCGCATTTCGCTGCGGCAGGACATTCGCGCGCTGCAGCGCGAACTCGGCATCACATCGATTTTCGTCACGCACGATCAGGAAGAGGCGCTGTCGATTTCCGACCGCATCGTCGTGATGAACGAAGGCCGCGTCGAACAGATCGGCTCGCCTTCGGAGATCTATAACTATCCGCGTACGCGCTTTGTTGCTTCGTTCGTCGGCACGCTGAACATCCTGGCGGGACACGTCGTGGATCCGGCCACCGGCAAGATGGCCGTCGACGGCCAGGAGCTGACGACCACGCAGGAACTGCCGCCGGACGACGCCGGCAAAAAGCGTCTGCTCGCGCTGCGGCCCGAGGCGATCGTGCTAGAGCCGGCCGCGCCCGGCCGCAACACGCTGAATGCAACCGTCGAAGAGGTCAATTTCCTCGGCGCCGTGGTGCGCATCCGAGCACGCGTGAAGGACGCGGTCGTTTCGCTCGACGTGTTCAACGACCCGAATCGCGGCTTGCCGGAACGGGGTCAGCCGGTGTCGCTGGGTTTCTCGCACGAGAACCTGCTGGTGCTCGAAGAAGGCGGCGCATAAGAATCTGCAAACACCAGCAAACGGCGCTCTTCTCGAGCGACGGGCGCTGCTGAAAAGCCATCAGGGTTTTCCCGGATTCGCCGCCTGTATGGATTCCGGATTCCCCGACGCCCCGCGTCCGGATTTCCGGAATCCCGGACGGCGCGCGTCGTAACACACCAAAAAACCTATAAAAATCAAGGCGATTCGCTTCGCATCAAGCTGGCATCGACCTTGCGAAATAGATCACGCGGCCGCAACGGTCCGACAACTAAAGCAAGGAGACAACGATGTCTGATTTCCCTTCCCGGTATCTCTGAATTCGTCGTCTTGTCGCGGCCTAATGCCGTGCACAGGCGTGACGATCATTCGTTCGCATGATGCGCAGCGTGGCAGGCCATGAGCTCATCCACATCGCAGGAAACATCGTGAAGAAACCTATCCACAAAGTGCTGTACGTCCAGGTGATCGTGGCGATCATCATCGGTATCGCGCTCGGACACTACTACCCGAACCTCGCCGTCGACATGAAGCCGCTCGGCGACGGCTTCATCAAGCTGATCAAGATGGTGATCGGGCCGATCATCTTCTGTACGGTGGTGACGGGCATCGCCGGCATGGAAGACATGAAGAAGGTCGGGCGCGTCGGCGGCAAGGCGCTGCTGTACTTCGAAATCGTTTCGACCTTCGCGCTGGTGCTCGGCCTGATCGCCACGCACGTGCTCAAGCCGGGTGTCGGCTTCAACATCGATCCGGCCACGCTCGACGGCAAGGCGGTCGCTTCGTACGCCGCCAAGGCGCACGGCCAGACCACGGTCGATTTCCTGATGCACATCATTCCTGACACGATCTCGTCGGCGTTCGCGCAAGGCGAGATCCTGCAGATCCTGCTGGTCGCGCTGCTGTTCGGCGCGGTGCTGGCAACGGCGGGTGAGAAGGGCAAGGTCGTGACGAACTTCATCGACGGCCTCTCGCACGTGCTGTTCGGCATCGTGCGCATCATCACGAAGCTGGCGCCGATCGGCGCGTTCGGCGCGATGGCCTTCACGATCGGCAAGTACGGCATCGGCTCTCTGTTGCCGATGCTCAAGCTGATCGGCACGTTCTATCTGACTTCGATCGTGTTCGTGGTGGTCGTGCTCGGCCTCATCGCGCGCGCGGTGGGCTTCAACATCCTGCGCTTTGTCTCGTACATCAAGGAAGAGATGCTGATCGTGCTCGGCACGAGCTCGTCGGAAGCCGCACTGCCGCAACTGATGCTCAAGCTCGAAAAGCTCGGCTGCTCGCGCTCGGTGGTGGGCCTCGTGGTGCCGACCGGTTATTCGTTCAACCTCGACGGCACCAACATCTATATGACGATGGCCGTGCTGTTCATCGCCCAGGCCACCAACATCGACCTTACGTGGACGCAGCAGCTCACGCTGCTGGCGGTGACGATGCTGACCTCGAAGGGCGCGAGCGGCGTGACCGGCGCGGGTTTCATCACGCTGGCGGCAACACTCGCTGTGGTGCCGACCATTCCGCTGTCGGGCATGGTGCTGATTCTCGGCATCGACCGCTTCATGAGCGAATGCCGCGCGCTGACCAATATCGTCGGCAACGGCGTGGCGACGGTGGTGGTGTCGGCGTGGGAAAAGGAACTGGATCGCTCGAAGCTGAACGCCGCGCTGCGCGGCGAAGTAGTGGTCAAAGAGCCGGCTGGCGTTTAAGCCGGGTCATGGCCGCGACCGCCAACGTATGAAGCCGGCGGTCGCGCGCCGGCACACCGCGCCGTCGGCCGAACCTCCCGCCGACGGCGCGTCGCCTTATGCCACCTCGCCTTATGCCACAATAACCGATCATCATCGATCGGAATTTGCCAACGTGACGCGCCGCCTGCTGATCCTCTTCGCGCTCGTCGCCGGGCTCGTGGCGGCGTGCGGGCTCACCTACAGCATTGCGTGGCAGCGTGGGATCGACAATTTACGGCACAACGCCGCGGTGCGCGTCGATCGCACTGCCAGCGCGCTGAAGAGCACGCTGGAGCGCTACGAGTCGCTGCCTTATCTGCTTGCCGAACATCCGATCGTGCAGGACGTGCTGGTCAATCCCACGCCAGCCAACGTCGCGCGCGCCAATCTGTACCTCGAAGACCTCAACCTCCACGCGCGGGCCACGGTCACCTACATCATTCCTCTTGACGGCTATTGCGTCGCCGCGAGCAACTGGCACGGGCCGGGCAGCTTCATCGGCGCGGGCTATCAATTCCGGCCGTATTTTCTCGATGCGATCAAGGGCGGCGTGGGCCGCTTCTTCGGCATCGGTACGATCTCGCAGGCGCCGGGCTACTACATCTCGCAGCCGGTGCGGCGCGCGGGCGAGATCGTCGGCGTGGCGGTGGTCAAACTCGATCTCGAATGGTTTCAGGGCGCGGATGCGTCCGAGCCGCTCGTCGTCACCGACGATCACGGCGTGATCTTTCTGTCGTCGGTGCCGGCGTGGAAATATCACACGATACGGCCGCTGTCCGGACAAGTGGCCGACTCGATTTATCAGGCGCGTCAGTATGCGCAGCAGCCGATCGCGCCGCTGCCGGTGACGATCGAGCGCACGCTCGAAGGTAATGCGCAGATCGTGCGCATCGGGGGTGGCCGCTATGCGCCACGCTATCTCGCGTCGCGGCGTGGCATGGGTGAACCCGACTGGCATTTGATCACAATGTCGCCAGTCGATCCGGTCGACGCCGACGCGCGCAACGCGACTATCGTTACCGGATTCGGTTATGTATCGCTGGTGCTGCTCGCGTTCTACTGGAGAATGCGCCGCGCCCGCGTGCGCGAGGTCATGCGCAGCCGTGCGCTGCTGCAGAAAGCCTACGCGGAGTTGAACCGGCGTGTGGCTGAGCGCACCGCGGATCTGTCGCAGGCGAACGAGCAGTTGCAGAAGGAGGTGGCCGAACGCACGCGTGCCGAGCAGGAGCTGCGCGCCGCGCACGATGAGCTGATTCAGGCCAGCAAGCTCGCCGCGCTCGGTCAGATGGCGGCCGGCATCACGCACGAATTGAATCAACCGCTCGCGGCGTTGCGCGGTTTCTCGGACAATACGCGCGTGCTGCTCGAACGCGGCGATCAGGCGTCGGCGCGCGAAAATCTCGAGGCGATCGCGGCGCTCACCGAGCGCATGGGCAAGATCACCAATCAGTTGAAGCTGTTCGTCGGCCGGGCACGGCCCCGCAATGCGCGCGCGCCGATCGTGCGGGCGTTGCGCAACGTCATCGCGCTGCTGCAACAGCGTTTGCAGGGCGTCGAAGTCGAGTTCGCTTTGCTCGATGCCGGGACCGGCACGCGCACGCTTTTGAATCTCGCCGACGATCACCCGCAGCTGATCGCGAATTGCGACGATCTGCGGCTCGAGCAGGTGCTGATCAACCTGCTCGGCAACGCGCTCGACGCAACGGCAGGCATGACGCCGCCGCGCATTTCGATAGAGGTCGAAGTCGCGGATAAGACCTTGTCGTTCGCCGTGCGCGACAACGGTCCAGGCATCCCCGAAGACGTGCTGCCGCGCCTGTTCGAACCGTTCTTCACGACCAAGGAAATGGGCCAGGGGCTTGGGCTGGGCCTTGCGATTTCATCGTCGATTGCGCGCGATTGCGGCGGCACGCTGGTCGCGCGCAATGCGTCCGACGGCGGTGCACTATTCGTGTTGACGCTGCGCCGCGTGCGCGTGCAGACGAGTCAAACATCGGACCCGCTCACGACGGGTTCCTGAATCAGACGAGAACGACATGCTGAACCACGGCTTGCAAGTGCTGTATATCGAGGACGACGAACTGGTGCGCCGCGCCAGCGTGCAGAGCCTGCAACTGGCGGGGTTCGACGTGATCGGCCATGCGTCGGCGGAATCCGCGGCCAGGATGATCAGCGCGGATTTCTCCGGCGTGATCGTCAGCGATATCCGCTTGCCGGGCGCGAGCGGTCTCGATCTGCTCGCGCAATGCCATGAGCGGGCGCCGGACGTGCCGGTGATTCTGGTCACCGGCCACGGCGACATTTCGATGGCCGTGCAGGCCATGCGCGACGGCGCGTATGACTTCATCGAGAAGCCGTTCGCGTCCGAGCGTTTGATCGAGACCGTGCGACGGGCTTTGGAGCGCCGCACGCTGGTGCTGGAAAACCTCGCGCTGCGTCGTGAACTGGCGGAACAGAACACGGTGGCGCCGCGCATCATCGGCCGCAGTCCGGCGATCGAGCAGGTGCGGCGGCTGATTGCGAACGTTGCGCCGACCGATGCGTCGGTGCTGATCAACGGCGACACCGGCGCGGGCAAAGAGTTGATTGCGCGCAGCCTGCACGAACTGTCGCCGCGTCGCGACAAGCCATTTATCGCGGTCAATTGCGGTGCGTTGCCGGAGCCGATGTTCGAGTCGGAAATGTTCGGCTACGAACCGGGTGCGTTTACGGGCGCGGCAAAACGGCGCATCGGCAAGCTCGAACACGCGTCGGGCGGCACATTGTTCCTCGACGAAATCGAGAGCATGCCGCTCGCTTTGCAGGTCAAGCTGCTGCGTGTTCTGCAGGACGGCGTGCTGGAACGGCTCGGGTCCAATCAGCCGATCCGCGTGGATTGCCGCGTGGTTGCCGCCGCGAAGGGCGATATGGCCGAGCATGTCGCGGACGGCTCGTTCCGGCGCGACTTGCTGTATCGGCTGAATGTGGTGACGATCGCGCTGCCGCCGTTAGGGGAGCGGCGCGAGGACATCGTGCCGCTGTTCGAGCACTTCTTGCTGGACGCGGCGGTGCGTTACCAACGTCCCGCGCCGATTCTCACCGACCGGCAGCGCGCGAGTTTGATGCAGCGTGACTGGCCGGGCAATGTGCGGGAGCTGCGCAATGCCGCCGACCGCTTCGTGCTCGGCATCGCCGACGATCCCGTGATGTCGTTCGGCGACGAAGATGCAGCGGCGCAACCGCTCAAAGAGCGTGTCGAGCAATTCGAGCGGGCGGTGATCGCGGAGGCGTTGGAGCAGGTCGGCGGAGTGGTCGCGGTCGCGGCAGACAAGTTGCAGCTTGGGAAAGCGACGCTTTACGAGAAGATCAAACGATATGGCCTGGCGGCCAAAGGGGAAGGGGAGCGGTGAGGGTTTGAAGCGCCGGCGGCGAGGCGATGCGCGCCGGCGCGTCTGGATCGATCCGGATCGGGAAGCGCCACGCAGTCAGGCCGCGTTCAGCGCTTTTTCCAACAGCTGGTCGAGTTCCGCGAATTGCGGCTCACCGACATAACGCTTGAGAATCTTGCCGTCCTTGTCGACCACGAAGGTGGTCGGCGTGAGCTGGACGTTGCCGAACTGCTTGGCGGCCGAGCCGTCGTCCATTGCAACCTTGAACGGCAACTGGCGCGTTTGCGTGTAGTTCGTCACGTACATCGGCGCGTCGTAGTTCATCGCGACCGCGACGAATTCCAGCCCTTTGCCCTTGAAGCGGTTATAGGTCTGGACCATCTGCGGCATTTCCTTCATGCAGGTGTCGCAGCTGGTCGCCCAGAAGTTGACCAGGTAGACCTTGCCCTTCAGATCGGCGGTCGAGACTTTCTGGCCGGACAGCAAAGTGAAGGTCGCATCGGGCACGCGTTGCTGGCCGGCAAAGGCGAAATAGCCGGCAATGGCGATCGCGGCGGCTACGACGGCCATGATGATGTAACGAAGCGGACTCGCGCGGCGGGCGGCAGTGGACGGGGTGGAGCTCATGAACGGAACCTCGAGAGTCGCGCAGAACGCGCGGGACAGTGCGTCGGCTTGGGTTTTAAGCCCGAATTGCTTGGTGCCGCTATTGTAGCCCCAATCCGGGGGCGCGGCAGGACGCGGGCCGGGAGCGGATAATGGAGCTTTCCGTTCTCGTCAGTCCGATCTTCTGTTCCATGCTCCGAACCGCCTTTCGTTTTCTCGCCCGCCGTCCGCTTTGCCGTTCCGATAGCCGTCCCTCTGGCCAGCACATGATGGCTGGCCGCCCAGTCGCTGCAGTTCCGCGCTCGCAGCATGCGCTCGCAGCGCTTGGCGCTGCGGTCTGCGCGCTGGCGCTGGGCGGCGCGCTGACAGCGTGTTCGCCGACTTTCGACTGGCGCACCATCATGAACAACGACAACGGTTATACCGTCGACTTGCCGGCCAAGCCCGGCAACGATCAGCGCTCGGTGCAGATCGCCGGCACGCCGATGCAGATGGCGATGCAGACGGCCGAAGCCGGCGACGCCGTGTTCGCGGTTGGCACCGTGATGCTGCCGAACGACGATCAGGAGACGCAACGCGCCGCGCTCGAATTCTTGCGCACCGGCCTTGCCCGCAACGTGGGTGCCGCGCCCGATGCGCACGCCGTACAGATTCCGCTCGCCGCAGGCGGCAAGGTGCTCGGTCTGGAAATGAAACTGAGCGGCGAAGCCGGTTCGCAACACGAAGCGCGCACGGTCTACGCACGGCTGGTGGCGCGCGGCCGGCACGTCTATCAGGCGGCGATCATCGCTTCCAGGCCACTGCCACAGGAACAGGTCGACCAGTTTTTTTCGTCGTTCCAGCTTTATTGACAGCGGTGGTTTGGGCCGATCCGGCGCGCGAAGTCTGGCTGGACACAGTGAAAGTTTCTTCGCAGCTTCGCGCGCTAATTGCCGGTTTACATGGAGGTTTTCCAGTTACCCACAGGTGCTGTGGATAACTCTGTTGAGAACTCTGTGCTAATTGTCGAAGATGCCCATTCCGTGGGCATTCTGTCAGTTTGCCCGCGCATGGGTCATTCAAAAAAGCACAATAAAATCAAAGCCTTTTTCGCTTCGGCTCACAAGCGCCTTTCAGATGTATCCAAATCTATCTGGAGCGCGCGAATGTGCATAAGTCAAGTCTTGACAGCGGATTTTTCGCCTTATACGGAGCCAAAAGCCCGCCGATATTGGATCGCTTCGCCGATCTGCGCAGCACTTGGCGTAGCTTCCCCTGCAAGGTCGGCGATGGTCCGGGCCACCTTCAGGACCCGGTAGTAAGCGCGCGCTGACCATCTGAAGCGCTCGCCTGCTTCGCGCAACAATGCTTCACCGGCTGTGTCGGGGCGGCAAACGTCGTCTACTTCACGCCCCCCCAGTTCGCGATTGGTTTTGCCCTGGCGTGCCAGTTGCCGCGCTCGCGCCGCGCCTACCCTTTCCGCTATCGCCGCGCTCGCTTCTGCGCTGACTGTCTTGCGCGCGGACAGTTCTGCGGCGCCAAGCGCGGGAATCTCGATCTGGATATCGATCCGGTCGACCAGCGGCCCAGACAGCTTGCGCAGATAGCGCGCCGCAATCTCCGGCGTGCAACGGCAACGGCCGTTGGGGTCGCCGCGCCATCCGCACGGACAGGGATTCATGGCGGCTATCAATTGGCAGGCCGCCGGGAAATCCGCTTGCAACGCCGCGCGCGAAATCGTGATGCGGCCCGCTTCGAGCGGCTCACGCAGCGTTTCCAGCACATGACGGTCGAATTCCGGCAGTTCGTCGAGGAACAGCACGCCCAGATGTGCCAGCGTGATTTCGCCGGGTTGCGGTGGATTGCGTCCGCCGACCAGCGCAGCCGCGCTCGATGAGTGATGCGGCGCGCGAAATGGCCGTTGCCGCCACTGGGAAGGCGTAAAGCCGGACCGGCTGGCTGACAGCAAGGCGGCGGAGCTGAGCGCCTCATCGTCGGTCATCGGCGGGAGCAGGCTTGGCAGGCGCGCGGCAAGCATCGATTTGCCCGCGCCGGGCGGTCCCACCATCAGGACGTGATGACCGCCGGCGGCGGCGACCTCGAGTGCGCGGCGCGCGCCGCGCTGGCCGATCACGTCGGCCATGTCGGGGACCACCACGGGCGCGCTCTCGGTAAGGTCGGGCGCGGTGACAGGATAGAGCCGGGCGTCGGGTGCTTCGGCCAGATGGGCGCACAGCGACGGCAGATCGGCGGCGCCGTAGACATCGACGCCGGGTACAAGCGCGGCTTCCGCGGCGCTGGCGGCTGGAAGATAAAGCTGCGCGGCGTGCCGAGCTGGCGTCCCTGCCGCCGACTGCTCGCCCGCAGTAATAGAGGCGCCGTTAGAAGCGCCGCTGCGCGCCGTCCCGCAGGCCATCGCGAAAGCGCCGCGCATGGGTCGCAGCGCGCCGGTCAGCGACAGTTCGCCGGCAAATTCACGGTGCAGTAACGATTCCGCCGGAATCTGCCCGCTTGCCGCCAGAATGCCCAGCGCGATCGGCAGGTCGAAGCGGCCGGACTCTTTCGGCAAATCGGCGGGAGCGAGATTGACTGTGATGCGCCGGACAGGGAAATCGAAGCCGCAGTTCTGCAGCGCCGCGCGCACGCGCTCGCGGCTTTCGCGCACTTCCAGATCAGGAAGGCCGACGATCGAAAAGGAGGGTAATCCGTTCGCGAGGTGAACCTCGACGGTTACTTCAGGCGCGCGGCCAGAGGCCGGCGCGCGACTGCGCACCACGGCAAGCGACATGTTTTCTCCCGTCGGACAGCGCGCTAAAAGCGCACCGGTCCCCTAAAACGCTGATGACGTCACGGCTCGCTTGCCAGTGATGTGCAGCAAAGATGCAGCCGATAGACCGGCTCGTTCCTCGCCTTACGGCGTTTGCGTCGTCACCGGCAGCTTCTGCTCGAGTTCGGCGACGCGGCGCTCCAGCTCCTCGAGGCGCGCGCGGGTGCGCACCAGCACCTGGGTTTGCGTATCGAATTCCTCACGCGTGACCAGGTCGAGCTTCGAAAAACCCTGCGACAGCATGGCTTTGACGTTGCGTTCGACATCTTTGGCCGGCGAGTTCTTGAACAGCTCGCTCATGCGTGCCTGGAAATCGTTAAAGACATCGTTCGGTTGTTTCATGGTGTTCCCCTTGGTGCACAAATAATGTGCATATTTCGTTACGTCTGTGCTTTGTCACAGCGAATGATCGCTATTGGTGCATGGCCGGCCGCCTGCCGCCGCCGCATGAGCCCCTTTGGTGCGCGGCCGTGTAGTCGAAGCCTGCGAACACTCTAGCAACGATCCATGTGCCGCGCCAGCGTGCCCCGCCCACGTTGGCCATCCGGCCAGGGCCGCTTGCGCCCCTTTTGCAGCGCGCCGCGAGCGAAGTCTGACACAACTGGCATGCGAGTTGCTGTTACTGCCCCGCGCGCACTGTCGGGAGCTGTTTTCCGGCAGCGGAACGAGACCACGCGAACGGGTTACGGGTACGCAAACAGGTTACGCAACGGGTTACGCAACTTAGCGAGGCATTTCATGAAACTCATTACCGCAATCATCAAGCCGTTCAAGCTCGATGAGGCGCGCGAAGCCTTGTCGGCCATCGGCGTCTCGGGCATCACGGTGACGGAAGTCAAAGGCTTTGGCCGTCAGAAGGGCCACACGGAGCTGTATCGGGGCGCCGAATATGTGGTCGATTTCCTGCCGAAGGTGAAGATCGAGGCAGCTGTCTCGGACGACATCGTCGACCAGGCGATCGAAGCGCTCGAACGCGCGGCGCGCACCGGCAAGATCGGCGACGGCAAGATTTTTGTCACGCCGATCGAGCAAGTGATTCGGATCCGCACCGGGGAGACCGGCGCGGACGCTCTGTAATACCAAAAGATAGCGACACAGATAGCGACAAGAGGAAACGAAAGATGCGCAAATTATTGATGTCCTTGCTGATGGCCGGTTCGCTGCTCGCGGGCGGTATCGGCGCCGCCCTTGCGGACGACGCTTCCGCCCCCGCAGCCGCTTCGGCCGCTGCTTCCGATACGGCGGCGAGCGCGCCGGCGCCTGAGGCTTCGGCGGCACCTGCCGCTGCCGCGGCTTCGGCACCGGCCGCGGAAGCGTCCGCTGCACCGGCTGCCAGCGCCGCAGCCGCACCTGATGCATCGGCCGCATCCGCTGCCGCCGCGCCGGCAGCCCCGACCGCGCCGTTCTCGGTCGATTCGTCGAAGATCAATTCGGGCGACACCGCCTGGATGCTGACCTCCACCGCGCTCGTGCTGTTCATGACGATCCCGGGTCTGGCGCTGTTCTACGGCGGCATGGTCCGCAAGAAGAGCGTGCTCGCGATCCTGATGCAAAGCTTCGCGATCACCTGCCTTGTGTCGATCATCTGGGTCGTGGTGGGCTACAGCCTCGCCTTCACCCCGGGCGGTTCGTTCATCGGTGGCTTGTCACGCTTCTTCATGGCGGGCATGAACTACATCCACGGCGACAAGGCGACGACGCTGACCGTCAGCCACCTTGCACCGACGATTCCGGAAACGGTCTACTGCGTCTATCAGATGACGTTCGCGATCATTACCCCGGCACTGATCACGGGCGCGTTTGCCGATCGCATGAAGTTTTCGGCGATGCTGGTGTTCATGACGCTGTGGTCGATCATCGTCTACTCGCCGATCGCGCATATGGTCTGGGAACCGAGCGGCTGGCTGGCTAGCGCGGGCATCCTCGACTTCGCGGGCGGCACGGTGGTGCACATCAACGCCGGTATCGCGGCGCTGGTCTGCGCTCTGGTGCTCGGCAAGCGTGTCGGCTACGGCAAGGAAGCGATGGCGCCGCACAACCTGACGCTCACGCTGATCGGCGGCGCCATGCTGTGGGTAGGCTGGTTCGGCTTCAACGCGGGTTCGGCAGTGGCGGCTGACGGCCGTGCCGGCTTCGCGATGTTCGCAACGCAAGTGGCAACCGCAGCGGCAGCGCTCGCCTGGATGTTCGCTGAATGGGCCGCCAAGGGTAAGCCGTCGGTGCTCGGTATCGTGTCGGGTGCCGTGGCAGGTCTGGTGGCGATTACGCCGGCTTCGGGCTTCGTCGGTATGACGGGTTCACTCGTGATCGGCATCGCGGCAGGCGTGATCTGCTTCTGGTCGGCTACGTGGCTCAAGCACAAGCTCGGTTACGACGACTCGCTCGACGCGTTCGGCGTGCACTGCATCGGCGGTATCGTGGGTGCGCTTCTGACCGGTGTGTTCGCGGTCAAGGACATCGGCGGCGCGGACGGCAGCATCGTTCTGCAGGCGAAGGGCGTGTTGACGACGCTGATCTACAGCGGCGTGGTGAGCTTCATCCTGCTGAAGATCATCGACATGGTGATCGGCCTGCGCGTGACGGAAGAACAGGAACGCGAAGGTCTGGACGTGACGCTACACGGCGAACACGTCGAATAAGGATCGAATACAAGCTCCAGGGCTTGACGGATCACAGAATCAAGCGCAGCGACTTTGGCCCGCCTTTATGGCGGGCTTTTTTCTTGCCGCGTATCTTGTTAACCGCAGATTTTCGCGCCTATCATGGCGATAGCGAGAATGCATTCGCATCCGCTTGCGAATGGAGAAACCGTCCCCAAATGGACAAAGCATTTGCTCTACAATCTTTTTTCTCCAGTCTGCGAGTGATCAATGGTTCCGCACCTAGTTACGGCGTTAAACGGCCCGCTGCTCGACCTCGAGCGGAAGATCCTCGACGCCACACCCGCCATCGAACGCTGGTTCCGGCTCGAATGGCAGGAGCACACGCCGCCGTTCTACTGTTCTGTCGATCTGCGTAACGCGGGTTTCAAGCTCGCACCGGTCGATACCAATCTGTTTCCCGGCGCGTTCAACAACCTGCCGCAGGAAGTGTTGCCGCTCGCCGTGCAGGCCGCGATGGCATCGATCGAGAAGATCTGCCCGGACGCGAAGAATCTGCTGGTGATTCCCGAGCGCCATACGCGCAACGCGTTTTATCTTGAGAACGTCGCCCGTTTGGCAGCGATCATGCGCCAGGCGGGTTTGAACGTGCGTTTCGGCACGCTCGACGAAAGCATCGTCGGGCCGGTCACGATCGCGCTGTCGGACGGGCAGAAGCTCGTACTCGAACCGCTCGAGCGCACGCCGCGCCGCCTCGGTCTGAAGAACTTCGACCCTTGCTCGATTCTGCTGAACAATGATCTGTCGGGCGGGATTCCGCCCGTGCTGGAAAATCTGCACGAACAGTATCTGTTGCCGCCGCTGCACGCGGGCTGGGCGGTGCGCCGCAAATCGACGCATTTCTCCTGCTATGACGACGTCGCGAAGAAATTCGCAAAGATGGTCGAGATCGACCCGTGGATGATCAATCCGTACTTCGCGCACGTCGAAGGCGTCGACTTCCAGGAACGCACCGGTGAAGAAGCGCTGGCAGACGCGATCGACGGCGTACTGAAGAAGATCGCCAGGAAGTATCGCGAGTACGGCATCTCCGAAAAACCGTATGTCGTCATCAAGTCGGATGCGGGCACCTATGGCATGGGTGTGATGACCGTGCACGATGCGTCGGAAGTGGCCGCGCTCACCAAGCGCGAACGCGCCAAGATGGCGACCACCAAAGACGGCCTCGAAGTGCACGACGTCATCGTGCAGGAAGGCGTGTACACCTTCGAGCGCATCGGCGAAGAAGTCGCCGAGCCGGTCGTGTATATGATCGACCGCTATGTGGTGGGCGGCTTCTACCGCGTGCACGGCAGCCGTGAGCGCGATCAGAATCTGAACGCGCCCGGCATGCACTTCGTGCCGCTCGGCTTCGAGCATACGGCGCTGCCGGACGCGCACGCCAAGCCTGGCGCGGCGCCGCCGAACCGCTTCTATATGTACGGCGTGGTGGCGCGGCTGGGGTTGCTGGCCGCATCGGTCGAACTGGAAAAGACCGATCCGGAAGCGATTCAGGTCTGAGCGGCTGCGGCCGTTCAGACCCCAGCACGGATGCCGCCGCGTCTCTTTCAACGATCAACGCCAAGCCCGTAAGGGCGCACCGGAATTCCAATGGACATTCTTTTCATCGCCGATCCGCTCACGCAGTTCAAGATCTACAAAGACTCGACTTACGCGATGATGGCTGAAGCCGCGCGCCGCGGTCACACGCTGTACACGTGCGAGCCGAAGCATCTGGCGTGGACGGGCGGCGACGTCGAGGCGAACGTGCAGCGCTTTGCGATTGTCGGCGACGGGGCGGACCTGCATCGCGACACGTGGTACGCGGCCGAAGCGGCAGCGCCGCGAACGCTTAAGCGCTTCAGCGCGGTGGTGATGCGCAAGGACCCGCCGTTCGACATGGAATACGTGACGTCGACGTGGCTTCTGGAACTGGCCGAACGTGGCGGCGCGCGCATCTTCAACAAGCCGCAGGCGATTCGCGATCACTCGGAAAAGCTGGCGATCGGCGAGTTCGCGCAGTTCGTCACGCCCACGCTGGTCACACGCGACGCTACCCGCTTGCGAGCGTTCCATGAAGAACACGGCGACGTGATCCTCAAGCCGCTCGACGGCATGGGCGGCATGGGCGTGTTCCGCGTGAAGGCCGACGGCATGAATCTCGGCGCAATCATCGAGATGCTGAGCCACGATGGCGCTCGCTCGGTGATGGCGCAAAAATTCATCCCGGACATCAAGGACGGTGACAAGCGCATTCTGCTGATTGGTGGCGAGGCGGTGCCGTTTTCGCTTGCGCGGATTCCTCAGGGCAATGAAGTGCGCGGCAATCTGGCCGCGGGCGGCCTGGGTGTGGCGCGACCGCTCACCGAGCACGACCGCAAGATCGCCAACACGCTCGCACCGGTGCTCGCCGCGCGCGGCCTGCTGCTGGTCGGGCTGGACGCGATCGGCGACTGGCTCACCGAAGTCAACGTGACCAGCCCGACCTGCTTCCGCGAAATCATGGATCAGACCGGATTCGACGTTGCCGCAATGTTCATCGACGCATTGGAGCGCGCGGCAGGGTGACAGCGCGGCTCTTGAATGGCTGCCAGCGTCCCCAAACTGTGTAGTAAATCCGCATCAAGCGAGACGATGGCTTTAGCGCGAAAATGGCCCTGCTACAATGCCTGCTCTTCCGATCCAAGTCTGTCCAGGCCGATTGCACGGTGTCGTCAGGACGCCATGGGCATGGATCGCGGACAGTGAGCGAGCAGTTGCTCACAGTGCTTCAGGCGCTGCGTGCCGCTGGTCGAATGGTGCGTTCCGGCCCTCACGACCCACGGCCGGTCGGGGGCGCTTGCGAATCGGGCAGTGTGTTCCGGTTCACGGTTCGGGGCCGTTTTTTTGCTGCAAGGCTGACATGGCAGGCATTCTGATCATTGCGCACGCTCCGTTCGCCACCGCGTTGCGCGATTGTATTTCGCACATCTACGGTGGCTTGCCGGCTCGCATCGGCGTGATCGACGTATCGCCGGATTGCGATCCCGCACAGATGGTCGCGTTCGCGCACGCCGAAATCGAGCGGCTCAAGGAGGAAAACGGCGCGCTCGTGCTCACCGACATGTTCGGTGCGACGCCGGCGAATATCGCCGGGCGTCTCGCTTCGGTGCCGAATGTGCGCGTACTGTGTGGCGTCAATTTGCCGATGCTGGTGCGCGCGGTCTGTTACCGCGCCACGCCGCTCGACACGCTGGTCGACAAAGCGCTCGACGGCGCGACCAAAGGCGTGCATGCAATCGGGCCCGCCACGCCGGCGCCGGTCGCGCCAACTGCAGGTTCCGGCGACTGTTTGCCCGCCGTGCCGCCCGCGGCTTGCCCGACGCAGAAGGCCGGCTCGACCGGGTTGTAAGCACCGCGAGCGGCTTCAAACGATTTAGCTGGTTTGCAGTTTCACCTTTCACACCAACATTTACCCGCGCTTTCGGACCATCACATGCTGCAACAGGAAACGACTATCGTGAACAAGCTGGGGCTGCACGCGCGCGCGTCGGCCAAGTTGACGCAACTCGCAGGCAACTACCAGGCGGAAATCTGGATGAGCCGTAATGGCCGCCGCATCAATGCCAAGAGCATCATGGGCGTGATGATGCTGGCCGCGGGTATCGGCAGCACCGTGATGATCGAAACGGAAGGCGCCGACGAAAAAGATGCGATGGACGCATTGTTGAAACTGATTGCCGATAAATTCGGCGAGGGTCAGTGAGTTCGCGCGTTCACGTTACTTGGGAGCAAAACGCCGCGGCTGTCCGCGGCGTTTTTTTTAGCGCGTGACAATTGACGATCGGTGGATTATTTGGCGCCGTCGCTTACGGTAATTCGTGCTGCGCTGCACACAGTGCTGTCGTACCTGTTAAGAGCGCGGAATTTATAATGGCCAAGAGAGTCTGAGAGCATTGCAGCGGTTTGCCGCGGCATTACACAACTAGAGGAGGTGCGCGTGTCATTCACGCTGCATGGAATTCCCGTGTCACGCGGTATCGCCATCGGGCGGGCTTATCTGATCGCCCCGGCTGCACTTGACGTAGACCACTATCTGATCGAACCCGCTCAGATCGAAGGGGAGGTCGAGCGTTTCCGCTCGGCCCAGCAACTCGTGCATCACGAGCTCGACGCGCTGCGCGCCGATCTCGCCGCGGACGCGCCCAGCGAAATGGGTGCGTTCATCAACGTTCATTCAATGATCCTGAACGATGCGATGCTCGTGCAGGAGACCATCGACCTGATCCGTACGCGCCGCTACAACGTCGAGTGGGCGCTGACCGAACAACTCGAGCGCCTGTCGCGCCATTTCGACGATATCGAAGACGAATACCTGCGGGAGCGCAAAGCCGACATCCAGCAGGTGGTGGAGCGCGTGCTGAAGGCGCTCGCCGGCGCCTCGGTTGCGCTGGTGGACGGCGTGCACGGCGCTTGCGACGAGATGATCGTGGTCGCGCACGACATCGCGCCGGCCGACATGATGCAGTTCAAAACGCAAACGTTTCAGGGTTTCGTCACGGATCTCGGTGGCCGCACTTCGCATACGGCGATTGTCGCGCGCAGTCTGGGCATTCCGGCTGCGGTCGGCGTGCAGCACGCAAGCTCGCTGATCCGCCAGGACGACCTGATTATTGTCGACGGCGATCATGGCATCGTGATCGTCGATCCGGCGCCGATCGTGCTTGAAGAGTATTCATACCGTCAAAGCGAAAAAGAGCTCGAGCAGCGCAAGCTGCAACGCCTCAAATTCTCGCCGACGCAAACGCTGTGTGGCACACGCATCGAGCTGTGCGCGAACATCGAGTTGCCGGACGATGCGCGCGCGGCGATCGATGCCGGTGCGACCGGGGTCGGCCTGTTTCGTACCGAGTTCCTGTTCATGAATCACAAGGACCGGATGCCGGAAGAGGAGGAGCAATTCGGTGCCTACCGGCGCGCGGTCGAGCTAATGAACGGCTTGCCGGTAACGATCCGCACGATCGACGTCGGCGCCGACAAGCCGCTCGATTCGATGGGAGGCGGTGATGGCTATGAAACCGCCGCGAACCCCGCCTTGGGCCTGCGGGCGATCCGCTGGAGCCTCTCGGAGCCGCAGATGTTCCTGACGCAGTTGCGAGCGATTCTGCGCGCATCGGCTTTCGGCACGGTGAAGGTTCTGATTCCGATGCTCGCGCACGCGCAGGAGATCGATCAGACGCTCGATCTGATTCGCGAAGCCAAGCGCCAGCTGGATGACGCTGGAATCGCCTACGATCCGAACGTGCAGGTCGGCGCGATGATTGAGATCCCGGCTGCCGCGATCGCGCTGCCGCTCTTTTTGAAGCGGCTCGATTTCCTGTCGATCGGTACCAACGATCTGATCCAGTACACGCTGGCGATCGATCGCGCGGATAACGCCGTCGCGCATCTGTACGACCCGCTGCATCCGGCGGTGCTGCATCTGATCGCGTTTACGCTGCGCGAGGCGAAGCGGGCAGGGGTGCCGGTCTCGGTATGCGGCGAAATGGCGGGCGATCCGGCGTTGACGCGCCTCTTGCTCGGCATGGGCCTCACCGAGTTTTCGATGCATCCGAGTCAGTTGCTGGTCGTCAAGCAGGAAGTCCTGCGCTCGCATCTGAAGACGCTGGAGAAGCCGGTGGCCGACGTGCTGGCGTCGTTCGAACCGGAGGAAGTGCAGGCGGCGCTCAAGCGCGTGGCGCTGGCCTAAGCGGTGTTGCAAAGGAAGCGCCGCGCGGTCGCGGCGCTTTCGTCAATTTCATTCAGTTCGGGTGCTTTTCCCCGCACACCGGGCAATCCGGCTGGCGCGCAATGCGCATCGTGTTCCATTCCATCCGCAGCGAATCGAGCATCATCAGGCGGCCCACCAGCGGCGTACCGATTCCCCCGATCACCCGTAGCGCCTCGGCGGCCTGCATCGATCCGATGATGCCGACCGTCGGCGCGAACACGCCCATCGTCGAGCACGCGACTTCCTCGAACGGCTGGTCTTCCGGGAACACGCACGCGTAGCAGGGCGACGTTTGGTCGCGGAAATCGAAGGTGCTGATCTGGCCGTCGAAGCGCAATGCCGCGCCCGACACCAGCGGCACGCCGTGCTTCACACAGGCGCGGTTGATCGCGTGGCGCGTCGCGAAGTTATCGGTGCAATCGAGCACGACGGCGGCGTGCGGCACTTCGCGGTCGAGCCACGCATCGTCGACACGTTCGGCCACCGCGTTCACCACCACGTCAGGGTTGATCTGCGCGATCGCATCGCGCCCGGAATCGACCTTTTTGCGCCCGACCGAGGCCGTCACATGCAGAATCTGCCGTTGCAGATTGGTCAGATCGACCGTGTCGGCATCGACCAGCGTCAAGCGGCCGACGCCTGCGGCCGCCAGGTACATCGCGGCCGGCGAACCTAGCCCGCCCGCGCCGACAACGATCGCGTGCGCGTCGAGAAAGCGCTGCTGCGCCTCGATGCCGATTTCGTCGACGAGGATATGGCGGGAATAGCGGAGGAGTTGATCGTCGTTCATGGCGGGCGCGTGAGGTGGATCGCGCGAGGGGAGGCAGGACCGATGGCCTGCAGCGCGCGTTTTCGTTGTGGTTATTTTAATCGCGCGGGGAGCGTGTCTTCGCAGCATTCAGCGCTGCGAAGACACGTCGGGTTTGGTGCTTACTTGGTCGGGGCAGGCACCGCAGCCCCGGCCGGCGCCGATGCGCCCGGCACCGGTTGCGTCGACTTCACCGCGACCGGCGCGGAGGCCGACGCGGCCGGCTTGTTCTGCGCCAGACGCCGCTCGGTCAGCGACTTCGATTCCTGCACCGGCTTGCCTTCCAGCTTGTTCAACGCCTGTTGCAGCATGAAGTCGTCGGTCGAACCGAATTCGACCGGCTTGCGCTCACGATCCTTCTGGCGCTGTTCCGGCGTCTTCTTGTCGTTCTGCTCTTCAAGCTGACGCAGCTGGTCCATGCGCTCCTGTTCGCGCTTTTCCGCTTCCTTCTTCTCGTTCGGATCCTGCGTGTTCGCCAGGTGATTCGAGTAGTCGACTTCGCGGGTCACGAGTGCGTCGTCCGGATCGCCTTCCGCGTATTGATCCACTGCGACGTCAGGACGGATGCCCTTGTTCTGGATCGAACGGCCGCTCGGCGTGTAGTAGTACGCCGTGGTCAGGCGCAGCGCGGTTTCGGCCGTCATCGGCCGGACGGTTTGCACCGAACCCTTGCCGAACGTGGTCTTGCCGACAATCAGCGCACGACGCTGATCCTGCAGCGCTCCCGCGACGATTTCCGAGGCCGAAGCCGAGTAGGCGTTGGTCAGCACGATCATCGGCACCGTCTTGAAGATCGGCGCTTCGTCCTTCAGCGGATCGCCGTCGAAAGACTGCAGACGGTAGTTATCGTACGTATCGCGATAGACCTGTTTCGAATCCGGGATCTGGCCGTTGGTGGACACCACCACCGAGTTCGGCGGCAGGAACGCGCCCGCGACGCCGACCGCGCTTTGCAGCAGGCCGCCGCCGTTGTTGCGCAGGTCGAGCACGAGGCCCTTCAGGTTCGGCTGTTGACGTGCGATGTCCTGCAGTTTCGCGGCCAGATCAGGCGTGGTGCGCTCCTGGAAGCTGGTGATGCGCACGTATGCGTAGCCCGGCGCGAGAATCTTCATCTTGACCGACTGGACCTTGATGATCGCGCGCGTTACCGTCAGCGGGAAGGTGCGGTCGTCGGTCTTACGGAAGATGGTCAGCGTGACCTTGGTACCCGGTTCGCCGCGCATCTGCTTGACCGCCTGGTCGAGCGTCATGCCGCGCACGGGTTTGTCGTTGATGCGGGTGATCAGGTCGCCCGGACGGATGCCGGCGCGGAACGCCGGGGTGTCTTCGATCGGCGAGATCACCTTGATCAGGCCGTCTTCAGACGAAATTTCGATCCCCAGACCCGCGAAGCGACCCTTGGTCTGCTCCTGCAGTTCTTCGTAATCGGTCTTGTCGAGGTACGACGAGTGCGGGTCGAGGCTCGACACCATACCCTTGATCGCTGCGGTGAGCAGCTTCTTGTCGTCGACCGGTTCGACGTACTCATGCTTGATTTGCCCGAAGACTTCGGCGAAGAGCCGGAGCTGGTCCAGCGGCAGCGGCGTGGCCGTGCTGGTGCTGGCGGGTTGCTGGGCCGAGGCGGAAAGTTGCAGCGTGGCAAATACGCCGGTAGCAAGGCCCGCGGCGATCAGGCCGATATTTTTCAGGTTCTTTCGCATAGAGTCTGTTGCGGTCGGAAGCGCGTGGCAGCGTCGATAGAGATGGGGACGGACAAGTATAACTGCACACCAGCCCAGTCAGGGCGCGACGCAGGCAATCGTGATTCGACAGCGCCGGCCCGGCCTGGTTCGGGCGTTTGGGGCTGCGATGCTGAAGTAATGTGCCGTAACAGGCGGATCGCGGCCGCAAGCGCGCTTGAGATGATACGGGCCGCGCTTACCGGTGTGTGTTGCCAGCCGGCGCCGCCCGTTTGCCGCGCCTTGCTGCATTATTCAGTGCAGGGCTGCGGCCGCTCGGAATCAGCCCGCCTTGCCTTGGCTTGCGACAGCGGCTTGCGCCTTCGCGATTTCTTCCTGGTCTCCCAGATAGTAGCGCTCGATCGGCTTCAGGTTGTCGTCGAGTTCATAAACGAGCGGCACGCCGTTCGGAATGTTCAGGCCGACGATGTCGTTGTCCGAAATGTTGTCGAGGTACTTCACCAGCGCGCGGATAGAGTTGCCGTGTGCGGCGATCACCACCTTGCGGCCCGACTTGATGGCCGGCGCGATCGACTCGTTCCACAAAGGCAGAACGCGCGCAACGGTGTCTTTCAGGCACTCCGTGAGCGGCAATTGCTCGCGCGGCACTTTCGCGTAGCGCGGATCGTTATAGGGCGCGCGTTCGTCCGACGGATCCAGCGCGGGCGGCGGCGTGTCGTAGCTGCGGCGCCAGACCAGCACCTGTTCGTCGCCGAACTTCGCGGCGGTTTCAGCCTTGTTCAGTCCCGACAGCGCGCCGTAGTGGCGTTCGTTCAGACGCCATGAATGCACCACCGGCAGATACATCAGATCCATCTGGTCCTGCACGTGCCACAAGGTGCGGATCGCGCGCTTGAGCACCGACGTATAGGCGATATCGAACGTGTAGCCGGATTCCTTCAGCAGCAGGCCGGCTTGCTGCGCTTCGCGATTGCCCTGCTCGGTCAGGTCGACGTCGACCCAGCCCGTGAAGCGGTTTTCCTTGTTCCACGTCGATTCGCCGTGGCGGATGAGAACGAGTTTGTACATGAGATTGCCGGTCGGTAGTAAGGAAGCGGTAAAGCGCTGCGAGGCCCGTCTTGAGGAGCGCCGCCATCGCGTCAAACGGTTATTTTATAATGGGTGGATTGCCCTTTTCGATTTCTCTCTTTTTCGGCGGATTTTCCGTGAAGTTTTTCACTGATTACACAAACCTTGTACTGATCGCGATCGTCCTCATCTCCGGTGGGTTGCTGCTGTGGCCGACGATCAGCCGGCGTGGCCGCGGCGGCCTGTCGGCCGCTGAAGCTACCCAACTGATCAACCGCCGCAATGCGGCGGTCATCGATCTGCGTCCGTCGGCTGATTTTGCCAAGGGCCATCTGCCCGCGGCACGGCATCTTGAATTTGCGGAGTTGCAGGCGAAAGTCGCGCAACTCGTGAAGAATAAGAGCAACCCCGTGCTGCTGGTATGCCAGACCGGCCAGCAGTCGAACAAGGCGGCGCGTATCGTTCAGGATGCAGGGTTCGCCGAAGTCCACGTTCTCGAAGGCGGTGTCGACGCCTGGCAGAAGGCCGGCATGCCGGTGGTGAAACAAGGAGCAGCGAAGTGAACAAAGTGATCATGTACAGCACCCAGGTGTGCCCGTATTGCCAGATGGCCGAACGTCTTTTAAAGTCGCGCGGCGTCGAGCACGTCGAAAAGGTACTGATCGACAAGGATCCGGCCCGTCGCGAAGAAATGATGAGCCGGACCGGCCGTCGCACGGTCCCGCAGGTGTACATCGGCGAGAAGCATGTCGGCGGGTACGATGATCTGTCCGCGCTCGATCGCGCGGGCGGTTTGATGCCGCTGCTCGAAGCTGCTGCCTGAAGCCGCCTGAACTCGCGTGCCGGCCGGCGCGTAAGTAGGGTGGAAAGAAACAAGCCGGCGCATCGGCGTCCCTGCAAGGGGGCGATGCGCTGCAACGATCTGGCGGTCCGTGAGTGAATGGGCCGCCGCCATGTATATAAATCAGGGAATCATCCAATCATGTCAGACGAGAATAACCAGCCGTTCTTCAATATCCAGCGCATCTACCTGAAGGACATGTCGCTCGAGCAGCCGAATTCGCCGGGCATTTTCCTCGAGCAGGAAATGCCGTCGGTCGAAGTCGAAGTCGACGTGAAGGCTGAGCGCCTCGCTGACACCGTGTTCGAAATCCTCGTTACGGGCACCGTGACGGCCAAGGTGTCGGACAAGGTTGCGTTCCTGATCGAAGCCAAGCAAGCCGGCATTTTCGACATCCGCAACATCCCGGCTGAGCAGATCGATCCGCTGGTCGGCATTGCTTGCCCGACGATCCTGTTCCCGTATCTGCGCTCGAACATCGCCGACGCGATCACCCGCGCCGGTTTCCCGCCGATCCACCTCGCCGAAATCAACTTCCAGGCCCTGTACGAGCAACGGCTCGCGCAGATGGGCGGCCAGGACGGCGCGGCGCAACACGGCGTCACGCATTAACGCGTCGCACGCGGTGCCGGCTATGAAGGTCGCCGTTCTCGGCGCCGGCGCTTGGGGCACAGCCCTCGCCGGCCATCTGGCCGCGCGGCACGACACGGTGTTGTGGGCGCGCGAACCCGCGCTCGTCGCCGATCTCTCGGCTTCGCATGAAAACGCCCGCTATCTGGCGGGCGTTGCTTTGCCGCCTGCGTTGCGCTATGAAGCGGACTTGAGCACTGCGCTCGATCACGCGCTGGCCGACGACGCCCTGTGCGTCGTGGCGACGCCCGTGGCCGGTCTGCGCGGTCTGTTCCGGGCGATGCACGACGCGGGCAAAGTGCCGGCGCATGTGGTGTGGTTGTGCAAAGGTTTCGAGGCCGACTCGCAGTTGTTGCCGCATCAGGTGGTCGCCGCCGAACTGCCGGGGCACGGCAGCAACGGCGTGCTGTCCGGTCCGAGTTTCGCGCGCGAAGTCGGGCAGGGCCTGCCGGTCGCGTTGACGATCGCGAGTGCGTCGGCGGCTTGCCGCGAGCGCACGGTCGCCGCGTTCCATCACGGCGCCATGCGCATCTATACCGGCGACGACGTCGTCGGCGTGGAAGTGGGCGGCGCGGTGAAGAACGTGCTGGCGATCGCGACGGGTATTGCCGACGGCCTTGGCCTCGGTCTGAACGCGCGCGCGGCGCTGATCACGCGCGGCCTGGCTGAAATGTCGCGTCTGGGCGTGACGCTCGGCGGACGGGCGGAGACGTTCACCGGTTTGACCGGGCTGGGCGATCTGATTCTGACCGCGACGGGCGATCTGTCGCGCAATCGCACGGTCGGTGTGCAACTCGCCGCGGGCCGCACGCTCGACGATATTCTCGGCGGCCTCGGTCACGTGGCCGAAGGTGTGCGTTGTGCGCAAGCCGTCCTGGCGATTGCTCGCGCGCATGCGATCGAGATGCCGATCACGCAGGCAGTCTGTGCCGTGCTGTTCGACGGCGTCGCCCCGCGTGACGCCGTCAGCGCCCTGCTGCGGCGTGATTCGAAAGCCGAATAAGTTCTGTCTTTCAGCCGTTTGGCGCGCAAACGCGCTGAACGGCTGCCCACCGTTGCTGTCCACGTCTTATCGACGCTTCGGGCCAGCGAGGTTCCCATGCTCACTTTCAATCGTTGCACGTTAGAGGCGCGTGTGGTGGACATCACGACGCTCGCCGTCGATGCGATCGTTAACGCCGCCAATACGTCGTTGCTGGGCGGAGGTGGCGTGGATGGCGCGATTCATCGCGCGGCCGGCCAGGAATTGTTGCGCGAATGCAAGATGCTCGGCGGCTGCGCGACCGGCGACGCCAAAATCACCCGCGGCTATCAATTGCCGGCCAGGCACGTGATTCACGCGGTCGGTCCGGTCTGGCAGGGCGGTGCGCGCGGCGAGGCAGACCTGCTTGCCTCGTGCTATCAGCGCTCGCTCGAAGTGGCGCATCAGGCGCAGTGCACGAGCATTGCGTTTCCCGCGATTAGTTGCGGCATCTACCATTTTCCCGCTAACGAAGCCGTGCAGATCGCGGTCGGCACCGTGCTCGAAACGTTGCCGCGCACGCCCGGCATCGAACACGTGGTGTTCGCCTGTTTCGACGGCGCGATGCTCGCGCGCTACGAAATCGAATTGAAGCGCGAATTGAAGCGCCCTCAGACGCCGCCTTCGAAGCCGGTCTGACGCCACGCTTCGAACACCACGATCGCGACCGTGTTCGAGAGATTCAAGCTGCGGTTGTCCGGCCGCATCGGCAGACGCACTCGCTGCTCGTTGGCGAATTGATCGAGCACCGTGTCGGGCAGGCCGCGCGTTTCCGCGCCGAAGACGAACCAGTCGCCGGATTGAAATGCGTGCTCGTGAAAGCGGCCGGAGCCGCGTGTGGTGAACGCGAACATGCGCGCCGGATCGGGCGACTCCTTGGCGATAAACGCTGCCCAATCGGCGTGCACATTCATTTGCGCGTACTCGTGATAGTCGAGGCCGGCGCGGCGCAGTTTGGCGTCGTCGAGTGGAAAGCCGAGCGGCTCGATCAGATGCAGCCGCGCGCCGGTGTTGGCGCACAGGCGGATGACGTTGCCGGTGTTCGGCGGAATTTCCGGTTCGACGAGAACGACATTGAACATGATGGTTTCAGATGGAGACTAGTTTTTCGGCGTGCGCAACGCGACGAAGTTGGTGACGCGCCGCGCACCGGCAGCCTTCAGTGTGCGCGCCAGCGCTTCGAGCGTCGCGCCGGTCGTCATCACATCGTCGACGATGCCGACGTGCAGACCCTGCACCGGTTTTGCCACGTGGAATGCGCGGCCGACGTTGAGTCGACGCGCGTCGAGGTCGAGCCGCGATTGCGGCGCGGTGTGAACGAGCCGATGCAGCAGGGTTGCATCGCTGCGCACGTTCAGCGCGCGGGCCAGCGGTTTGGCGATTTGCCAAGCCTGGTTGTAGCCGCGTTCGGCCAGGCGTTTGTTCGCGAGCGGCACGGGCGCGATCACGTCGGGCCATGCCGACGCATCGGTTAGCGAGTCCTCCGCAAGACGCGCAAGGCGTTGCGCAAATTCGCGCGCCAGCATGAGCCGAGCGCGAAATTTCAGACCGAGCGCGAGGGCGTCGAGCGGCGCGCGGTAGTCGGCGAGCGCGAAGGTAGCGTCGAACGGCGGCGGCTCACCGACGCAATCCGCACACCGATAGTGCGCGCGACCCGCGTGCCGCGTTCCAGGCAACGGAACGGCGCACACTGTGCAACGCAACCTGCTTTCATTCCAGTACGCCTCGTCGCAACCGGCGCACAGCGTCTTATGCGACAAATTGCCGCATAGTGCGCACAGGTTCGGCAGCGTGGCGTGCACCACGTGAGGCCATGCCGAATGCAAGCCGCACGCGAAACGTGCGAAACGTGCGGTCGGGCCGCCGGAAGACGAAGAAAAAATGCGAAATGGCATGACTGGACCGGCCGCGAAGGCCTTCCACGCTGAAGGGAAGGAAGCGAGCGAGTATACTTCGGGCTCTTCGCCAGTACGACACCCATGTCCCCAACTCCCGCTCAATCTGGCCGTCCGGCCTATGATTCCCGGCGCCTCAGGCGGATTTTCGACCGCCGTGCAGCGACCTTCGACGAAGTCGCCTTCCTGCCGCGCGAAATCGCGCAGCGCATGCGCGAGCGTCTCGACTACATCAAGGTCACGCCGGCGAGCGTGCTCGACGCGGGCTGCGGCGCGGGCGAAGACATTCCCTCGTTGCGCGCACGCTTCCCAGAGGCACCCGTGTTCGGCACCGATCTGTCGCATGCCATGCTCAGCCGCGCGCTGCGGCACGATTCCGGCGACACGAGCTGGCGCCGCTTTCTACCGGCAACGCTTGGCAAGGCGCTCGGCGCGCGCGGTCCGCGATTTGCGCAGGCCGACTTTTCCGTGCTGCCGTTCGCTGCCGGCGCCTTCGAATTCATCTGGTCCAATCTCGCGCTGCACTGGCACTCGCGGCCGGATCTCGTGTTTCCTGAGTGGCAGCGCGTGCTGAAAGTGAACGGCCTGCTGATGTTCAGCACGCTCGGCCCCGACACGCTGAAAGAGTTGCGTGGCGCATACGCTGAGGTCGAGGCCGCGCACGGTGTGAGCTCGCGCGCGCATGTGATTGACTTCGTCGACATGCACGATCTCGGCGACATGCTGGTCGAGAGCGGTTTCGAAATCCCCGTGATGGACCAGGAAACACTGACTATTACTTATAAGTCGCCCGAGTCGCTGCTCGCGGACGTGCGCCGTTGGGGCGCGTATCCGTTCGAGCGCGAAGCGCCGTCGAATTCGTCTGCGCGCCGGCTGCACAGGGCTTTGCTGGCGGCGCTCGAAGCCCGGCGGCGAGCCGACGGCACGATCGCGCTGACCTTCGAAGTGATCTATGGGCACGCATGGAAAGCTGTGCCGCGTACCACAGCGGAGGGTCATGGGATTGTGCGGATCGAGGATATCGGACGAGGTTCGTCGAAGAATCGTTGAAGTGGTAAAGAGGACATCTGTTATGTCTGAAATTACCGCTTCAAAAGACGCCCGGATGGTGCGTCAAAACGGCGCGGAGGCTTGTCGCGCCTGGCTTGTGAGCCAATAGAGGCTTGCTTGTGGATGCTATGGATCGCGCCTATAATGCGTCAGTTTGTCGCCCGGAGTTCCCACATTTGGGGCGACAGGCCCGAGGCGCAGGGCTGCAGTATGAGGTGACGCGGCGGTTATTGAGTGGCCGGAAGCAGTGGTCGCAAGCGTGGCCGCGGGCGGCGATTCGCGGGAGGCAGCGATGGATGCATCAGATCTGCTGGCGGATTCAAAACCGGTCCTCAAAGACTGGACGATGAAACGCAACTGTTCGATATCGCCGCGGCAATTCGTATGTTTCTACGTGTCGCTGGCATTGTTCTCGCTGGCAATTGCTTTCATGCTGGTTCTGGTCGGCGCCTGGCTGGTGTTGCCGTTCACCGGTATTGAATTGCTGGCGGTGGGCATCGCGTTTGCCATCTATGCGCGCCATGCTGTCGATTACGAGCGCATCCGGTTGTTTCAGAACCGGCTCGTCATCGAGCAGGTCAGCGCGGAGCGGCTCACGCAGTTCGAATTCAATCCGCGCTGGGTGCGGATCGAGGCGGGCGCAACGCCGCGTGACCAGATCAAACTGGTCTCGCGCGGCCAGACGATCATGATCGGGCAACATCTCGCGCAGTATCGGCGCGCGCAGTTCGCAGGCGAATTGCGTATGTGGCTCTCGCGTTGTTAGACGCGTCGAGGCGCGCGGCGTTCACGGGGAGCGCGGGGCAGCCTGCCAGCGGGGTCGAGGGTTTGAATGGAAATTTTGGGTAAGGAAGCTATGAAAACAATCAAGCGAGCCCTCATGGGTGTGCTGGCGATGAGCGGACTGCTTTTCGCCGGTGCTGCCCTGGCAGTGGGCGATGTTCCGGGCGGCCCCGCCGTCAACGAGATCAATCTCCAGCCGCCTGTGACGAAAATCGCTGAGGAGCTCTACAGCCTTCACACGTTCATGCTGATTCTCTGCACGGTGATCTTCATCGGCGTGTTCGCTGTGATGTTCTATTCGATCTTTGCCCACCGCAAATCGAAGGGTCACAAGGCTGCCAACTTCCACGAAAGCACCACCGTCGAAATCATCTGGACGATCGTGCCGTTCGTCATCGTCGTGCTGATGGCGCTCCCCGCCACCAAGACCGTCGTCGCGATGAAGGACACCACCAACGCCGACGTCACCATCAAGGTGACGGGCTACCAGTGGAAATGGGGTTACGACTACGTGAAGGGCCCGGGCGAGGGCATCAACTTCCTGTCCACGCTGTCCACGCCGCGTGCGGAAACCGATGGCCGCCAGCCGATTTCCACCACGTACCTGCAGGAAGTCGACAATCCGCTCGTCGTCCCGGTCGACAAGAAAATCCGCATCATCACCACCGCGAACGACGTGGTTCACTCCTGGTACGTGCCGGCTTTCGGCGTGAAGCAGGACGCGATTCCGGGCTTCGTGCGCGACACGTGGTTCAAGGCTGACAAGGTCGGCACGTTCCGCGGCTTCTGTACCGAACTGTGCGGCAAGGAACACGCGTTCATGCCGGTGGTGGTCGAGGTGCTGTCCGCTGACGACTACGCGAAGTGGGTCGACACGCAGAAGAAGAAAATGGCCGCCGGCCAGGACGATCCGAACAAGACCTATACGCTCGCAGAATTGATGGAGCGCGGCGGCAAGGTGTATGCAGCCAACTGCGCGGTCTGTCACCAGCCGACCGGCAAGGGCGCAGGCGCATTCCCGGCGATCGACGGCAGCAAGATCGCCAACGGCCCGCTCGCCGAGCACGTGAGCATGGTGCTGAAGGGCAAGAACGCCATGCCTTCGTGGGCGCCGACGCTGAACGACGTCGAGATCGCCTCGGTCATCACGTACGAACGTAATTCGTGGGGCAACCACACCGGCGACCTTCTCCAGCCGAAGCAGGTGCTGGACGCTCGTAACGGCAAGCTGCCGGAAGGCGGCAACCATCTGGCCGAGGCGGGCGCTGCGGCTAGCGGCGCGGCCGCAGCTTCGGGTGCGGCGGCAGCCTCGGGTGCTGACACGGCTTCGGCCGGTTCGGACAACGCCACGGCATTGCCGGCAAACGTCTACTTCGAGACCGGCAAGAGCACGCTGCCGGCCGACGCGAAAGCAGCCGTCGACGCAGCCGCGGCCTACGCGAAGGCGCATCCGGACGCGAAATTCACGCTGTCGGGTTTCACCGATGTCACCGGTTCGGCCGACATCAACGCGAAGCTCGCGAAGAGCCGCGCCGAAGCCGTGCGCGACGCGTTGAAAGCAGCCGGCATCGCCGAAGACCACATCATTTTGAAGAAGCCGGAAACGATCACGGGCGGCACCGACGCGAAAGAAGCCCGGCGTGTTCAGATCAGCCCGGCTGCCTGACGTGTTCATGGTCAGCACCGCAGTATTCGCTTTAGGAGATTGTCATGTCTAGCATCGGACACGATGTAGTCGCGGGCCACGAGCACGTGCACGGCGAGCATGCCCACGAAACGCCGCATGGCTGGCGTCGTTGGCTGTTCGCAACCAATCACAAGGACATCGGTACGCTGTACCTGATCTTCTCGTTCACCATGTTCCTCTCCGGGGGCGTGATGGCGCTGATGATCCGTGCCGAGCTGTTCGAGCCGGGTCTGCAGATCATGCGTCCCGAGTTCTTCAACCAGTTGACCACCATGCACGGCCTGATCATGGTGTTCGGCGCGATCATGCCGGCGTTCGTCGGCTTCGCGAACTGGATGGTGCCGCTGCAGATCGGCGCATCGGACATGGCTTTCGCGCGGATGAACAACTTCAGCTTCTGGCTGTTGCCGGTGGCTGCTGTTCTGCTGGTCGGTTCGTTCTTCTCGCCGGGCGGCGCGACCGCCGCGGGCTGGACGCTGTACGCACCGCTGTCGACGCAGATGGGCCCGGGCATGGACTTCGCGATTTTCGCGGTCCACTTGATGGGTGCTTCGTCGATCATGGGTGGGATCAACATCGTCGTGACGATCCTGAACATGCGCGCGCCTGGCCTCACGCTGATGAAGATGCCGATGTTTGTCTGGACATGGCTCATCACCGCTTACCTGCTGATCGCCGTGATGCCGGTTCTGGCAGGCGCGATCACGATGGTGCTGTTCGATCGCCACTTCGGCACGTCGTTCTTCAACGCGGCAGGCGGCGGCGACCCGGTGATGTACCAGCATATCTTCTGGTTCTTCGGGCACCCCGAGGTGTACATCATGATCTTGCCGGCGTTCGGGATCGTTTCGCAGGTGATCCCGGCGTTCTCGCGCAAGCCGTTGTTCGGCTATAGCTCGATGGTGTACGCAACGTCGTCGATCGCGATTCTGTCGTTCATGGTCTGGGCGCACCACATGTTCGCCACCGGCATGCCGGTGACGGGCCAGCTGTTCTTCATGTACGCGACGATGCTGATTGCAGTGCCGACGGGCGTGAAGGTGTTCAACTGGGTCGCAACGATGTGGCGCGGTTCGCTGTCCTTCGAAACGCCTATGCTGTTCGCGGTCGGCTTCCTGCTGGTGTTCACGTTCGGTGGTCTCTCGGGCCTGATGCTCGCGATGGCGCCGCTCGATATCCAGTATCACGGTACTTATTTCGTGGTGGCGCACTTCCACTACGTGCTTGTTGCGGGTTCACTGTTCGCGCTGTTCTCCGGTTGGTATTACTGGGCGCCGAAGTGGACCGGCTGGATGTACAACGAAACGCGCGGCAAGATCCACTTCTGGGCGTCGATGTTCTTCTTCAACCTCGCGTTCCTGCCGATGCACTTTGTCGGTCTCGCAGGTATGCCGCGTCGTTATGCTGACTATCCGGCACAGTTCACCGACTGGAATCAGGTCATCACGATCGGTGCATTCGGCTTCGGTCTCGCACAGGTCTACTTCCTGTTCGCGGTCGCGCTGCCGGCCTATCGTGGCGGTGGTGAGCTTGAAAAAGCGGGCGACAAGCCGTGGGATGGCGCAACGGGCCTCGAATGGACTGTGCCGAGCCCGGCTCCGTTCCACACGTTCGAAAACCCGCCAACCGTCGAGTAATCAGCATTCGGTGAAGTGTCCGGTTCCTGCAGCAGAGCGCCGGAACCGGACAGCTGCCCCAGCGGTGGCTGCAACCCGGTAGTCACGAAAGTATTCAGAAAGTCGAGCATGACGCGCAATCCACAGGAAAGACGTACGCCGGAACAGATTCGCGCGAGCAACAAGCGGATAGGTTTTGTGATGCTCGCCATTGCTGCTGTCTTTTTCGCGAGCGTCATCATCAAGCAGTGGTGGTTCTCCTGACGCGGCCGCTCGAGTCTGGTGTGCAGGATTGTTGAGGATTGAGATGTCGACGCAACCGCCGGCTCAGGCCGACCGCTCTTTTAACCGTTCGATGCTGATCAAGCTCTTCGTCGTCGCGCTGATGATGTTCGGGTTTGGTTTTGCACTGGTGCCGATGTACCGCGCGATCTGCCAGATCACCGGCATCAACAACCTTGTGCAGCGTGATGCAACGGCGCGCGAGGCGAAGAACACGCAGGTCGACATGAGCCGCACGATTTCGATCGAATTCGATGCGAACGCGCGCGGTCCGCTGGGTTTCAAGCCGGAGCAGCGTAGTCTGGACGTGCATCCGGGCGAAGTGACAACGGTGATGTACGAGGTCAGCAACGAACAGGCGCGCACGATTCAGGCGCAGGCCATTCCGAGCTACGCGCCGAAGCAGGCGACCGAGTACTTCAGGAAGATCGAATGTTTTTGCTTTACGCAGCAGACTTTGACGGCAAATCAGACGAAGCGGATGCCAGTGGTGTTCGTGGTCGATCCGAAGTTGCCGAAGGACGTGAAAACGATCACGTTGTCGTACACGTTCTTTGAATTGAACACGCCGGCGCCGGCGGCGGCCGGTACCGCGGCACCCGCGCCCAAGACGGCGGCCACCGCCGCCAATCCCGCCTGACGGCGTTTGCCGCGGGCGAAGGAATACAAGACGTATGAGCGATAACAGCGGCGGCCCGCGCAAGAGCAGTTTCGGCCAGTCGATGAAAGCCGTGTTCTGGTCGTTTTTCGGGGTGCGCAAGCGGCGCGATCTGGAAGCGGATGCGACGCAGCTGAACCCGCTGCATGTGGTTGCAGCAGCGCTGATCAGCGTAGCCATCCTGATCGGCGTGCTGATTCTGATCGTGCACGCCGTAGTGGGTTGAGGCTGCTGGCAGGCGAGTAGTGCAGGGCGGAGCAAAGCCCACGAATTAGAGTGAAGCGGTGCGGTATCGACGCGCCGCCGAAGATACAGCCGGAGATTCCGGAACAACTGGACTGAAGTGGAGAATCAAGAATGAGCGGTCAAAACGAGAGCCCGTACTATTTCGTACCGCATCCGTCGCGGCATCCGATCAGCGCCGCGGTCGGATTGCTGGTCATGCTCGGATCGCTTGCGGCCTGGATTAACGACCATACCCTGGCGCCGATCGGCGTCGTCGTGGGTCTGCTGTGGCTGCTCTATACGTTGTGGCACTGGTTCGGCGACGCGATCGCGGAATCGGAAGGCGGCATGTACGGCAAGAATGTCGACAAGTCGTACCGCTGGAGCATGAGCTGGTTCATCTTCTCCGAAGTGATGTTCTTCGGCGCATTCTTCGGTGCACTGTTCTATGCCCGTGAGATCGCCCTGCATCAGCTCGGCAGCCTCGACTACAAGCTGATCTGGCCGGATTTCTCCGCGGTCTGGCCGAACAACGGTCCGGCAGCGCTGGTGTCGACCTTCAAGTCGATGCAGCCGTGGCCGGTGCCGACCATCAACACGGCGTTGCTGCTGTCGTCGGGCGCCACGCTGACGGTTTCGCACCATGCGCTGCGCGAAGATCAGCGCAAGAAAGCGATCGGCTGGCTGGCTGCCACGCTCGTGCTCGGCGTCTGCTTCCTGTTCCTGCAAGGCTTCGAATACTTCCACGCGTACAACGAGCTCAACCTGACACTGTCCTCGGGTGTGTATGGTTCGACGTTCTTCCTGCTGACGGGCTTCCACGGTTTCCACGTGTTCCTCGGCGGCACGATGCTGGCGGTGGTGCTGGTGCGGATGATCCGCGGCCACTTCACAGCAGAGCATCACTTCGCGTTCGAAGGCGCTGCCTGGTACTGGCACTTTGTGGACGTTGTGTGGCTCGGGTTGTACGTCGTCGTGTACTGGCTGTAACGCAGTCTGGCCTGCGCCGTACCGGTTAGCCGGAATCGGTTACCCGGAATGTGCAGGCCGTTCGCGCAAAGCTCTTCAGGGGCGCTGCGCACGAGCAGTATGCAAGACTATGCAGCGCCGCCCTCGACCCTGTCAGGGCGGCGTTTTGCTTGATGAAGCAGATTATTTGCGCAGCGCTCAACGCCCATAAGGAATACCGGTCGACTGAATCCAGCCCATCCAGTGTGCGAACAGGATGAACAGGAACAGCGAGATCGACAGGCCCACCCGCGTGGCGAGCGACCAAACCATCCGTTTGGTTTTGCCCTTGTCATGCATCATGAAGTACAGCGCCGACACCATGCTGGCGATGATCAGGACGAAGGCGATGGGAACGAGAATGTGCATGGAACCAACTGAAACCGGAAAGCGCAGAGGCAAGACGGTTATTATCGCACCGCGCGCCAACGTCTGCCGTGTGTTCCAGGCGGTGCCGCAAGCTGTGGCGGGGTGCTTTCGATGAAGATCCGCTGGATTCCCGCGTTATTGATTCTGCTGGTCATTGCGGTGACGGTGCGGCTCGGTTTCTGGCAGCGCGACCGCGCGCATCAGAAGGAAGCACTCGAAGCGCACATCACGCAATTCGAAAACGCACCCGCGCAGCCGGTCGGCGCCGCGCCGGTCGAACTGAAGGACATCGAATTCCATCGCGTGAAGGCGCGCGGCAGCTTTGTCGCGGACAAAGTCGTCTACCTCGATAATCGTCCGTATAACGATCAGCCGGGCTTTTATGTCGTGATGCCTTTTAAACTGGCCGGCGGCGGATATGTGCTGGTCAATCGCGGCTGGCTGCCGCGTAACGTGAACAATCGCGAGACCATCGCGCCGTACACCACGCCGCAAGGCGAAATCGAAATCGAAGGCATTGCGCGTGCCGATGCCTCGCGCGCATTCGAGTTGGGGCAGGGCGGTTCGGCCGCGCATCAACTGATCCGCCAGAATCTGGATACCGCCGCCTACGCCGCGGAAACCGGTTTGCCGCTGCAATCGTTCGTGATCCAGCAATTGAGCGACGACGGCGACAAGCTGGTGCGCGACTGGCCGGCGCCGACGAGCGGCGTCGAGCGCAACTACGGCTATATGTTCCAGTGGTGGGGCATGGCGGTCGCGGCCCTGGTTTTTGGTCTGTACGCTGCGCGCCGTGCAGCAAAGAAAGAGCACGCGCCGAGCGTGTAATGCATCGCACGCGGTTGCCCGGCCTATGCGCCGCCGAAACCGCGCAATCATTGAAAGAGGTCCTGTAGTGTCGACGCAATCTCCCCGTTCGCCGCAAGCCGGCAAACCCGCTGCTCCGAAAGTGATTCCCGGCCAACCGAATGGCGAGGGATCGTGGAAGCGCGGCCGCTGGATGCTGCTGCTGCTGGCGATCATCTGCGCCGCGCCGATCGTCGTGTCGTATTTCACGTACTACGTGATCAAGCCGGCCGGCGGCAGCACGAGCTACGGCACGCTGGTCGAGCCGCAGCGGCCGATCCCCGAGTCGTTCGTCGTGACCGGCGAAGACGGCAAGCCGCTCAAGCTCGCTTCGCTTCGCGGCCGCTGGCTGCTGATTTCGGTCGACGGCAGCGCGTGCGACAAAGCGTGTGTCACCAAGCTGTACTTCATGCGACAAATCCGCGCAGCCCAGGGTCCCGAGCGCGAGCGCGTCGTCGAGGTGTGGTTGCGCACCGATGCAGGCAACGTTGCCGACGTGATACAAAAGGCCTATCCCGACACCGACATGCTGATCGCCGACCCGGCGCAGGTGTCCGCGTGGCTGCCCACCGACAACGGCACCAAAATCAGCGACCACATCTACATGGTCGATCCTAACGGCAACCTGATGATGCGTTTCCCGAAAGATCCGAACCCGAGCAAGATCAAGGGCGACGTGACGAAGCTGCTCAAATGGTCGAGCATCGGCTGATGCCGCAACAAGGGTAAGAGAGATGTTTGTACTGCAACTGGCTCTGATCGGCCTGTGTATCGCGTTGTTGCCGCTTTCCTATGTATGGGTCAAGGCCGACGACAACAAATTCCGCAAGCTGGTCTGGCTCACCACCTTCCTGACACTCGATCTGGTGATGTTCGGCGGCTTCACCCGCCTCACCGATTCCGGCCTCGGCTGCCCGGACTGGCCGGGCTGTTACGGCACTTCATCGCCGTTCATCGCACATGCGGCAATTACCGCCGCGCAGCAGGCGATGCCCACCGGGCCGGTCAGCATGACGAAGGCCTGGATCGAGATGATCCACCGTTACTTCGCAATGGCGATCGGCGTTCTGATCATTGCGCAGACGCTGATCGCATGGACCGCACGCATCAAGCGCCGCCCGCTGCATGTTTCGCCCTGGTGGCCGACTTCGCTATTGCTGCTGATCCTCGTGCAGGGTGCGTTCGGCGCGTGGACCGTGACCATGAAGTTGCAACCGGTCATCGTGACCACCCACTTGCTGCTCGGTCTCGCGCTGCTCGGCACGCTCGGCTGGCTGGCCGCCCGGCAGACGCCGCTGCCCGCTTACGAACCCGAAGCAGCGCGCTGGCGTGCGGCGGCGATCGCGGGCCTCGTGCTGCTGATCGTGCAGATCGCATTGGGCGGCTGGGTCAGCACTAACTACGCGGTGCTCGCATGCACGGATTTCCCAACCTGCAACGGCCAATGGTTCCCGCCGATGGACTTCGCGCACGGCTTCCACCTGTGGCGCGCGCTCGGTATGACCGGCGACGGCGACATGATCACGCAAGACGCGCTGGTGGCGATCCACTGGACCCATCGCACGTTCGCGATCGTGGTGGTCGCCTATTTGGTGTGGTTCGCGCTGAAACTGCGCCGTTTCGAGTCGCTGCGGCGGCCGGCGAACGGCGTGCTGCTGGTCGTGCTGATTCAATTTATCACCGGCTTGTCGAACATCGTCCTGCAATGGCCGTTGCCCATTGCGGTCGCGCATAACGGTGGCGCCGCGATCCTGCTGCTTCTGCTCGTTATGTTAAACTTTCGAATCGCTTATAGCCGTCCCGGCCGCGCCGTGTTGCCTGCGCGCGATGCCGCGCCAGCGTGACCCCACATGGACAGCACAACACTCTCCCAAACGCCCGGTAGCCGGGTCTCCCAGTACATCGCCCTGACGAAGCCGCGCGTCACGCAGCTCGCTGTGTTCTGCGCAGTGATCGGCATGTTCCTCGCGACACCGGGCATGGTGCCGTGGACCGTGCTGATCGGCGGCACCGCCGGCATCTGGCTGCTGGCCGGTGCGGCGTTCGCCATCAATTGCCTGGTCGAACAGAAAATCGACGCGAAGATGCGTCGCACCTCGTGGCGGCCTTCCGCGCGCGGCGAAATCACCACCACGCAGATCCTGCTGTTTTCGGCCGTGCTCGGCGGGCTTGGCATGTGGACGCTCTACACGTTCGCCAATCCGCTGACCATGTGGCTCACGCTTGCGACTTTCGTCGGCTATGCGGTCATCTACACACTGTTGCTGAAGCCGGCCACGCCGCAGAACATCGTGATCGGCGGGGCGTCGGGCGCGATGCCGCCGGCGCTCGGCTGGGCCGCAGTCACTGGTCACGTACCGGGCGACGCATGGATTCTCGTGCTGATCATCTTCGTGTGGACGCCGCCGCACTTCTGGGCGCTCGCGCTGTATCGCCGCAAAGACTACGAAAACGCCGGTCTGCCGATGCTGCCGAACACGCACGGCGAGAAGTACACGCGGCTGCATATTCTGCTGTACACCGTGATCCTGTTCGCGGTCACGATGATGCCGTTTATCTCCGGCATGAGCGGCGTGGTGTACCTCGCGGCAGCGGTGCTGCTTGGCGCCGTGTTCCTCGCCTATGCGTGGAAGATTTATCGCGAATATTCCGACGACCTGGCGCGTAAAACCTTCCGTTACTCGATCGTTTATCTGTCGCTGCTGTTCGCCGCGCTGTTGATCGACCACTATGCGCGCGTCGTGATCGGCGCGTAACACCATGCTCAAAGACCGCTTCGCGCGCACGGCGCGTGCTGCCATGATTGCTTGCGCGCTTGGCGGCGCGCTGCTGGTAGCCGGCTGCGACAAGCAGCCGCCGGCGTTCCAGAACGTCGATATCACCGGCAATAGCCAATTCGCCAGTAACTTCTCGCTGCCCGACACGGACGGCAAAATCCGCACGATGGCGGATTACAAGGGCAAAGTCGTGGTGCTGTTCTTCGGCTACACGCACTGTCCGGACGTTTGCCCGACGACGATGGCCGAGCTCTCGCAAGCGCTCAAGGAACTCGGCCCCGAAGACGCGAAACGCGTGCAGGTGCTGTTTGTCACCATCGATCCGGAGCGTGACACGTCGGCCTTGCTGGCGCAGTACGTGCCGGCGTTCAACCCGACGTTCGTCGGTTTGCGTCCTGCCGATCAGGCGCAACTCACCAAAATCACGAAGGACTTCCGCGTCTATTACGCGAAGGTGCCGGGCAAGACACCGGACAGCTACACCATGGATCACACCGCGGCGAGCTATGTGTTCGACCCGGCCGGCAAGCTGCGACTTTTCGCACGCGACGGCCAGGGCGCGACGCCGTGGATCCACGATATCAAGCTGCTGCTGGGTTGATACTTTGATGTACTCGGGCGCACGCATCAGCCGCGCGCCCGTTTCGAAACTCTGCCGCTATAACCCTCAACCCGAAATCGGCAAATTCACCCCCGGCGCGAGCCGCGTCGCCTTGAACTCCGTCACCTCGTAGCGTGCGAGTTTCTGCTCGGCGAACGGGTCGCTGGCGAGAATCTCATCCAGCTTATCGCGCTCGATGCGCACCGCCAGAATGATGCCGCCATTGCGCGGTACCTTCGGGCCGGCGGCCACGAACACGCCTGCTTCGAACTGTTTGGTCAGAAACGCGCGGTGTGCTTCCAGCGCGTCGTCGATGCGCTCGAGCGGCGCGGTGTAGATAAGATTGATGACGTACATGAGCGGTCTCGTGAACGATTGAGGCGGCCGCCTGTGCTTGCGGCCAACGGCTTTCAATTATCGGTCAGCGGACGATTTGTTGCGCGGGGTCAATTCGTGCGCAAGGCCTTCTCGCCAGGTCACCGGATTCCTTACCGCTTTCTCAAGTTGCACGCTTGTCATGCCGATATAACTGTGGCAATCGTTTGCGTATCAGGCCGGAAGCGCGCTCGCGGCCCGACCGCGAACAGGAAACAAACCACACGAAAGAGACCACAACAATGAGCAGGATGAGTTTGAATCGCAAACTATGGCTGTCGCTCGCGCTCGTATGGCTGGGGTTGCTCGGCGTCGGGCTGTGGAGCGCGGTCGAGACGCGCAGCACGATGCTGGCCGAGCGCAAGGCGGGCATGGTGAACCTCGTCGACGCGGCGCAGGGCGTCGTGAACGGCTATTACACGTTGTCGCAGGGCGGCAAGATCAGCGAGGCAGACGCGCAGCGCGAAGCACTCGCTCGCCTCGCGACGATGCGCTACGGCGAATCCGGCTATCTGTTCGTGATGGATTCGAAGCCGGTCGTGCTGATGCATCCGACGCTGCCGCAAATGGACGGCAAGCCGGTCGGCGATTTCAAGGACCCGGACGGCAAGCTGCTGTACGTGTCAATCGTCGACGCCGCCAAAGCGAACGGGCGTGGCTTCGCGCAGTATCGCGGACGCTTGCCGCACAGCGAAACCGCGGTGCCGAAAATTAGCTACGTGGTGCGTTTCGCGCCGTGGGACTGGAACATCACGAGCGGCGTGTTCATCAAGGATATCGACACGGTCTACTACGAAACGCTGCTTGGCCACCTGGCCGTCGTGCTGGTGATCGGCGCGGTCATTTCGCTGGCGATGGTACTGATCATCCGCAATGTGCGCGCGAGTCTCGGCGGCGAGCCGGATCAGGCGGCGAGGCTCGCGGCGAGCATCGCAAAGGGCGATCTGACGCAAGTCGTCGAGGTTCGTCCGCACGACTCCACCAGCATGATGGCGGCCATGCACGACATGCAGAACCGTTTGCAACGGACCATCGGCGAGATTCGCCACTCGGCGGAATCGATTGCGTCGGCGACGCAGCAGATTGCCGCCGGCAACGGCGATCTGTCGCAACGCACCGAGCAGCAGGCGGCCTCGTTGCAGGAGACTGCGGCGAGCATGGAACAGCTCACCGCGACGGTCAAGCAGAACGCTGACAACGCGCGTCAGGCGAGTGGCCTTGCGCACAATGCATCGGAAATCGCGACGCGCGGCAACGACGTGGTGAACCGCGTGATCGGCACGATGGGTGAGATCAACGAGAGCTCGCGGCAGATTGCCGACATCATCGGCGTGATCGAAGGGATTGCATTCCAGACCAACATCCTCGCGTTGAACGCGGCGGTCGAGGCGGCCCGCGCCGGCGAGCAGGGCCGCGGCTTCGCGGTCGTGGCGGGCGAAGTGCGCAGCCTCGCGCAGCGCTCGGGGACCGCGGCCAAGGAGATCAAGCAGTTGATCGGCGCGTCGGTGGAGCGTGTGAACACCGGTTCGACGCTGGTGCAGCAGGCCGGCACGACGATGGGCGAGATCCTGCAGGCCGTGCAGCGCGTGACCGACATCATGGGCGAGATCGCCGCGGCGTCGGAAGAGCAGAGCGGTGGCATTTCACAGGTCGGCCGCGCGGTCACGCAGATGGACGAAGTGACGCAGCAGAATGCCGCGCTGGTCGAACAGGCGGCGGCCGCGGCGGCTTCGTTGCAGGATCAGGCGGGGCGTCTGCGCGACACGGTGAGCGCGTTTCGCGTGAACAGCGCCGATGCAGTGCATAACCATATGCAATCGTGATATTTCCCATCTCGCGGGACGTATGAGACCATTTGCGGTCCAGTTGGCGGCGCAGCGAAATCAGGACACCGGCCGCCGGCTTCCACCCGAATCTGACATCGATCAGAGAAAGCGAGAATCACATGCAGCGCGGAAACATCCTTAAAGCCCTCTCGGCAGTGGTCGCCAGCGCGGCGATCGTCACCAGCTTCGGCGCGCACGCCGACGATAAAGTCATCAAGGTCGGCACCATCGGCGGCCCGGATGCGCAAATCTGGGAAGTCGTCACCAAAGTGGCGAAGCGCGAAGGCCTGAACGTGAAGGTCGTCGAATTCAACGATTACGTGCAGCCGAATGCCGCACTCGACGCGGGCGACCTCGACGCCAACAGCTTCCAGCATCAGCCGTACCTCGACAGCCAGGTCAAGCAACGCGGCTACAAGATCGTCAATGCCGGTCTCACGTACATTTCGCCGCTCGGTATCTACTCGAAGAAGCTGAAGTCGCTGAAGGACCTGCCGCAAGGCGCGAAGGTCGCGGTGCCGAACGATCCGTCGAACGAGAATCGCGCGCTGCTGCTGTTGCAGGCGCAAGGCGCGATCAAGCTGAAGGCCGGCGCAGGCACGAACGGCAATAACGCGACCGCGCTGGATGTCGCTGAAAATCCGAAGAAGATCAAGCTGGTCGAACTCGACGCTGCGCAACTGCCGCGCTCGCTGTCGGACGTCGACGCTGCCGCGATCAACACGAACTTCGCTTTGGCCGCCGGTCTGCAACCGACCAAAGACGCGGTCGTGCTCGAAGACATCCGCAGCCCGTACGCGAACCTGATCGCCGTGCGCGCGCAGGACAAGGACAAGCCGTGGGTCAAGAAGCTGGTCGCGGCTTACCAGTCGGAAGACGTGCGTCAGTTCATCAAGACGCAGTTCAAGGGTTCGGTGGTGCCGTCGTTCTAAGCGACTGCGCGTAACCTGCGCTGCCAGGTAAAAACGCCACGGAAACCGTGGCGTTTTTTTCATCCGAAACTTCGCGCGTTCGTGCGTCGCATACGCCGGCGAGCCCGGGGCTACAACTCCAGTTCCCATCGCTCGATCGTCAGATCCTTGCCGAAACGCCGCTCCGCGCTCGTGCCGGCGAGGCGAAAACCAGCGCGCTCGCAGAGCCGCCGCGGCTCCTTCAGTGTGCTGGCGGTGGTCAGCGTGAGCTTGGTGTAACCCGCGCGTCTGGCGAACCGCACGCATTCGCTCATCAGCTGCGTGCCGATGCCCAGACGCTGCACGTCCGGCTCGACCCACAAAAGCCGCACGCCCGCTACCGTCGTCGAGACCCCGACGATGCACGCAGAACCGACCACCATGCCGTCCTGGTCGGCAATCCAGCACATCTCGCGTACCGGATCGTGACGTTGCGAGTAATCGGCGACGACGCGCGCGAGCAAGCCTTCGAACGATTGGTCCCAGCCATATTCCGCAGCGAACCACTGTGCCTGCCGGTGCACGAGCCAACCGCATTCGCCTGCGCGCGGCTGGCGCAGGATCACGAGTTCGTGCTGCGGTCTGCGATCGAGCAGCCGCTCGATCAGCTTCATCGCGGCGATCAACTGCTCTTGGGAGAGCCATGTGAGGCCGTTCAGCACCGCCGACACCTCTTCGATTGCCGCCGTGTCGAGTGGCGCGTATGCGGCGTGCCCACCGTCGGTGAGGGCGATCAACGATTGACGCGCGTCCGTGTCGGACGGCCGCCGCGTAATCAGGTTGCGTCGTTCGAAGCTGGTCAGAAGGCGGCTCAGATAACCGCTGTCGAGTCCGAGATTGCGCCCGAGCACCGAGGCCGTCTGTGCACGTCCGCGGGATAGCTCGTGCAGTACACGTACTTCCGTCAGCGAGAAGGCACTCTTTTGCAAGCGCTCATGCAGCGCGCCAATGTGCTGGGCGTAGAAGCGATTGAAATGGCGGACGGCCTGAGCACGCCGCAGCGCCTCGGAATCTGTCAAATGCGGCTCCCCGGGGATTTTTTCTGGCTTGGTACACAGAACTATATGGGAACGTCTGCTATTAAAAAAGCTGCTCCGGCAAGCGGTGCGCGTCAAACTGGTATCAGAAAGGTATTGATTTCCGATGATTTCGTCATCCGGGATGAGAACCAGTGCGGACCGCTTCGGCACCTTCCGGCATTTCGAATACGGGTAAATCCCGATCCCCGAAACCCACGTCCAAAAGGCCCAAAACCGCCGTCTAACGCCTCTCCAGCAAGGCTTTCCGGCGCTGCGGACCAGCATGGGACCAGTCGATTGACTGGTATTATGTTGGTTATATAATGGGCTCTCATTTTCGTAGGCCGCACTCCTTAAGACGACCGCCGGAGCCCCATGGAAACTCGCTGGTCCGCACTGATGCCTGACGCCCGCAACGTCACGCCGCTCTATTTGCAGCTCGCGCGCAATCTTGCGACGGCGATCCACTGCGGCGTGTGGTCGGCGGGAGAGGCGCTGCCTTCGGAGCGCACGCTGTCGGACGCGATCGGCGTGTCGCGCATCACCGCGCGCAAGGCGATCGAACTGCTGGTCGAGCAAGGGCTGATCCGGCGCGCACGCGGCGCGGGCAGTTTCATTACGCCGCGCGTCGAAGATCCGCTGTCGCGGCTCACCGGCTTCACGAAGAAAATGCAGCAACGCGGTTTCCGGCCGGATTCGGTGTGGCTCGAGCGCGATATCCGCGCCGCCAACCGTGACGAGCTGGTGCACCTCGGCCTGTCTCCCGGCGCGGCGGTCGCGAGCCTGCGGCGCCTGCGGCGCGCGGACGGCATCGTAATGGCAGTCGAGCATTCCGCGTTACCGGTGGCCGTCGTGCCCGACCCGCTGGCGATCGGCGTGTCGCTATACAGCTATCTCGAACAACGCGGCGCCGCCGTCGTGCGCGCGTTGCAGCACTTTCGCGCCGTCAACGCGTCGAGCGAGATCGCCTCGCTGATGGACATCGAACCGCGCTCGGCGCTGCTGGTCATTACCCGTATCGGCTATAGCGCCGACCAGCGCGCGATCGAACTGACCGACACCTATTGCCGCGACGACTACTACGATTTTGTCGCTGAATTGCGCACCTGAGCGGGCCATGCGGTCTGGGCGCGGCCAGGCCGCCAAGGGCGCGGCGCCAGGCCCCGCGATTCTGTCACACCCCGTATCACGCCTCACCAGAGAGACTCATGCTGACCGGAAACATACTCACCACCGATGGGTGGATTCACGGCACGCTCGAATATGAAAACGGCCGCATCACGGCGCTGACCGGCGAACGCGTCGATCCGTCGACGAACGACGCGCCGTACATCCTGCCCGGCTTCATCGATCTGCACGTGCACGGCGGTGGCGGCGCAGACGTGATGGAAGACGGCGATGCGATCGAGACCATTACCCGCACGCATGCGCATTACGGCACGACCAGCCTGCTCGCCACCACGATGACTGCGCCGCGCGACGAACTGATGCGCGTGGTCGCGGGCCTCGGCGACGTGGCGCGTATCCGCACGCCGGGCGGTTCGCGCGTGCTCGGCGTGCATCTGGAAGGGCCGTACATCAATCCCGGCAAGCTCGGCGCGCAACCGGACGCCGCGGTTTCGGCGGTGATGGACGAAGTGCTGAAGTATCTGTCGATCGCGCCGATTCGCGTGGTCACGCTGGCGCCTGAAATTGCCGGCCACATGGAGATCATCTCCGAGATGGCGGCGCGTGGTGTGCGCGTGCAACTTGGTCATTCGCTCGGCACGTACGACGACGCCGTCGCTGCGCTCAAGCACGGCGCATGTGGCTTCACGCATCTGTTCAACGCGATGTCGCCGCTGCATCACCGTAACCCCGGCCTCGTCGGCGCAGCGCTCGCGCACGCCGAGTTCGCCGAAATCATTCCCGATTTGCTGCACGTCCATCCGGGTGCGATCCGCGCTGCGTTGCGCGCGATTCCGCGTTTGTATGTGGTCACGGACAGCACCTCGGCCACCGGCATGCCGGACGGCGAATATCGCCTCGGCAGCCAGCATGTGACGAAGTGTCTCGGCGGCGTACGTCTCGCCGATGGCACGCTCGCCGGCAGCACCCTGACGATGGATCAGGCGCTGCGCAATCTTGTGTCGATCGGCTTGCCGATCGCCGATGTGTCAAATCGTTTGTCGCGCTATGCCGCCGACTACCTCGGCATCGAAGACCGCGGCCGCATCGCGCGTGGCGCGTGGGCCGATGTGGTCGTATTCGACCGTGAACTGGCGTTGACCGCGACTTACGTCGAAGGGGAATCGATTGTCGAATATGCTTAACGAAGCGCTCGCGTCCGCTGAAACGGTCGCCGCGCAACTCACGGATACCTCGCGCGTCGAGGCGTTGGCGGCCAGGCTCGCGGAGCAGCCGCGTCATGTTGCGCTGACGGTCGCGCGCGGCAGCTCGGACCATGCAGCGAGTTACTTCGCAAGCCTGACGATGAGCCGCATCGGCGTGCCGGTGGCGTCGCTGCCGATGTCGGTTGCGACGCTCCAGCAAGCGCCGCTGCGGGTGCGCGATCAGCTCGCGCTGGCGTTCTCGCAGTCAGGCAAGAGCCCAGATCTGGTCGGCACGATGCAAGCGCTGCGCAATGCCGGCGCGTTGACCGTCGCCGCGGTGAATGCCCCCAGCTCGCCGTTGGCCGATGCGTGCGAATGGCATCTGCCGCTCGTCGCCGGTCCTGAACTGAGCGTCGCGGCCACCAAGAGCTATATCGCGATGCTGTCGATTTCCGCACAACTGGTCGCGCACTGGCAGCAGGACGAAGCGTTGCTCGGCGCGCTGCGCACCTTGCCCGATGCGTTGCGGACGGCGGGCAAGCTCGACTGGTCGAAAGCGATCGACGAATTGCGCGGCATCGAACGGATGATCGTGATCGGCCGTGGTCTGGGTCTCGCGATTGCACAGGAAGCCGCGCTGAAATTGAAGGAAACCTCCGGCATCCAGGCGGAAGCATTTTCGAGCGCCGAAGTGCGTCATGGTCCGATGGAGCTGATCGACCGCGACTATCCGCTACTGGTATTCGCACCGCGCGGACCGGAACAAGCCGGCTTGCTGCAACTCGCACGCGACATGCAGGCGCGCGGCGCCCGTGTGTTGCTCGCCGCGCCGGACGACGTGCCCGAAGCAAGCTTGCCGCTTGCCACCACCGCTCATGCGGCGCTCGATCCGATCGCCGCGATCCTGTCCTTTTATGTGATGGCCGCGGGGCTAGCCGCCGCGCGCGGGCGCAATCCCGATGCGCCACGCCATCTCAACAAAGTCACCGAAACTCACTGATCGAGAAATCAGATGCGACGTGTCGAGGAGTCCCGCTTGATGAGCCATTCTGAAGGCCATATTGTTTTGCTCGCGCCGATGACCGGTCCTGTCGTGCCGCTGGCGAACGTACCCGACCCTGTGTTTGCGGGCGGCATGTTCGGCGACGGCATCGGCGTCGATCCGCTCGAGGGCCGGCTCGTCGCGCCGTGCGACGGCACCGTCACCCATCTCGCGCGCACCGGTCACGCTGTGACGCTGGCCACCGCTGAGGGCGTGGAAATTTTGCTGCACATCGGTATCGATACGGTCGAACTGAACGGCAAGGGTTTTGCACCGATGGTCGCGCAAGGCGCGCACGTGCGTACTGGCGACGTGTTGATCGAGTTCGATCAGGACCAGGTCGCGTTGAATGCGCCGAGTCTCGTGTCGGTGATCGCAATTGCCAATTCGGATGCGTTCGAGATCGTCGAACGCGTCGAAGGCGGTATGCTGAAGGCGGGCGAAACGCCGCTGCTGGTGCTGCGCGCGCGCGGCGGCATGGCGGCTGAGGCCGCGCGGCAGGCGAGCGCCACCAACGTGACAGAAGAAGCGCGTCAGCAAGTCACGCTGGTCCACGCGGGCGGTTTGCATGCACGGCCGGCTGCGCGTGCTCGTGAAGCGGCGCGCGGTTTCGATGCGCGCGTCGAAGTGCGTTACGAAGGGCGCAAAGCAGCGATCGAGAGCGTGGTCGGTTTGCTCGGTCTGGGTGCGGGTGAAGGCGCGACTGTCGAGTTGCTTGGCGTAGGTCCGCAAGCGGCAGCCGCAGTCGAAGCGATTGCCCACGAATTGACGCGCGAAGCGCACGGCGAAGTCGAAGAAAAACCGGCGCGCCAGAGCTCGCCGGCGCCGCAACAGGTCGTGCGCGCAGTGGGCGAACCGCTGGCGCCGAATACGCTCGCGGGCGTGTGCGCGGCGCCGGGCGTTGCGGTGGGCAAGCTGGTGCGTTGGGACGACGGGGATATCGATCCGCCGGAAAAAGCGAACGGCACGTCTGCGGCTGAGAGCCGTCTGCTCGACAAGGCCATCGCCACTGTCGATGCGGATCTCGGCACGACCGTGCGCGACGCGTCGCAACGCGGCGCGGTCGGCGAGGCGGGGATTTTCGCGGTGCATCGCGTGCTGCTCGAAGACCCCACCTTGCTCGACGCCGCGCGCGATCTGATCAGCCTCGGCAAGAGCGCCGGCTTTGCATGGCGCGAAGCGATCCGCGCACAGATCGTCATCCTGATGAAGATCGAAGACGCGTTGCTCGCCGAACGTGCCGCCGATCTGCGTGACATCGAAAAGCGCGTGCTGCGCGCGTTGGGTTATTCAAACGCGGCGGCGCGCACGTTGCCCGAAGAAGCCGTGCTGGCAGCCGAGGAATTTACGCCGTCGGATCTGTCGTCGCTGGATCGCTCGCGCGTCACCGCGCTGGTGATGGCGCGTGGCGGCGCGACTTCGCATGCGGCGATTCTCGCGCGTCAAGCAGGCATTCCTGCGCTGGTGGCAGTCGGCGACGCATTGCGCGCCATTCCCGAGGGCACGCAAGTGGTGGTGAACGCCACCAACGGCCGCCTTGAGTTCGCACCGACCGAACTCGACGTCGAACGTGCACGTCTGGAGCGTAGCCGCCTTGCCGGTGTGCGCGAAGCGAACCGCCGCACTTCGCAACAAGCCGCCGTCACATCCGATGGCCGCGCGATCGAAGTCGCCGCCAACATCGCCACGCTCGACGACGCGAAAACCGCCGTCGACAACGGCGCCGATTCCGTCGGCTTGCTGCGTACCGAACTGCTGTTCATTCACCGCGCGCAGGCGCCGACTATCGACGAACATCGTCAGAGCTACCAGGCAATCGTCGACGCGTTGAGCGGCCGCACCGCGATCATTCGCACGCTCGACGTCGGCGCCGACAAGGAAGTCGATTACCTGACGCTCCCGCCTGAACCGAATCCGGCGCTTGGGCTGCGCGGCATCCGCCTCGCGCAAGTGCGCCCGGACCTGCTCGACGACCAACTGCGCGGCCTGCTCGCTGTGCAACCGCTCGGCGCCGTGCGCATCCTGCTGCCGATGGTGACCGATGTCGGCGAACTGATCCGCATCCGCAAACGTATCGACGAATTCGCACGCGAATTGGGCCGTACCGAGCCGATCGAAGTCGGCGTGATGATCGAAGTGCCGTCGGCGGCCTTGCTCGCCGATCAACTGTCGCAACACGCGGACTTCCTGTCGATCGGCACCAACGATCTGACGCAATACACGCTCGCCATGGACCGCTGCCAGGCCGATCTCGCGGCGCAAGCCGACGGCTTGCATCCGGCGGTGCTGCGGCTGATCGCGGCGACCGTGCAGGGCGCCGGCAAGCATGGCAAATGGGTCGGCGTCTGCGGCGCACTGGCGGGCGATCCGCTTGCGATGCCGCTGCTTGTCGGCCTCGGCGTGACCGAACTCTCGGTGGATCCGGTGTCGGTGCCGGGCATCAAGGCGCGGGTGCGCAATCTCGATTATCAGCTGTGCCGTCAACGCGCGCAGGATGCGCTGGCGCTCGAGTCGGCACAGGCGGTAAGAGCAGTGAGCCGCGAAACCTGGCCTCTGGACTGAACCCCACACGGTCCGCAACCAGCTTCGCAACATAAACACGTCAAGCTAGAACTCGACGACGATCGACGACGAGACAAAGGATTGGAGGTATCAATGGATGGGAATCCGTTTCTGAAGATTCAGCGCCTGGGACGCGCGCTGATGCTGCCGATCGCGGTGCTGCCGGTTGCCGGCCTGCTACTGCGACTGGGCCAACCCGATGTGTTCAACATCAAGATGATCGCCGACGCCGGTGGCGCGATTTTCGACAACCTGCCGTTGCTATTCGCGATCGGTGTGGCGGTCGGTTTCGCGAAAGACAACAACGGCGTGGCGGCGCTCGCGGGCGCGATCGGTTACCTGATCGAAATCGCGGTGATGAAGGACATCAACGACAAGCTCAACATGGGCGTGTTGTCCGGGATCTTGGCAGGTATCGTCGCGGGCTTGCTGTACAACAGGTATAAGGACATCAAGCTGCCCGACTACCTCGCATTCTTCGGAGGGAAACGCTTCGTGTCGATTGTCACGGGCGTCGCGTGTCTGGCGATAGGTATCGTGCTCGGCTATGTCTGGCAGCCTGTGCAGGCCGCCATCGACCTCGCCGGACACTGGCTAACGACCGCAGGCGCGATCGGTGCATTCGTGTTCGGCGTGCTGAACCGCTTGCTGCTCGTGACGGGGCTGCATCACATCCTGAACTCGCTGACGTGGTTTGTGTTCGGCAACTTCACGCCGCCGGGCGGCGCCGCTGTGACGGGCGACCTGCATCGCTTCTTCGCTGGCGACCCGACCGCGGGCACGTTCATGACGGGCTTCTTCCCGGTCATGATGTTCGGCCTGCCGGCTGCGTGTCTGGCGATGCTCCATGAAGCGCCGAAGGAACGCCGCGCGGTGGTCGGCGGCTTGCTGTTCTCGATGGCACTCACGTCGTTCCTGACGGGCGTGACCGAGCCGATCGAATTCAGCTTCATGTTCCTCGCGCCGGTGCTGTATGTAATCCACGCATTGCTGACCGGCCTGTCGCTCGCGATCTGCTCGGCGCTCGGGATTCACCTCGGCTTCACGTTCTCCGCAGGCGCGATCGACTACGTGCTGAACTATGGCCTGTCGACCAAGGGCTGGTGGGCGATTCCTATCGGCCTCGCGTATGCGGTGGCGTACTACGGTCTGTTCCGCTTCTTCATCCGCAAGTTCAATATGGCGACGCCGGGCCGCGAACCCGCAGCCGCCGATGAACAGGTCGAATCGTTCACGACCGGCGGTTACGTCTCGCCGGCTGCCGGCGCGGTCGTGCCGCGCGCACAGCGTTATATCGCTGCGCTGGGCGGCGCATCGAACCTGTCGCTGGTGGATGCCTGCACGACGCGTCTGCGTCTGTCTGTGGTCGATTCCAACAAGGTCTCGGAAAGCGACCTGAAGACGATCGGCGCGCGTGGTGTGCTCAAGCGCGGCTCGACTAACGTGCAGGTGATCATCGGACCGGAGGCGGACATCATCGCCGATGAGATTCGTACAGTGATCGCGCAAGGTGGCGGTGATGCCGTGAAGCCGGCTGCCGCTGTTGCATCTGCTGCACCGGCTGCCTCTGCCGCGCCTGTGACGGCAGCAACGGGCGCTCAAGGCGGTCCGCTCGACCCCGATCCGTTGCGTTGGCTCGCTGTGTTCGGCGGTGCGGGCAATGTGGTGTCGCTGGACGCCGTGGCGGCGACGCGTCTGCGTGTCGTGGTGCGCGATCCGTCGGCGGTCGATCGTCAGCGTCTGGCTGCGCTCGATACCGCATGGGTCTCGGCCGACACGTTCCACATCGTAGTCGGCGACGCTGCATCGCGTTATGCCGAACAGTTGGCGACGCGTCTGCCGGCAGTGGGCGGTGCGACGCCTTTGCCGGCGTGATGCCGGGCTAAGGGAGCGGCCTGCGGCGCTTTCCTTCCGGTAACGCTGCAATAAAAAAGCGGCATCTTGAATCAAGGTGCCGCTTTTGCGTTTACCGATGCCCGTATTGCAGGGATATTAGTGCGTCTTGTGTTTTCCCGTTTCCAAAGGCCGGCGCGATTCGAGCCACATCACGTTGACGACACCGAACGCGAGCGCCACACCAATACCGAGAATCCAGCTGAAATACCACATCACAAACTCCTGTTAATCGTATTCCTGTTCAATACATCGAATGTTTATTCTCTTCGAGCGCCGCGGCGGTCACCTTGCCGCGCATCACGCGATATACCCAGCTCGTATAGATCAGGATGAGCGGCAGGAAGACGACCACGGCGATCAGCATGATCTGCAGCGTCATGCGGCTCGAGGTCGAATCCCATACCGTCAGACTGCTGCGGCCGTCGAGCGAGGAGGGCATGATGAACGGGAACATCGAGAAGCCGGCCGTGAGAATCACGCCGATAATCATCAGCGAGGTCGACAGGAAGGCGCTCTTTTCGAAGCGCGAGCGCGCCAGCAGCAACGCCAGCGCGCCGCCGACCACACCCGCCACCGGCGCAATCGCCATCCACGGATAGGTCGCGTAGTTGGTGAGCCACAAACCCGGTGCGCCGAGCACGTTTTTCAGCAGCGGATTGGCGACCGTATCGAACGGCGCCGCGTCGACGATCTGATAGCCGCCGATCATCGTCGCGATCAGTGCGCCGGCGATCAGGAACAACACCACGCAGACGAGCGAGGCAATCCGCAGCGCCACCGACGCGCGCTGCGCAACGATGCCGTCCGCCTTCATCTTCACGAACGCCGCGCCGTGCGCGGCCAGCATCGACACGCTGACGAGCCCGCACAACACCGCAAACGGGTTGAGCAGCGCGAAGAAACCGCCGTGATACGTGACGCGCAGATCGGTGTCGAACGAGAACGGCACGCCTTGCAGCAGGTTGCCGAACGCGACGCCGAACACCAGCGCCGGCACAAAACCGCCGACGAACAGCGCCCAGTCCCACGCGCTGCGCCAGCGCGGGTCTTCGCGTTTGCTGCGGTAGTCGAATCCGACCGGCCGGAAGAACAGCGAGAACAGCACCAGCAGCATCGCGAAGTAGAAGCCGGAGAACGACGCTGCATACACCAGCGGCCACGCGGCGAACATCGCGCCGCCCGCCGTGATGAACCACACCTGATTGCCTTCCCACGTCGCGCCGACCGTGTTCACGACGATGCGCCGCTCGGCGTCGGTCTTGCCGATGAACGGCAGCAGAATCGCCGCGCCCATGTCGAAGCCATCGGTGAGCGCGAAGCCGATCAGCAGTACGCCGATCAGCACCCACCAGATCAGTTTGAGGGTTGCGTAATCCATGATGATGATTTTTCCCTTAAAACGGCTTGGCGGCGAATCATGCGGCCGTGTTGGTCGGCAGCGGCTGATTCAGCGGCTGTTGTTCGTGGTGATAGCGCCCGGTATGCAGCGACGAAGGCCCGAGCCGCGCGTACTTGAACATCAGCATGATTTCGATGATGAATAGCACCGTGTAGAACACCACGAAGCCGGCGATACTCAGATACAGATCGGTCGGCGTCAGGCTCGACGCGGACAATGCAGTCGGCAGAATGCCGGCGATGGTCCACGGTTGACGGCCGACTTCCGCGACGATCCAGCCGAATTCAGCGGCGAGCCACGGCAGCGGAATCGCCCATACAGCCCAGCGCAGGAACCAGCGGCGCTTGTCCAGCAGCAGCGAGCGCTGCGCGCAGAACCAGAACGCCAGCACAAAGGTCGCGAGGAACAGAATGCCGAGGCCGACCATCAGGCGGAACGAGAAGAACACGGGCGCCACCGGCGGGATCGTCTTCTTGGCGGCCTGGACAATCTGATCCGGCGTTGCATCGGTGACGTTGGCGGTGAACTGCTTGAGCATCAGTCCGTAGCCGAGGTCTTTCTTGTGCGCGTCGAAGGCGGCTTTGGCATCGTCGGTTGCGTCGCCTTGTTTCAGCTTTTGCAGCGCGGCGTAGGCCAGCATGCCGTTCTTGATGCGCACTTCGTTCTGCGCCATCAGCTCTTTCAGGCCGACCACCGGTTCGTCGATCGAGCGCGTTGCGATGAGGCCGAGCGCATACGGAATCCGGATAGCGTAGTCGGTGCGTTCTTCCTTTTGGTTCGGAATGCCGAAGATCGTGAACGGTGCGGGGGCGGGCGCCGTCTCCCATTCGGATTCGATCGCGGCCAGCTTCACTTGCTGAACTTCGCCGGTACGGTAGCCGGATTCGTCGCCGAGTACGATCACGCACAGCGTCGACGCGAGGCCAAAGCCCGCGGCGATCGCGAACGAGCGTAAGGCGAATTCGGTGTCGCGGCGTTTGAGCAGATACCACGACGACACGCCGAGCACGAACATCGACGCCGTCACATAGCCGGCCGATACGGTGTGCACGAACTTGACCTGCGCGACCGGGTTGAACAGCACCGAGAAGATGCTGTCGAGTTCCATGCGCATCGTCTGATAGTTGAATTCGGCGCCGACCGGATTGTTCATCCAGCCGTTGGCCACCAGAATCCACAGCGCGGACAGGTTCGAGCCGAGTGCGACGAGGAATGTGACGGTCACGTGCTGCACTTTCGAGAGCCGCTTCCAGCCGAAAAAGAACAGCCCGACGAACGTCGACTCGAGGAAGAATGCCATCAGGCCTTCGACAGCCAACGGCACGCCGAAAATATCGCCGACGTAGTGCGAGTAGTACGACCAGTTGGTGCCGAACTGGAATTCGAGCGTCAGGCCCGTGGTGACGCCCATCGCAAAGTTGATGCCGAAGAGCTTGCCCCAGAACTGGGTCATGTCCTTGTAGATCTGCTTGCCGGTCATCACATAGACCGATTCCATGATCACCAGCAGCCAGGACAGGCCGAGCGTGAGCGGTACGAACAGAAAGTGATAAAGCGCCGTGATGGCGAACTGGAGGCGCGACAGTTCTACGACTTCGCTAACGGGCATGTTGATCACCTTGGGACGGATGCGAGGCAGGCACGGACAGCAGCGCCTGCGCGACTTGCTCAGGCGGCAGCGACATATGCTCCGCCTGCGGATGACTGAAGAACGTGTATTTGAGCGCCATCAGCAATGCGAATTTGATGGCGAGGACGATGGCGATATCCCGCGCCAGCGTCGGACCGCGCACCCAGCCGGCGAGCCGCTTGCGCAGGCCCGGACGGGGGCTGTTATTGCGATTGAGGGCTATGGTCATGATCGGTCGAAGGCGACTTCACGCCGGTGATTCCGGCTGGAACCAGGCCGCTTCTGCGGTCTGGCGAGTGCATCCCGATTTTAGGAGCAGTGACCTTGCACGCGTGAATTGGCGCTGCGGCATTGGGTCGCGAGCATCGCCCCGTTGAGCAGTATTGCGATGAAGTTTGTGGTACGTCAAGAAAAGCACACTCGGTGGGCGTGTTCGTTGTGAGTTTGCGCGTGGACGAGCGTTCCGGTGCGCGAGCAGAAAAAAACCCTGCCGTCTTGCGAGGGCAGGGCTTTGCGACTAAACATCGCGCCGGGCAAGCCGGCGTTCTGAATGTCTTTATGTGTTACGAATATTCGGCCAATGCGCTGCGCATCTTCTTCATTGCGCTCGCCTCGATCTGGCGAATACGTTCCGCCGACACGCCAAATTCGTCAGCCAGTTCGTGCAGCGTCGAGCCACCCGAGCCGTCGTCTTCCACATGCAGCCAGCGTGCCTCGATGATGCGGCGGCTACGGGCGTCCAGTGATTCCAGCGCGCTGGCGATGCCGTCGCTTTGCAGCTTGTCGCGCTGACGCGAAGCCAGCACGGCGGTCGGCTCGCTATGCGAGTCGGCCAGATAGGCGATCGGCGCGTACGACTCTTCACCGTCTTCGACCTGACCTTCCAGCGCGATATCGCCGCCGGACAGCCGCGTTTCCATCTCGGCCACTTCTTCGCGCTTCACGTTCAGCTCTTTGGCGAGACCTTCGATCTCGTCCGGCGTGAATGCGCCCAAGCCCTGCTTGTGGCTGCGCAGGTTGAAGAACAGCTTGCGCTGCGCTTTGGTGGTGGCGACCTTCACCATGCGCCAGTTGCGCAGAATGTACTCGTGGATCTCAGCCTTGATCCAGTGCATGGCGTACGACACGAGGCGCACGTTCTGCTCCGGGTCGAAGCGCTTCACGGCCTTCATCAGGCCGATATTGCCTTCCTGGATCAGGTCGGCATGCGGCAGGCCATAACCGAGATAGTTGCGCGCGATCGACACGACCAGCCGCAGATGCGACAGGACGAGACGGCGCGCGGACTCGAGATTGTCCTGCTCGCGAAATTCGGTGGCGAACTGGCGCTCTTCCGCCGGCGTCAGCATCGGAATCCGATTTACGGCCTGGATGTAGGCGTCGATATTGCCCAGTTGACCGGGCAGCAGCGAGGAATGCGAGAGCGCCAGCGCACCTGCCGAAGCGGCCTTAGCCGACAACGGGCTCAGAGTATTCGGAAGGGTCATTGCATGGCTCACGTAGGAAACTCCTTTGGAATCAGACAAAAGCGTGGTCAGGGATCGACTCCAGCGTTGGATGTTAGCACTCTGATTTCCCGAGTGCTAATACTTAGAGGGCGTAGGGTCATCCAGGTTCCGTCTTTTGCTATTGAAATTCTGAATTCAATAGCCATGATACGCTCCTGCTGCCGGCTGTGTGCAAGCCGTAGGATTTACCCTGGCAAGTCATCTTCATACTTATAAGTGACCGATATTTTCTAAAATTGAAGTGACTAATTGCAAAAATTTTGGTTTCTTCATACGAAGCGCCAGATCCGATTTGTATTTAGAATAGGCGAGACTGTAAAACATCATCAACGTTTGACCATAGCTTTGGGTGTTCGATGAAGAACAAAAAAAAGGCTTTGCGTGGTCTGGCTCTAAAAGTCGCTTCTGCGGCTGCGTTGTTTGGGATATCGGGATTGGCCGCGGCCGATCAGTTCGGGGTGCAAGTCGCCGCGGGCGTGGCGGATCACCATGTGAAAAAGTTCGATCTCGGCTTCGTCTGGGATCCGAATCTGACGTGGTGGCAGATCGGCGACTGGCACTTCTCGCTGATCGGCGAAGCGCACCTGGCCTGGTGGCATACGAACGAAGGGGACGTACACAGCAACATCGGCGAAATCGGCGTGACGCCGATCATCCGTTTCATCAAGGGTTCAGGCTCGATCCGCCCTTATATTGAAGCGGGTGCGGGCATCCGGCTGCTGTCGAGTCCCAGAATTTCTACGTCGTTCAGCCTCGGGACGGCTTTCCAGTTCGCCGAGACGGCGGGCGTCGGCGTGCAATTCGGCAGCCACCAGCAGTATCTGGCGGGCTACCGGTTCCAGCATATTTCCAATGGCGGTATCAAAGAGCCGAATCCTGGTATAAATTTCAGCCAGCTATATTTGCAATATAACTTCTGACGACCGTGGCCGCGTTCGGCTCATCGGTGCGAGGGGCTGAGCAATGGCGGCAAAAATGATCGAAGCGATTCGCGGGCTCGAGCGCGAGCGCTTTCGCGCGATGGTAGACGGCGACGGGCCGTCGCTCGATACGCTGCTCGCGGAGAACGTGAGCTATGTCCACACGAACGGCAAGCGCGAAACGAAGCGGCAGTTCATCGACGGCATTACAGCGGGGCGCCGCCGCTATCGGCAGATCGAGGTGCAGTCGCAAGAGGTGCTGCCGGTCGGGCGAGAGACCTGCGTCGTCACCGGGCGGGCGCTGATCGAGATGGAAGCGAATAACGGGGCGTTGCTGTTTCCGATTGCATACACGGCGATCCATACGCAGGAAGATGGGCAATGGCGCCTGATCGCCTGGCAGGCGACGCGTTGCGCGATCGAGTGAGCCGTTGGGCGAGCCTCGTGAGCTCGCCGCGTTTCGCCGGTTGCGCTTTGTGAGCGGCCAGCAGCGGGGCGCGGGCGGGGTGTGCCGCGCCTGACGCAACGTCAGGCCGTGTCAGGCCACCACGCGGTGGTCCATTTCCATCGATAACACGTGATCCTGGTCCACGGCATCGGGCACGGCCGGCGTGCCTCCCGCCATGACAGCTTTTCCTGACTGATCGCCCGCATACGGATGGCGTGGATGCACCGGAATCTGGTTGCAGCGCTCGACCATGCGCCGCACTGCATCGATATCGGAGAAATCGAGGCCCGGGTCGATGCCTCGCGTATCGAGGTTCATTGCGAGCGTCACAAGATCTACGTTGCCGGTGCGCTCGCCGTTGCCGAACAAACACCCTTCGATGCGGTCCGCACCCGCCAGCAGCGCGAGTTCCGCCGCGGCCACCGCGGTGCCCCGATCGTTATGCGGATGCACTGACAGCACGATGCTGTCGCGGTAGCTGAGGTTGCGGTCCATCCATTCGATCTGATCGGCAAACACGTTCGGCGTCGCGGCCTCGACGCTCGCGGGCAGGTTGACGATCATCTTGTGATCGCGCGTGGGCCGCCACGTCTGCGCAACCGCGTCGCACACTTCGCGCGCGAAGGCGAGCTCGGCCATGTTGAAGGTTTCCGGCGAATACTGGAACGTCCAGCGCGTGGCGGGCCGCGCCTGCGCGTGCTCTTTGATGACGAGCGTGCCTTCGACGGCCAGCGCCTTGATTTCGTCCTTCGACTGGTTGAAGACGATCTTGCGAAACGACGGACAGATCGCGTTGTACAGATGCACGATGGCGCGTGGTGCGCCCTCGAGCGAGTCGAAAGTCCGCGCGATCAACTCGGCGCGTGCCGGCACGAATACTTCGATGGTCACATCGTCGGGAATGCGGTGCTCGTCGATCAGCTTGCGCACGAAATCGAAGTCGGTTTGCGAGGCCGACGGAAAGCCGACTTCGATTTCCTTGAAGCCGATCGCCACCAGCATTTCGAAGAATTCGAGCTTCTGCGCGGCGTTCATCGATTCGATCAGCGATTGATTGCCATCGCGCAGATCGGTGCTCATCCAGATCGGCGCCTGGTTGATCGTGCGGCCCGGCCATTTTCGGCCGGTCAGGCGCACGGCGGGAAAGGGACGGTATTTTTCAGCGGGATTGCGCAACATGATGAGCCTCGTTCGATTTGTCGTAAGCGAAAGGGTGTGGCGTCGAGCGGTTGGCGGGCTGCCACAGGTGCACGGTCCGCCGGCCGATTGCTAGCGGCAACAACGAACGGGCGCGAACAAAAAACGTCATGGCGACGACGAAAACGGACGTGGATGATGCCCATGCAACGTGCATTTGACCCTCGCGATTCGTCCGAGCGGTAAACGGACGAATGCAAACGACTACAGGTTGTGAAGAACTACGGTCGGGAGTGAAACGGTAACTGCGAGGAACTGCCTTGAAGACCGCGCTTAGAGCAACCTGAGCTGCCAACGCGCGGCGCTACGTCTGACTTACGCTAGACGTAGCGATAGGGGCCGCGCCAGGCGGCCGGAGGTAATTCGGGGGGTGTTCGGAAGGGAACGCATGGGTTGAATGTATGACAGCGGGCGCCGCCGTGTCAACCGGCTGTCTTTACGTTTTGCGCGGCGAGCGTTGCTGTAAAGATCGCATCATGGTCGCGCAACGCCCGTCACACAGGCGTTTTCGCGACGTCCACGATCAGTTCGACTTGCCGCGAAATTGCGCTCGGCACTGGCGCTTCGCCACGCAGCACGGCGTCGATCCACGCGGCCGTGGTGGGAGCGTCGCGTGCTTCGGGCAACTCGACGTCAGGCGCATCGGGCGACGAACGCTCGTGCGGCACGCGCGTTTCGCAGATGCCGTCGTGCAGCCAGTCGACCTGTACCTGACGCCGCGTGTCGGCTACCGCTTCGCCTTCGGTGCCGCGCGCAAGCAGGGCGCCGCCTGCCGCGGCGTCCGGATGCGTGTTGAACAGTTGCGTAAGACTGTCCCGATACGGCGGATGCGTGTAGTTCACGAGTCGCAGGCCGGCGGGCGCGAACGGTTGCAAGATCTTTACGAGCGTATGCGTCGAATTGCGCACGCCCATACGGCGACGCAAAGCGAGGAGCCGCGCCAGCCTGGGTGCGAGCACGCCGATCGGCGCGAATGCGAGACGCCGCTCCGCGAGACCGTCTTCGATATCCGCGTGGTTTTGCGCGTGCGGAATTTGCAGATGCGTGAAGATTTCAGCGCTCGTTACTCGGCCCGGATCTTCGGTGATGCCGTGCACCAGCACCGGCACGCCTTCGCGCGCCAGCAGCAACGCCAGCAGCGGCACGAGATTCGGCTGTTTGCGCGCACCGTTGTAACTCGGGATCGAAACGGGCCGGAACGCGCCGTGCGGCAAATGAATCGGTTCGAACGACGCGTGCGCGCCGGCCAGCATCGCGGCGAGTTCGTCTGCTGTTTCGCCCTTTACGCGATAGGCGAGCAGCACCGCGCCGAGTTCGAGGTCGGACACGCGGCCGTCGAGCATTGCGCCATAGAGCGCGCGGGTATCCTCGGCGCTCAGTGCGCGGGCGCCGTTCGGGCCGCGGCCGATTTCCTTGATGAAGCGGGCACAGGGGAAGGGGATGGCGGTATCGGCGGAGTCAGTCATCGGGCGCAGTGTGACGGGGCGGCGTGCCGCTTCAGAGCGGTCGGCCACCGTATTCAAAGGACACTATTCAGCGTGAGTATCGCATCTATGGCGATCTCGCGAGACGATGCGCCGGCGCAGCCGGCCGTGCGTCTCAATGCGCGTCGTGCTTGCCAGCGCGTTACACTTAATATTTTATCGCTGCGCTGGCGGCACAATTCAAAAAACGGAGAACGGGATGAGTTACGTATTTGCACCCGCACCGGTGGTTGCGGTGCCGGTCGTGGGGTCCAGCGAGCAGTTCGCGGTACGTCGCATCTACTGTGTGGGCCGCAACTACGAGGCGCACGCGCGTGAGATGGGACATGACCCCGACCGCGAACCGCCGTTCTTCTTCACCAAGCCGGCCGATGCCGTGCTGTACGTGGCGCCTGGCGCGACCGGCGAATTCCCCTATCCGTCACAATCGAAGAACGTGCACTTCGAGATGGAACTGGTGGCGGCGATCGGCAAGGGCGGCAAGAACATTCCCGCCGAGAGCGCGCTCGACCACGTCTATGGCTATGCGCTGGGGCTCGACATGACGCGCCGCGATCTGCAGGCCGAGGCGAAGAAGCTGGGTCGTCCGTGGGATATCGCGAAGGGCTTCGATCATTCGGCGCCAATCGGTCCGATTCATCCGGTGGCCGCAGTCGGACATGTCGACAAGGGCGCGATCTGGTTGTCGGTGAACGGCGACGAAAAACAAAGCTCGGACGTGTCGCAGTTGATCTGGTCGGTGGGCGAGACGATCGCGTATCTGTCGACGCTGTTTGAACTGCAACCGGGCGATCTGATTTTCACCGGCACGCCGGAAGGCGTCGGCGCGGTGGTGCAGGGCGACCTGATGAAGGGTGGCGTGGACGGAATTGGCGAGTTCAGCGTACGCGTGGTCTGAATACGGGCGGAGGAGACACACAACATGAAGCTTTACAGCTATTTCCGTAGCTCGGCGTCCTATCGCGTGCGCATCGCGCTGAACGTGAAGAACCTGGCGTACGACTACGTGCCCGTGCACCTCGTGCGCGACGGCGGCGAGCAGTTGAAGCCCGAGTATCGCAAGGTGAATGTGGACGGTATCGTGCCGACGTTCGTCGACGGCAACGAAGTGATCCCGCAGTCGCTGGCGATCATCGAGTATCTGGAGGAAACGCATCCCGAGCCGCCGCTGCTGCCGGCGGCGCCGGCCGATCGCGCGTATGTGCGCTCGGTGGCGTTGCAGGTCGCGTGCGAGATTCATCCGCTGAACAACCTGCGCGTGCTGAAGTACCTGAAGCACACGCTCTGCCTCGACGACGACGCGAAGGACGCGTGGTACCGGCATTGGGTCGAGGCGGGTTTTACGACGCTCGATGCGCATCTGGCGGGCGATTCGCGCACCGGCAAACTGTGCTTCGGCGATCAGCCGACGTTGGCCGACGCCTGCCTGATCCCGCAGGTGTTCAACGCGCAGCGCTTCAAGATCGACACCGCGCGGTTCCCGACGATTCAGCGCATCTACGATCACGCGATGCAACTCGATGCGTTCGCGCGTGCGGCGCCCGGTGCGCAGCCGGACGCGGAATGAGGTTGTTGCTTGAATGAATAAAGGGCGCTCCGCGGAGCGCCCTTTTTGGTTTGCGCTGCCCGGTTGCTCAAGCGCCCAGCAACGCGTCCGAAAACTCTTCCGCGCTAAACGGCTGCAAATCCTCAACCTTTTCGCCGACGCCGATGAAGTACACCGGAATCGGACGCTGCCGCGCGATCGCCGCAAGAATGCCGCCCTTGGCCGTGCCGTCGAGCTTGGTCACGATCAGGCCGGTGAGGCCGAGCGCATCGTCAAACGCTTTCACCTGGGCGAGCGCGTTCTGGCCGGTGTTCGCGTCGATCACCAGCAGCACTTCGTGCGGCGCGCCGTCTTGCGCCTTGCCGATCACGCGCTTCACCTTGCGCAGTTCTTCCATGAGGTGCAGTTGGGTCGGCAGACGGCCGGCGGTGTCGGCCATCAGCACGTCGATCTTGCGCGCACGGGCGGCGCCGACCGCGTCGAAGATCACCGCTGCCGGATCGCCGCTTTCCTGCGACACCACCGTCACGTTGTTGCGCTGTCCCCAGATAGCCAGTTGCTCGCGCGCGGCGGCGCGGAAGGTATCGCCCGCGGCCAACAGCACCGATTGATCGAAGCTCTGCAGATGCTTGGCGAGTTTGCCGATGCTGGTGGTCTTGCCCGCGCCGTTCACGCCGGCGATCATCATCACGAGCGGTTGCGCGCGGCCGAGCATCAGCGAGCTTTCCAGCGGCTTGAGAAGACCGACCAGCAGCGTGCGCAGCGCCGTTTTCACCTGTTGCGGGTCGGTGAGGCGCTCGGCGCGCACTTTCTCACGCAACGATTCAAGCAGGAATTCGGTAGCGTCGACGCCCGCATCCGACATCAGCAGCGCGGTTTCCAGTTCTTCGTACAGGTCCTCGTCGATCTTCGTGCCGACGAAAATACCGGTCAGGCTCGAACTCGTCTTCGACAGGCCGGTTTTCAGGCGCGTCAGCCAGGATCGCTTCGCACCCGCGTCCTGTACCGGCGGCGGGACGATTTCGACGGTTTCCGGCGTGAGCTCGTCAGGCTGCGGCTCGTTTGCCGGCGCAGTGGCTGCCGGCTGCACCGCGGGCGCTGCCGGCGCCTCTACGGCGGTCTCGGGCGCTAAGCCTTCCGGCGCCGTCTGCGATTCTTCTGGCGCGTTATCGGACTCTTTCGAACCCTTGAATCGTTTGAAAAAGCTGAACATGATCTGGCGTGGTGAGAGCGCGCGCCGATGCGCGCAGCCGGCACAAGACCGGCAGGAGCGGCAGGCAGCGTTGCGATGCGGGATGCAAGGCGCTGGAAGCCGCACATTTTATCAGGCGCGCCGCTACGCGTCGTATAGGCCGAACGGCCAGGCTGGACGCTGCGCGTCCCTGTGGTAACGTTGGCGCTCCGGCCCGCCCGCATCGACGTGGCGGGCGCTTTTTTACGTTATCGAAACTGCATGCCCCGTTCCGCACCTTCACGCGCCCACGGCGCTTCATCCAAAGGCGGCAAAGCGCACGCTATCCGTATCATCGGCGGCGACTGGAAGCGCACGCCGCTGCCCGTACTCGACCTCGACGGTCTGCGGCCTACGCCCGACCGCGTGCGCGAAACGCTGTTCAACTGGCTCGGTCAACGTCTGGACGGCCAGCGTTGCCTCGATCTGTTCGCCGGTAGCGGCGCGCTGGGCTTCGAGGCGGCCTCGCGCGGCGCGGCACGGGTGTTGATGGTCGAGCGCAATGCGCGGGCTGCGAGCCAGCTGCGCGCGAACCAGGAGCGCCTGTCGGCGCGCACGATCGAAATCGCGGAGGCAGACGGCTTGCGGCTTGCCGCGAGTCTCGCACCCGGATCGTTCGACGTAGTATTTCTCGATCCGCCGTTCGGCGACGATCTGCTCGACCAGGCGCTCGCGTTGGCCGTGCCGTTGCTGAGCGCGCATGGCTTTCTGTATGTCGAAGCGGGCGCCGCGCTCGAGCTCGATGGGAACAAGGCGCTCGCCGGATGGGAAATCGTGCGGCAAGGCAAAGCGGGTGCTGTCCACTTTCATTTGCTGCAGCGCGAAAATGAGGAATAATGCGCGTTCCATAACAAGCGCCGGACAGTTTGCCGTCACGCGCGCGGTCGGTGCCAAATGCGTCGCGTGGACGCTTTGACGTGCCCATTTGTCTGAAGAGAGGAGAAGTCTCATGGTAGTCGCCGTGTACCCGGGCACGTTCGACCCGCTGACGCGCGGTCACGAAGACCTCGTTCGACGCGCGTCGAGTATTTTCGACACGCTGGTGGTGGGCGTTGCCGACAGCCGTAACAAAAAGCCGTTCTTCACGCTCGAAGAGCGCCTCGACATTGCCCATGAAGTGCTCGGCCACTACCCGAATGTTCAGGTGATGAGCTTCAAGGGCCTGCTAAAGGATTTCGTCCGAAGCAATAACGCACGGGTGATCGTGCGCGGCCTGCGCGCGGTGTCGGATTTCGAATACGAGTTCCAGATGGCCGGCATGAATCGTTATCTGTTGCCGGACGTCGAAACCATGTTCATGACCCCGTCCGATCAATACCAGTTCATCTCGGGCACGATCGTGCGTGAAATCGCGCAACTGGGCGGCGATGTCAGCAAATTCGTGTTCCCGTCGGTCGAAAAATGGCTGAAGGAAAAGGTTGCTGCGCTGGATCAGGATAACGGCGCTTCGGCCGCGCAACCGTAACCGGCGTAAACTATCGGTTCGACGGATGAAAGTCGGCTCCGGCCGGCGCGAAGTGAGAGAAGCATGGCCTTGATGATTACCGACGAGTGCATCAATTGCGACGTGTGCGAGCCCGAGTGCCCGAACGACGCGATTTCGATGGGCCCGGAAATCTACGTGATCGACCCGAAGAAATGCACCGAGTGTGTTGGCCATTTCGACGAGCCGCAGTGTATTCAGGTGTGTCCGGTCGAGTGCATTCCGCGCGACCCGCAGCACCTGGAAACGCCGCAAGGGTTGATGGCGAAGTACCACGCGTTGCAGGCCGCGAAGGGCGCGTGATGAACGGCGAGGCGCTCGCCTCGCCGCGGTTTTTGCGTCGCGCTTTGCCCTTCGCCCTTCGCCCTTGTTCGGGCGGCGCGTTGTTACCCGACGTAAGCGCTGAAAATGTCGCGCAACGCGTTCAGCAGGATGTCGCATTCGGCGTCGGTGCCGACCGAGATCCGCAAATGCTGGTCGATTCGCGGCGCCTTGAAATGGCGCACGAAAATTTCCTTTTTCCTTAGCCGTGCCGTGAGCGTCGCTGCGTCGTAGCCTTTGTGGCGCGCGAACAGCAGATTCGCCGCCGACGGCACCACCTCGAAGCCCAGCGCCGTCAACCCTGCGGCCAGCCGCTCACGGCTCGCAACCACCTTGGCGCAATTGCGGCGGAACCAGGCGTAGTCTTCGTACGCGGCGATCGCCGCAACTTGTGCCAGTCGGTCGAGCGGATACGAGTTGAAGCTGTCCTTCACGCGGTTTAGCGCGTCGATCAACTCCGGATTGCCGAACGCGAAGCCGACACGCATCCCGGCGAGCGAACGCGACTTCGATACCGTTTGAACCACCAGTAGATGCGGATAGCGGTCAATCAGCTTGATGGCCGATTCGGCGCCGAAATCGACATAGGCCTCGTCGATCACCACGACCGAATCGGTGTTTCTCGCCACCAGACGCTCGATATCGGCGAGCGGCAGAGGACGTCCCGTCGGTGCATTCGGATTCGGGAACAACACGCCGCCGTTAGGCGCCGCGTAATCGTCGACATTGATCGCGAAGGCGTCGTCGAGCGCGACAGTCCGATAGTTGACCTCAAACAGCCGCGCGTACGTCGGATAGAAGCTGTACGTGATATCCGGAAACAGCAGCGGCTCATCGTGCTTCAGCAACGCCTGAAAGGTGAGCGCCAGCACTTCGTCCGAGCCGTTGCCCGCGAACACCTGCTCCGGGCGAATACCGTGATACGCGGCAACTGTTTCGCGGAGCTTGCGTGCGGTCGGATCGGGATAGCGCCTTAGCGACTCGCCCGCATCGCCTAGTTCCTGGCGGATCGCTTCGACCACGCGCGGCGACGGCGGATACGGGTTCTCGTTGGTGTTCAGTTTCACCGGATGCGCGAGCGCGGGCTGCTCGCCCGGCGCATACGGCGTCAGACGGTGAACGATGTCACTCCAATAGCGGCTCAAGCGAATCTCCTGTCGGTAGCTATGCGGCGTTGCGGCGGGTGCAGGTGCGTGTAGGTGAGGGCCTTAGGAATTGCGATGCAGCTGCATCATCGCGCGTTCGAGTTCGCCTTTGATAATCTGCGGCATCACGGCAAGCGCCCGTTCGATCGACGCATCGAGCGCGTCCTGTTCCTCCCGCCGCGGCGGTTTCAGCACGTAATTGGCGACATCCGGCTTCGCGCCGGCGCGCGCGCTTTCGGGAATCAGATCGCGCGGATGACCGATGCCGATCCGCAGCCGCCAATACTGTTGCGACGACAGATGGGCGGTGATGTCTTTCAGCCCATTGTGACCGCCACTGCCGCCGCCAAGCTTCAGTTTGACGCCGCCTGGCGGCATATCGAGTTCGTCGTGGGCGACCAGAATCTCGTCAGGGAGGATCTTGAAGAACTGTGCGAGCGCAACGACCGACTGACCCGAGCGGTTCATAAACGTCTGCGGTTCCAGCAGATGCACTTCTTCGCCATGAAGCCTCGCTTTCGCGTAGAAGCCGTGGAAGCGCCGCTCGTCGCGCAGCGTCGTGCGTGCTTCGCGCGCCAGTTGATCGACCAGCCAGAAGCCGGCATTGTGACGCGTCGCAGTGTATTCGGCGCCCGGATTGCCGAGCCCGACGATCAGCTTGATCATGATTGCGTGGGTCCATCTGGCCCGGATGCCGAACGCAACCGGGCTGAAAAAAACGAAAAAAAACCCGCCGGGGCGAACCTCGGCGGGTCACATCGACCGTTTCATTGAAACGGATCGAGAGGATTGCTCGCTCAGCGCAGCTTAAGCAGCCGGCGTTTCGCCTTCGCTTGCAGCAGCGGCGTCGCCTTCAGCGATTGCACCAGCCGGGATCGTTGCAGCAGCGACGACCGGGTTTTCTGCTTCAACGTGAGCAACCAGCGCGACGCCTGCCGGCAGGACGATGTCCTTCGCGTGCAGCGATTGACCGGCTTCGATCTTCGCGAGGTCGACTTCGAGGAATTCCGGCAGTGCCGACGGCAGGCACTCGATTTCGATGTCGTTGAGGACGTGCGAGATCACCGCGCTCGACAGCTTCACTGCCGGGTTGGTTTCCTGGTTCATGAAGTGCAGCGGCACCTTGGTGTGCAGCTTCTTCTTCGCGTCGACACGTTGGAAGTCCACGTGCAGCACGAGCTGACGGAACGGGTGGTATTGCACGTCGCGCAGCAGAACCTGTTGCGACTTGCCACCGACTTCCAGGTCGAGAATCGACGAGTGGAAAACTTCTTTCTTCAGCGCGTGCCACAGCGCGTTGTGGTCCAGTTCGACCAATTGCGTTTCAGCACCAGCGCCATATACGATACCCGGGGTCTTGCCCGAGTTACGCAGGCGGCGGCTCGCACCCGTACCTTGCAGGTTACGCTCGAAAGCGACTACTTTCATTTGAATCTCCAATGCACTGCCCGCGACCAGGCAGTAAAAACGGGGCCCGCAAGCCATTATGGCTGAGGCCCCAGAACGGCGGCACGAACCTTCGTTCGTTCATGCCGATTGTGCAAAAGCGCAGCGTGCGATAGTGCAACGCGCTGCGCCCTCGCAAATACTTAACTTTCAGCGAACAGCGACATCACCGAATCGCCGCGGCGAATCCGCGAGAACGTTTCGGCAAGCAGGCCGGCGCTGGTCAACGAACGGATCTTGGCGCACGAGCGGGCTTCTTCACCGAGGGGGATCGTGTCGGTGACAACGAGTTCGTCGAGTGCCGAAGCTGCGATACGCTCGCCTGCACCGCCCGACAGAACCGGGTGGGTAGCGTAAGCGAACACCTGCTTCGCACCGCGTTCCTTCAAAACCTGAGCTGCCTTGCAGAGCGTGCCGGCGGTGTCGACCATGTCGTCCATGATCACGCAGGTACGGCCTTCGACTTCACCGATGATGTTCATCACTTCGGCAACGTTCGCCTTGGGGCGGCGCTTGTCGATGATCGCGAGATCGCAATTCAGTTGCTTGGCCAATGCCCGGGCACGCACCACGCCGCCGACGTCCGGCGACACGACCAGCAGGTTCTCATAGTTCTGCTTGCGCAGATCGCCGAGCAGCACGGGCGTAGCGTAGATGTTGTCGACCGGGATGTCGAAGAAGCCTTGAATCTGGTCGGCGTGCAGATCCATCGTGATGATCCGCTCGACGCCGGCGATTTCCAGCATATTCGCCACGATCTTCGCCGAGATGGCGACGCGCGCCGAACGCGGGCGTCGATCTTGGCGGGCATAACCGAAGTAGGGGATGGCCGCGGTGATCCGGCCAGCGGATGCGCGCTTGAGCGCATCGACCATGATCATCAGTTCCATCAGATTGTCATTCGCCGGCGCGCAGGTGGACTGCAGGACGAAGACATCCTTGCCACGCACGTTTTCCTGAATCTCGACCTGGATTTCACCGTCCGAGAAACGGCTAACCATTGCTTTGCCGAGGGGAATACCGAGGATTTTGACGACTTCCTGTGCAAGCGCGGGATTTGCGTTGCCAGTAAAAACCATCAGGCCGTCATGGCTGCTCATCGTGCACCTACTTCAGGCTGGGGGCGAGGGGAAATGCGAGAATTTTTGGCAGGGGAGAAAGGATTCGAACCTTTGCATGCCGGAATCAAAATCCGGTGCCTTAACCAGCTTGGCGACTCCCCTACACTAACTTTAAGCTCCGCCGAACGTGGAGTTTCGTTCGACGATGCAAAACTTATGACGCGAAAGCAAAGAGTGGATGCTGATCGAGGCCGGCAGTCACTGCGCTGTTCCATTCGGCTGGCAGCTTGGCTTGCGCCGCTTCTGCTTCAGCTTTACTACGAAACGCTGCAAATACACTTGCACCTGATCCAGACATCCGCGCTGGCGCGATGTTTTCAAACCACCGCAGCACCCGCGCTACTTCCGCGTACTTCCCTACGACAACCTGCTGCATGTCATTCCGGCCGAAGCTTTCCGGCCATTCAGTGTTGCAGCTAAGTTCTGCAGGAAAGTCCGTAATTGTGAGGGGTTTTGAATCTCTTGTCAACGCTTTTTCGGAAAAAATCGCTGCAGTCGGAACATGAACCCTCGGCGTCACTACCAGGAAATGGCGCGGCGGCAATTGTACAACGTCTAATGCTTCTCCGACACCCTGTGCGAACGCATTTTTCCCAAAAATAAAAAATGGCACGTCGGCGCCGAGCTTCAGCGCCAGCTCCTGCAACTCAAGGCGCGGGAGATGGAGCTTCCACAGGCGGTTCAGCGCAAGCAGTGTGGTGGCCGCGTCGGAGCTGCCGCCACCCAGGCCCGCACCCATCGGCAGGCGCTTCTCGATTTCGATGTCGACGCCTTCCGGCGAGCCCGTATGCGCTTTCAGGAGTGTTGCTGCGCGAACAGTGAGGTCGTGCTCTGGTGGGACGTCAGCGATCTCGGTGCTGCGTGTGACGAGGCCGTCGTTGCGCCGGGTGAAATGGAGTGTGTCGCCCCAGTCGAGTAACTGGAAGACCGTTTGCAGCGTGTGATAACCGTCCGGGCGTCGGCCGGTGATGTGCAGGAAGAGGTTCAGCTTCGCTGGCGCGAGGCAATCGCGCAGCGCGTCGGTCGTTTCGATCATGAGTCTGGGCTACATGCGCCAAAGCGGCGCCAAAGAAGCGTCAAGGTTGCGCGAACAGGCGAGGCTACTGATCCAGCACGAGCTTGATGTCGAGCGGCGGTTCCGAGCGGCTCAGGTTGACGCGTTTCACGCCAGTGGCCGGCGCGTCGGCGTACGCCAGGTAGTCGATCGTCCAGCCGTCCTGCGTAATCTGTTTCAGGCGCGACGGCTGTTCAGGATCCTTCTCGGTGCTCGCACGCGAAGTCGGCGCAGGCGACGGCTGCAGCCAATAGCGCAGTCCTTCGACCGGCAGCGCGAAACCGAGCGCATTCTGCATCAGCGTGGAGACGTTGTCGGCGGTGAGCGGCTGGCGGTTCGGTAACTCGAGCGTGGCCGAAGCCGGCGATGAAGTCACGATCGCGAGCGTCTGGCCGAGCGGATTGCGCAATTGCAAAGTGACGGTGTCGCCGGTTTCCTGCCAGGCGAAGTTGCCGTACGCGTTGCGCTGCTGGCCGTTCTGATCGTTGTACTGGATCGAGAACCGCCCTTGATAAGCGCGGCTCGTTTGCGCAGTGACGGATGTCGCGGCATTCGACATGGACGGCCCTTGCGGCTTCACCGATGCACAACCAGCCAACACGACGACAGCCGCCGCTGCAAGTCCGAGCACCGCGCCACGCGGCGCCCGGGGATAAGAAAACAAGCAGGAAAGACGCATCAAAGATCGTTTACCTGGAGACGTTGCAGTGTTTTAACAAGCGTGTCGTTGTCCGGTTCGAGCTTGCGAGCATCGCGGAAAGCGGCGCGTGCCTGATCCTGCGCACCCGTTTTCCACAACACTTCACCGAGGTGCGCGCCGATTTCGGCATTCGGCTGGATGTCGTAGGCTTTGCGCAGCAGCTTGATCGCGTCCGACGTATTGCCCATCCGGTATTTGACCCAGCCGACGCTGTCCATGATGAACGCGTCGTTCGGCGCCAGCGACGAAGCCTTCTCGACCAGCCTGTTCGCTTCCGCCAGGCGCTGATTGCGATCGGCCAGCGAATAGCCGAGCGCGTTATACGCCTGAGGATTGTCCGGCTGCGTCTGGATCAGCTTGCGCAACTGCGCTTCCATGATGTCGTAATGGCCGGTCTTTTCGGCGGCCATCGCGTAGTCGTAGGTCAGATCGGGATCGTCCGGGAAATTCGCGGTGGCTTTTTGCAGGCTCGCTTCCGCCTCGGGATAGCGTTTCGCGTCGAACAGAATTGCCGCATCAGTACGCGCGATCAGCGCCTGGTCACGCGGATCGGGCGCCTGCAGGCCGGCCAGCAGGTTGCGCGCGTCTTCGGTCTTACCCTGCTTGGCGAGCAATTGCGCACGCGTGATCTGCGCCGGCATGTACTGCTGGCTCGACGGGGAAATCTTGTTCAGCCAGTCGCTCGCCGCCGCTTCGTTCTTCTGTTCGAGCGACAGTTGCGCAAGGTAGATGTACGCCTGGCCCGGATCGGCGCCCGGCGTTTTGTCGGCTTGCTGCGCGTACTGGGTGAGGTACGTTTGCGCCTCGGTCAAATTCTTTTGCTGGATCTTGATCAGCGCGAGCGCCATTAGCGGCGTGAGGTCCTTCGCGTTGTTCTTGTGCATGATCTCGAACTGCTTCTGCGCGTCGTCCAGACGGTCGCTCGCGAGATACATCTGCGCGAGCGCGAGACGCGCGTCGTGCGATTTCGGATTCTGCTGCACGTACTTTTCGAGCGACGCGATGCCTTCCTTGCGCTCCTCCGGGCCCATCTGCGACAGCATCAGCGCCGCCGGCAGATAGTCGGGCTTGAGCGTAAGCGCCTGTTCGAGCGACTTGCGCGCGCCCGGCGCGTCGTCCGAAACGAGCTGCTGACGCGCGATGGCCAGTTGAGCTTCGGGCCGGTTCATGTCGTTCTTCAGCAGATCCTGCAGCACATGCAAGCCGCCGATCCGGTTCGGACCGCGCGAGATCAGCAGTTGCAGCGCGAGGATCGCGCTGCCGCGATTCTCGGCTGGCACCTTTGCCAGTTCGTTCGCGAGGAGCGGCGCGGCGTCGTCAGGTTTGCCGGACAGCACGAGCAGCGACGCATCGAGTTGCGCGGCGCGTTCCGAACTCGGCGCATACTGCTGCCACAATTGCGCGGCGGCTAAGGCATCCGACGGGCTCTGCGCGGCCAGCGCGATTTCAGTGGCGCGTTGCGCCATGCGCGGATCGTGCGTGTCGCGCGCGAGCGCGAGGTAGGTCTGGTAGGCGGGTGCCGGCTGGTCGCGTTGCAACGCGACTTCGGCGGCGAGCACCTGGAATACGATCTGGCTCGACAGTGCGATGTTCGGCAAAGACTTCTGGTCTTCTGCCGACGCAGGGCCGAGCGGGTCCGGCAGGGTGACGGAGGTGTCATCCGAGTCTGGCGAGGGGTCCTGCGCGTGCGCGGGCACGGCAGCCAGCGCCCAAACGGCGAGCGCGGCGGCGCCGAGCAGCCGGCGAGCGGAGACAGCGTGCGGCACGCGCGATGCGTTTGCCGGGCGCTTCGAAAACAGCTTCACGAAGGACAAGTTCATGGAAATCCGTTCAATGTTTCGGACGATTGTAACGCGCTCGCTACAATACGCGCACAACCACTCACGCAAGTTGCAGACCAGTTAGACATGCCAGAGTTGCCAGAAGTTGAGGTTACCCGACGGGGAATCGAACCGTATGTGTCCGGGCGCAAGGTTGAACGCGTCGATGTGCGCACGCCCGCACTGCGTTGGCCGATTCCGGCGGACCTTGCGAAAACCTTGCGTGGCAGCGTGGTGCGCAAGGTCGAGCGGCGCGGCAAGTACCTGCTGTTCGAAATCGACGCCGGATGGTTCATTGTGCACCTGGGCATGACTGGCACGCTGCGTGTGCTGCGCCACGTGCCGCGCCCGCCGGCCGCGGCGAAACACGATCACATCGACTGGATTTTCGACGAGTTTATTCTGCGCTACCGTGATCCGCGCCGCTTCGGCGCGGTGCTGTGGCATCCGCGCGAAGCCGGCGACGTGCTCGAGCATCCGCTGCTCGCGAGCCTCGGCGTGGAGCCGTTTTCACCGGCGTTCACCGGCGCGCTGATGCATCGGCTGACGCGTGAGCGCAAGGTGTCGGTGAAGCAGGCTTTGCTGGCGGGTGAAATCGTGGTCGGCGTGGGCAATATTTACGCGTCCGAGAGTCTGTTTCGCGCCGGCATCCGCCCCACTACCGCGGCAGGCCGTGTCTCGCTGGTTCGATACGATTTGCTGGCGGACGCGGTGCGCGTGACGCTCGCCGCCGCGATCGAGAAGGGGGGCAGCACGTTGCGCGATTTCGTCGGCAGCGATGGTGAAAGCGGTTACTTCCAGCTCGACTATTTCGTCTATGATCGCGCGGGGCTGCCATGCCGCGTGTGTGGAACGCCAATCAAACAAATCGTGCAGGGGCAGCGTTCGACCTACTTCTGTCCGACCTGCCAGCGCTAATTTTTCAATGCCCTCTCGCTTAACCCCGTCCGCCGCGCCTGCCGCGTCAAGTTATCCGGCCTTGTCCGATTTCTCCGCCCGCCTGATTGGCTGGCAGCGCCAGCATGGCCGTCACGACCTGCCGTGGCAGAACACCCGCGACCCCTATCGCATCTGGTTGTCGGAAATCATGCTGCAACAGACCCAGGTGTCGACGGTGATTCCGTACTACGCGAAGTTTCTGGCGCGTTTTCCGGACGTCGCCGCGCTCGCCGCCGCGCCGCTCGACGACGTAATGGCGTTATGGGCCGGCCTCGGCTACTACTCGCGCGCGCGCAATCTGCATCGCTGCGCGCAAGCGGTGGTCGAGCAGCATGGCGGCGCGTTTCCGGCGTCGGTCGATGAACTCGCTGAATTGCCTGGCATCGGCCGTTCGACGGCGGCGGCGATCGCGTCGTTCGCGTTCGGCGCGCGCGCGACGATTCTCGACGGCAACGTGAAGCGCGTCCTGGCGCGCGTATTCGGCGTCGAAGGTTTTCCCGGCGAGAAGAAGGTTGAGAACGCGATGTGGACGCTGGCGGAATCGCTGCTGCCGTCGAATGCATCTGACGACGATGTCAGCGCCTACACGCAAGGTCTGATGGACCTCGGGGCGACGCTGTGCGTGCGCGGCAAGCCGAACTGCTTACGCTGCCCGTTCGCGGTAGATTGCGTGGCGAACGTGACGGGACGGCAGCGCGAGCTGCCCACTGCGCGGCCCAGGAAAACGGTGCCGACGCGCCGCACATGGATGCTGGTGCTGCGCGACGGCAACGCCGTGATGCTGGAAAAGCGCCCGCCGTCGGGCATCTGGGGCGGCTTGTGGAGCTTGCCCGAAGCTGCTGACGAAGCCGCGCTGGCGGAGCGTGCGCGTGCCTTCGGTAGCGATGGCGCGGTCTCGCCGCTCGCGCCGCTCACGCACGTATTTACGCATTTCAGGCTGGATATCGAGCCGCGGCTTGCGGACCTGGACCGCGCTGTAGGCGCGTTGGCCACGTTAGGCGACGCGGACACCGCGTGGGTTGCGCTAAGCGATCTCGATTCGTTTGGCGTGCCCGCGCCGGTGCGCAAATTGCTGGATGGTTTGCAAGGTTCGCTGCTTTAGAGGCGGCGGCTTCTACAGCAGTTGATGCTGCTGCATGTAGTGATGAACCACGTCGATCCGCGCGCCGGCGTCCTGCAATTCCATCAGCTTCTGGCGGGCGCGCAGCGCGATCGGCAGCACTTCGGCGAGACGGTTCGACACCCACGACGGATCTTCGAGCCTGAACGGTTCGGCGAACGGCAAGCTATCCGGATCGCGTTCGCGAATCGTCGCGATGATTCGTTCAAGCACTTCCGCGCACGCGCCGAATTTGGCCAGATGCTGATTGCCTTCGAGCGGCATGTCGTCGCCGAGCGGCTCGGCCATGCCGACCAGCAAGCCGCTATTCTCCACGCGATGCGACAGGAGGCGGAAGCGCTTGGTGCCGCGCGCGCGGATCAGCAGCATGCCGAAGGCTTCGACATCGCACTCTTCGATTTCGGCGAGACAGCCGATTGCTTCGGGCACCGAAGGCTCTTCGGCGCGCGCCACTTCGGCGCCGCTTTTCAGCAGGCACACGCCGAACGGCGTTTTGTCACGCAGACAGTCGCGCGCCATATCGAGGTAGCGCGCCTCGAAGATTTTCAGGGGCAGCAGCCCGTCAGGGAACAGTACCGTATGCAGCGGAAACAGCGGCACATCGGCAAGCACAGTAGAAGTAGAAGACATGGCGCAACGCTTCGAGTTGAGGCCGCGCGATGCGGCCGGTTAAGCCACTAACTTCGATGATTCGCCGATGTCGACCGGCGCATCGCGGTGCCGCACAATCACATTCGCCTGACTTGCGAGACGCGCGGCGAGCGTCTCAGCAATGAACACCGAGCGGTGCTGGCCGCCCGTGCAACCGATTGCGACGGTCAGATAACTGCGGTTGTCGTCGCGGAAATGCGGCAGCCATTTGGCGAGAAACTTCTCGATGTCTTCGATCATTTCGTGGACGACCGGCAGCGCATTGAGAAAATCAATCACAGGCTTATCGAGGCCCGTAAGCGGTCGCAATTCATGATCGTAGTACGGGTTCGGCAGCGTGCGTACGTCGAAAACGAAATCGGCATCGAGCGGCACGCCGCGTTTGAAGCCGAACGACTCGAACATCAGCACGAGACCCGAATGCTCCTGCTCGATGAAGCGTTTGACCCACGCGCGCAGCACGTTCGCGCGCAGATTGCTGGTGTCGATCTGGTGGCCGAATTCGGCGAGGCCCGCCACAAGTTCGCGTTCGCGTTCGATCGCTTCGGCGAGCGACGTCAGCAGGCCGACGTCCGCGTCGTGCGCGGTCGAGCCTGACAACGGATGCCGGCGGCGTGTTTCGGAGAAGCGCTGAATCAGCGATTGCGTGCTTGCGTTGAGGAACAGGACGCGCACGTCGTGGGCGCGCGACAAGTCGCGGATCATCGCGGGCATTTCGTCGAGCGAAGCGCTCGAGCGCGCATCGATAGCGACCGCGAGGCGGTCTTGCCCGTCCTCGGCAAGGTAATTGGCCAATTGCGGCAGAAAACGCGGCGGCAAATTGTCGACGCAGTAATAGCCTGCGTCTTCAAGCGCGTTCAGGGCAACTGACTTGCCGGAGCCGGAAATACCGGTGATCAGGATTATGCGCATGGAGTCGTGAAATCCGTACATTTCATCATAGCATCTGGTCTCCGTGCGCGCGCCCCGCAGCCCGCCGTTGGCCGCGAAGCGAGGCGCGGTGACACGGACTCAGATCAATTTGCCGGGAAACTGGCTATCGGGATCCTGCATCGCCAGACGCTGGCGGTCCATGAAGTCGCGCAACGTATCGATGCCGCGCAGTTGCAGGATCGTGTTGCGCACCGCCGCTTCGACCAGCACCGCGAGGTTGCGGCCGGCCGCCACCTGAATCGTGACTTTGCTGATCGGCAGGCCGAGCACGTCGACGGTTTGGCTTTCGAGCGGCAACCGCTGGAATTCGCCGTCAGGACGGCGCACCAGTTGCACGATCAGCTTCAGCTTCATTTTGCGGCGTACCGCGGTTTCACCGAAGATTGTCTTGATGTCGAGCAGCCCGAGGCCACGCACTTCGAGCAGGTTTTGCAGCAGCGGTGGGCAGCGCCCTTCGACGAAATCCGGGCCGAGGCGCACGAAATCCACCGCGTCGTCGGCCACGAGGCCGTGGCCGCGGCTGATCAGTTCCAGCCCGAGTTCGCTCTTGCCGAGGCCCGAATCGCCGGTAAGCAACACGCCCATGCCGAGGATGTCGAGGAATACGCCGTGCAGCGTGGCGCGCGGCGCCAGAATGCGCGACATGTAGAGGCGCAGGCTGTCGATCACCGCGGCGGCGGACATCGGCGTGGTGAAGAGCGGCGTCGACGAACGCGTGCATCGCAGCACCAGTTCCGGCGGCGCGGCGACGCCGCCCGCCACCACGAGAAACGGCGGCTCCAGCGCGATCAGCTCGGCCATATGGCGCGAGCGGTCTTCGTCGGTTTGGCGCTTGTAGTAGTCGATTTCGGCGTCGCCGAGCACCTGAATCCGGTTCGGGTGGATCAGGTTCAAGTGGCCGACAAGATCGGCGCTCGACGTGGCATTGGCGACCGATTCCGAAGAAAAGCCGCGCTCCCAGCCTTCATGCCCCGTCAGCCAGCTCAGCTTCAGCGTGGCGGCGTTGTCGTCGAAAATGCTCTGGGCGTTGATGCTGGACGTATCCATGAGTCAGTGACTCCAGTGTGGGCCGCTTGCCCGGCGAGGTGTGGCCGCGCTAACGCGGACCGCGCACCATACAGGGCCGAACCCGCAAGCTCGCGGGGAACCGGCGTGCGGATAACCGCCGATGCATCAAGGTTGCCACTGAGTGAGCAGGCGATGCAACGCTTCGCGATTTTCTTCCGTGTGCAGCCGCTCGCGGGCTTCGCGATCGGACAGCAACTGGGCGATCTCCGAAAGAATCTCGAGGTGCTGCTGGGTGGCCTGTTCAGGCACCAGCAGGAAGATCAGCAGCGAAACCGGCTGACCGTCGGGCGATTCGAAGGGAATGGCTTCGGCGAGGCGGACGAACGCGGCGAGCGGCTGCTTCAAGCCTTTGATCCGGCCATGCGGAATCGCGACGCCTTCACCAAGCCCCGTCGATCCGAGGCGCTCGCGCGCAAACAGATTGTCAGTGACCGTGCTACGGGCGATGCCGTTCTGGTTCTCGAAGATCAGGCCCGCTTGCTCGAACACGCGTTTCTTGCTGGTGACCGATAGTCCGACGACGACGTTCTCGAGGGGAAGAAATTTGGCTAAACGATTCATGTTGACAGGCGAAAACGTGGCCTGGGTTCTCCTCGCTGGGGCGTTTGAGTGGTGTTCCATTCGTTTTGATGCTCACGGCGATGTGCATTGGAGTCCGAAAGCGCAGGACTCCGGCCGACCAACTTCCGTTTGAGCTCGCTTGACCCCGATGGTAACCGGAACATTATAGAACAGGGTAGGCACGGATGGTGCGGCGCGCCATCGATGCGTGATGGGTTTGTTCGATGGGTACAACGGTCGCGGCGCCGGAGCCCGAGACGGGGCTTGCATGCGGTTCAAAAGCGGCCCAAGATCAACCCCGGAACGGCCCAGAAACGAAAAACCGCCCGGTTTCGGGCGGTTTAGCTGGGTAAGGAAAACCTTCCAATTTCCCTTATTGCGGCGGCACGTCAACTTGCGGCGCCAGCGGCTGGTACTTGATCGCCTCGTGCTGATGGCCCTGCAGACGATCTTTATGGCGTATCACTTGCCGGTCGAGCTTGTCGATCATCAGATCGATCGCAGCGTAGAGGTCGCTGTCACAACTCTCGACAAAAATATCTTTGCCCTTCAAATGCAGGTTGATTTCAACCTTTTGCCGCTTTTCCTTTTCCTTGTGGTTGTCGACCGAGAGGACCACACTGCCGTCGATGACCTGATCAAAATGTCTTAGCACCCTATCCAGTTTGGTGATCACGTATTCGCGCAACGCAGGCGTTACTTCGAGGTGGTGTCCACTGATCTGCAGATTCATAGTGCTTCTCCAAGCTAGATGCCGCTTGTTCCGCACAATGACGTAGGTCCGGTCGATCGTCGGCTTGCCTGAGTCGCCCCCCGGTGACTGACTTCTGGCAGGTCGCATCGGCCGGCCTGTCCGCCAACTGCGGAGCGGCCGGTAAATGCCCGCCGCAGGAGGCGACGGGCTACAGAGACTTGCGCAGGTTGACTGCCGGAATCTTGAGCGCTTCGCGGTACTTCGCAACGGTACGCCGTGCGACCACGAAGCCCTGTTCCGCCAGCAGTTCGGCTATGCGGCTGTCTGAAAGAGGAGATTTCGGGTTTTCCGCTCCTATCAGTTGCTTGATGAGCGCGCGAATCGCCGTGGAGGAGGCCGCGCCGCCCGTGTCGGTTGAGACGTGTGATCCGAAGAAGTACTTAAATTCAAGCGTCCCGAATGGGGTCAGCATGTATTTACCGGTTGTCACACGCGAGACAGTCGACTCGTGTAGGCCCAGCGTATCAGCAATTTCCCGCAAAACCAAGGGGCGCATGGCAATTTCGCCGTGCACAAAAAAGCTCTTTTGACGCTCCACAATAGCTTGCGCGACCCTGAGGATCGTCTCGAACCGCTGCTGGATATTCTTGATCAGCCAGCGCGCTTCCTGCAGTTGCTGGCGCAACGAACCGCTGCCCGGGTCGCCCCGGTTATTGCGCAGAATATTCGCGTAAAGATGGTTGATCCGCAGCTTCGGCACGACTTCCGGGTTCAGTTCTGCCTGCCAGCCCTGTGCCGTTTTGCGCACCATGATGTCCGGCACGACATAGTCCGCTTCCGCCTTGCCGTAAGCCGCGCCGGGAAACGGCTCGAGCGAGCGTATCAACAGATGCGCATCGCGCAGGTCGTCGTCGCTGGCCTTCAGATGTTTGCGCAGGCGTGTGAAATCGCGCGCCGCGAGCAGTTCCAGATGATGGGCAACGATGTCGAGCGCGAGCGTGCGGGTAGGCGAGCCGTCGAGCCGCAGCAGTTGCAGCTTGAGACATTCGGACGCGGAGCGCGCGCCGACACCTGCCGGGTCGAAACTATGCAGCAGCGCGAGCGCGGCGTTCAATTCGTCGAGGTCGACTTCGAGCTCTTCAGGCATGTCGGCCAGCACTTCGTCCAGCGTGGCGGTGAGGTAGCCGTCGTCGTCGAGCGATTCGATCAGGAAGGTGATCAGCGCGCGGTCGCGCTGGCCCGCCTGGGTAACGCGCAATTGCGCCATCAGGTGATCGCGCAGCGAGGTGCTCGATTCGTGGATTTGCAGCGGCGGCAGATCGTCGTCGTCCGACGCGTTGCCGGAGCGGCCGTAGTCGTCGAGATTCCATTGCGACGCGTCGCCGTTGCTGTCTCCCGCAAGGCTGTTATATTCGTCGACGCCCTGCGGCTCGCCGTTCTCGGTGCGCTCGCTGCTGCTGGTGGACGAGGACGACGTATTGCCGCCCATCTGGTCGGGAGGCGCGGAGGAGTTGGGCGCCTGGGCGATCAGTGAGCCGTCGGCCGCCACGCGCAGGGGACTCGCGATCCAGTCATCCTCGTTCTCGAGGAGCGGATTCTGCGAGATCGCCATTGCGACTTCCTGCTGCAGTTCGAGCGTAGACAGCTGAAGCAGCCGGATGGACTGCTGCAGTTGCGGGGTCAGCGCAAGATGCTGCGATAGGCGGAGTTGGAGGCTGGCTTTCATGGCAAGTTGGTTTTCATTGTAGAGAGTTTGCCACGACCGCGATACCTTGCGGCATTCGCAATAACGCGTGCGCCGGTTTTCGGCGGCGCTGGGCGCGGGACGGCCCAGGTCAAAAGTGCTGATGTGCGGTTGCCGCAAAGGGGCCGGCGGGTGAGGCGCGCTCGCTCCACCGCCAATCCCTTGTGTACTTACATGCGGAAGTGTTCGCCTAGATAGACGCGCCGCACGCTTTCGTTTTCGATGATGTCGCTTGGCGCACCGGCGGCCAGCACGCTGCCGTCGCTGATGATGTATGCGTGATCGCAGATGCCTAGCGTTTCGCGCACGTTGTGGTCGGTGATGAGCACGCCGATATTGCGCTGTTTCAGGAACTTGACGATCTTCTGGATTTCCAGAACCGCAATCGGATCGACGCCCGCGAACGGTTCGTCGAGCAGAATGAAGCTCGGATTGGTGGCCAGTGCACGCGCAATTTCAACCCGGCGCCGCTCGCCGCCCGACAGCGACAACGCCGGATTCTCGCGCAGGTGAGCGATCTGCAGTTCGTCGAGCAACGCTTCGGTGCGGCTGGTGATGGCGTCTTTCGAGAGCCGCTTGCCGTTGTCTTCGTGCTGCAATTCCAGCACCGCGCGAATGTTTTCTTCGACGGTGAGCTTGCGGAACACCGACGCTTCCTGCGGCAGATACGACAAACCCAGCGATGCGCGCTTATGAATCGGCAGCAAGCTGATCGATTTGCCGTCCAGATCGATTTCGCCCGCATCGAGCGGCACGAGGCCGACGATCATATAGAACGAGGTGGTCTTGCCGGCGCCGTTGGGGCCAAGCAGACCGACCACTTCGCCGCTTTTGACGTCGAGCGATACATCTTTGACGACCGTGCGCGAGCCGTAGCGCTTTTTCAGGCTACGGACCGCCAGCGAACTGCTGGTGCCGGCCGGCTTGCGATTGGGGAGGGACGCGGAGGTGCTCACTGGTTCGGCGCTCCCTGGATCGTGGTGGACGGTGCGAGCGTGGCCGACGCGCCGTTCAGCGGCGCTGCGCCGCCGTTGCGCGGCGACAGCATGGCGCGCACGCGGCCGTTCGGATTGCCCGGGCCGGCGACGTCCTTGCCCGCCTTCGCAGTGTAGAAGTCGTTCTGGCCGTCATACGTGATGACACTGCCGTGCACCTGGTCCATCAGCGTGGACAGACCTTGCAGGCGCTTCACGGTGGCGTTGGTGGTCAGCGTGGTCAGATCCTGCTTGCCGTCGTAGTCGATGCGGATTGCCGTGCCTTCAATGTATTCGTCGAGGCCTTCGCGTTTCTGGCGGAAATACGACAGATTGCCGCCCGACGAAGTGCCGGTGGCGTACTGATAGCCCTGCGGGTCTTGCGTGACTTCGACGCGATCGGCCTTGATCACAATCGTGCCTTTGGTCGCAACCACGTGGCCGGTGAAGATGTTGACCTGTTTCAGGTCGTCGTACGTCATGTTGTCCGCTTCGATATTCAGCGGCTTGTCCTTGTCGGCGCGATCCGCGTGCGCAAGCGGCGCGAAGCCGGCGAGCGGCAACGCGACAAAGAGCGCAGCGAGTCCGGCGCGGCACGCGGACAGGGTGCGCGAGCGGCCGGTATCAAAACGGGGGAACGATTCGTTCATGCAGTCACGCCTGGAATGGATTACCCGGGTTGCTTGGGCGAGCTGGCGGAGCCTTCGGACGCGGCGATCGCGCCGCGCACGTTACCGAACAGCTGCATAACCCGGGTGACGTTGTTGTAGTTCATGCCGCTGGCTGTCATCACAGACACGCCGCGCTGAAGTTTAACCGGCTTTTCGGTCTCGATCACATCGTCGTTGACCAGCACCCTGAAATGCCGCGAATCCGCTTGCATCTGCGGATCGCCGTTGCCGGCCGCCCGCAGAATGCGCGCGTTGTCGTACAGATCCACGATCGAGGCGTCGCCGTTCACCTTGCCGGTGTCGCCGGTCGCGGTGACGATCGGCTTGCCCGGCTGGAAGGCGCGCATGGCCGGCTTGACCAGATCGCTCAGTTCGTCGTCTTCGTAATGGATCAGGTGCGTTGCGGTCAGGCGGTATTGCGTCGAGCCCGACTGGTCGAGTTCGGAAACCGAGAAGTTATCCGCGAAGTAGTCGGGCGTATGCTCCTTCGGGCGCACCACGCCTTCGTTTTGCCGCGGCATCGTGGCTTGCAGCAGCCACCACGTGATGCCGGCGAGCGCCGCCATTGCAACGAGCGGAATCAGTGAGGTCAGGCGGAACTGGTTCATCCGACGAGGCCTCGCTGTTCGCCGCTGCAGGCGGCCGCGAGAAGCGCCTCGTATTTGTGCTGCGCGCGCAGCAAGGTGTCGCATACTTCGCGCGCCGCGCCGTGACCGCCACGCGCTTCGCTCACCCAGTGGGCGCGGGCGATCACTTCAGGATGCGAATTGGCCGGCGCCGCGGCGAAACCGACCTTCAGCATCACGCCGAGATCGACCCAGTCGTCGCCCATGTAGCCGCATTCTTCCGGCGTCACGCCGGTTTGCTTCAGCAGGTCCGCGAACGCTTGGGGTTTGTCTTGCACGCCCTGATAGACATGGGTGATGTGCATTTCCTTCGCCCGCGCCGCGACGATACCCGACTTGCGGCCGGTGATGATCGCCGTCTCGATGCCCGCTTCGCGCAGCAGCTTCATGCCGTGGCCGTCCATCGAGTTGAACGCCTTCATCGTGTCGCCTTCCGCCGTAAACAGCAGGCCGCCGTCGGTCAGCACGCCGTCGACGTCGAAAATCATCAGTTTGACGCGGCTTGCGCGTTCGGTGGCGGTAAGGGGCACGGCGGCCATCAGATCACCTTCTTCGAGAACAGGTCGTGCATGTTGAGTGCGCCGATCAGCTTGCCTGCTTCGTCGACGACCAGCATCTGATTGATCCGGTGGCGCTCCATCAGTTCCACGGCTTCGACGGCGAGGTGGTCCGGACCGATGGTGCGCGGGCCGGCGGTCATGACCGAGGCAATCGATAGTTCGCGGAAGTCGCCGTCGCGTTCGAGCACGCGGCGCAAGTCGCCGTCGGTGAAGATGCCGGTAACGTGATCGTTGTGATCGACGATCGCCGTCATGCCCATGCGCTTGGCGGTCAACTGGAACAGCGCGTCGCGTACGGTCGCCTCGGGCGTCACCTTCGGCACCTGGTCGCCGGTGCGCATCACGTCGCGTACGTAAGTGAGCAGGCGCCGGCCGAGCGCGCCGCCCGGATGCGAGCGGGCGAAGTCGTCCGGACCGAAACCGCGCGCATCCAGCACCGCGACCGCGAGCGCGTCGCCGAGCGCGAGCGCGGCGGTGGTGCTGGCGGTGGGCGCGAGATTCATCGGACACGCTTCTTTCGACACGCCGGAATTCAGGTGCACGTCGGCCAGTTGTGCGAGACTCGACGACGGACGGCCCGTCATCGCGATCAGTTTTGCGCCCATGCGCTTGATCAGCGGCAGAATGGACACCAGTTCTTCGGTTTCGCCGGAATTCGACAACGCGACGAAGACGTCGTCGGTGGTGATCATGCCGAGGTCGCCGTGACTGGCTTCCGCGGGGTGGACGAAGAACGCCGGTGTGCCGGTGCTGGCGAGCGTGGCCGCCAGCTTGCGGGCCACGTGCCCCGATTTGCCGATGCCGGAAACGACTACGCGTCCACGGCAACCCAGGATGAAATCGACCGCCCCGACGAAGCCATCGTCGAGTTGATCGCGAAGCGCGCGCACGGCGTCCGCTTCGATGTCGAGCACGTCACGAGCGAGCGCGAGTGCCCGGTCGCCATTGATTTTCGCTATCATTCGCGGAGTATAGCAAAGGCGCTTGTTCGCCGCGCCGGGCCTGCTGTGCCAAGCCGCTGCCTTTACCGGCCCCTCAACCTTGTCGCACGGCGCTTTGCGTGCGCGGTTCCGCTGACGAACGAGGACGCTTTACCCATGCGTTTTTGCCGATGATTTCCCCGCTCGAAATGACGCTGTTCCTGCTGCTGGCTTCTGTAGCGGGCGTGGTGCTCTTTCGCTTTCTGAATCTTCCGCCGATGCTCGGCTATCTGACGGTCGGCATTGTCGTGGGTCCGCACGCGTTCGGTCTGATTCCCGATTCGGTCGGCGCGCAGAATCTCGCCGAATTCGGCGTCGTGTTCCTGATGTTCTCGATCGGGCTGGAGTTTTCGCTGTCCAAGCTGCGCTCGATGCGCACGCTGGTATTCGGCCTTGGCCTGTTGCAGGTGATCGGCACGATCGCGGTAGCGGTGTCGCTTGGCTTCGTGCTGGAGCGCTGGGTGCACATCACGTGGCAGGCGAGCGTGGCGCTGGGCGGCGCACTGGCGATGTCGTCGACGGCAATCGTCAGCAAGTTGCTCGCGGAGCGGCTCGAAATCGAAACCGAGCACGGCCGCAACATCTTCGGCGTGCTGCTGTTCCAGGATCTGGCCGTGGTCCCGCTGTTGATCGTCATCTCGGCGTTGGGCGGCGATTCGAAGGACCTCGTCAGTGCGCTCGGGGTGGCGGCGATCAAGATCGTCGTGGCGTTGGCGTTGCTGTTGATCGTGGGTCAGCGCTTCATGACGCGCTGGTTCAACGTGGTGGCACGGCGCCGTTCTCAGGAATTGTTCATTCTCAATCTGTTGCTGGTGACGCTCGGCGCCGCGTTTATCACGGACAAATTCGGCCTCTCGCTGGCGCTCGGCGCGTTTATCGCCGGCATGCTGATCGCCGAAACGCCATACCGGCATCAGGTGGAAGAAGACATCAAGCCGTTTCGGGACGTACTGCTGGGTTTGTTCTTCGTGACCACCGGCATGCTGCTCAACCCGCGCGTGGTCTGGGAACACCCGTTCATCGTGCTCGGCTTCCTGGTCGGGCCGATCCTGCTGAAGGCGGTGATGGTGACGGGGTTGTCGCGCCTCTTCGGCGCGTCGCCGGGCGTCGCGATGCGCACCGGCATCGGCCTCGCGCAGGCCGGCGAATTCGGCTTCGTGCTGCTGAATCTGATTCTCGACAAGCATCTGGTGGACGCAACGCTGCTCCAGGAGATTCTCGCGGCGATGCTGCTGTCGATGCTGGCCGCGCCGTTCCTGATCCAGAACGCAGACCGTATCGTGCTGCGGCTGTCGTCGACTGAATGGATGATGCAATCGTTGCAGATGACGCGCATCGCGACGCAGAGCCTGAAGCAAAGCGGTCACGTGATCATCTGCGGTTACGGCCGGGCCGGGCAGAATCTGGCGCGGATGCTGGAACACGAAGGTCTGTCGTACGTCGCTTTGGACCTGGACCCGGACCGCGTGGCTGCTGCTGCGGCCGCCGGCGAATCGGTCGTGTTCGGCGATGCGGGGCGGCGCGAATCGCTGCTCGCCGCCGGTATTCATCGCGCCGCCGCGATCGCGATCACCTACGCGAACACGCCGTCGGCGCTGCGCGTGCTGCATAACATCCACGAACTGGAACCGACGCTGCCGGTGATCGTGCGTACCGTCGACGATGCCGATCTGGAAAAGCTGCTGGCCGCCGGCGCGACCGAAGTGATTCCGGAAATCGTCGAAGGCAGTCTGATGCTGGCCTCGCACACGCTGGTGGTCATGGGCGTGCCGATGCGGCGGGTGGTGCGGCGGGTCGAGGAAATGCGCGACGAGCGTTATGCGCTGCTGCGCGGCTATTTCCATGGCGCCGACGACGTCGAAGACGACGACGGTCACGAACAGGTGCGGCTACAATCGGTGCCGGTCGACGAAAACTCGGACGCGGTGGGCCGCACACTAGCGGAACTGGGGCTGTTCGATGTGGGCGTCGAAGTGACGGCAATCCGCCGGCACGGCATTCGCGGCGTCGAGCCGGACCCGTCCACCAAGCTGCGCGCAAGCGATATCGTGGTGCTGCGCGGTCTGCCCGAGCAGCTGGCCGAAGCCGAGGAGCGGCTCTCGAAGCATCGCCGGGCCGGGGCGGCCGCGGCCTGACATGCGCCGGGCCCGGCCTCGGCGAGTTCATTTACCGATTCATCGGACCTGCGGGGTCCATCCGGAGTCATCATGTCCAACGCGCTCGCGGGCGCGCCGCTCGATGCGGCCGAGTTCGTCAAAAGCAAGATTCGCACGGTGCCCGACTGGCCGCAGCCGGGCGTGCAGTTTCGCGACATCACGCCGCTACTGCAATGCCCGAAGTCGCTGCGCGTGCTGATCGACCTGTTCGTGCAGCGCTATATCGACGCGAAGCTCGACTATGTCGCCGGTCTGGATGCGCGCGGTTTCATCATCGGGCCGATCATCGCGCACGAGCTGAACCTCGGTTTCATCCCGATCCGCAAGCAGGGCAAGCTGCCGTACAAGCGCGTGTCGGAGTCGTACGAACTCGAATACGGCACCGCTACAGTCGAGATTCACGAGGATGCCTGCAAGCCGGGCGATCGCATCGTCATCATCGACGACCTGATCGCCACCGGCGGCACGATGATGGCCGGCAAGATTCTGCTCGAGCGGATCGGCGCGGTGGTGGTCGAAGGCGCGGCGATTATCGATCTGCCCGAACTGGGCGGCTCGGCGTTGCTGCGCAAGGCGGGCCTGCCGCTCTATACGGTGACTGAATTCGGCGAGCATTGAGCGCCGGACGCGAATTTCTACCTGCACACCAAGAAGGTAAGAACGATGCCCAACTTCCTGTTGTTTCTCGCCACATCGATTGCCATCACGATGGCGCCCGGTCCCGACAATCTGCAGGTGCTCGCGCGCGGTATTTCGCAAGGCCGCGCGGCCGGCCTCGTCGCCGCGCTCGGCTTTGCTGCCGGTATCACGTTTCACACTACATTGGCCGCGCTCGGCGTCGCCGCATTGTTGCGCTCGTCACCGGTGGCGTTCGAGGTGATCAAGCTGGCCGGCGCCGCGTATCTGGTCTGGATCGGCATCAAGGCGCTGCGTAGCCAGGGTCTCGCGACCGCGCATGAGCGCGCGCCGCAGCCGTTGATGGCGGTATTTCGCCAAAGCGTGCTCGGCAATCTGCTGAATCCGAAGGTGACGCTGTTCTTCGTCGTGTTCCTGCCGCAGTTCGTGCAGCCGCACGGCGCGCAGAGCGTGACGGTGCAAATGCTCGAACTTGGTGTGCTGTTCATGCTGCAGACGGTGGTGGTGTTCTCGCTGTTCGGCGTATGCGCGGGGATGATCGGCGGCTGGTTGAAGCGCCGGCCGCGCGTGGGCGTGTGGCTCGATCGGCTGGCCGGTGCGACGTTCATCGCGATCGGGATTCGCGTGGCGTTGCGCGACTGAAGACGGCGGCTGAAGAAGAGTTTGGAGCTTTAAATGACTTTGCCTTGCATCACCGCCGCGCGCCGTTTCGACGTTCACGCGCATCTGGCGTTCTGGATCGACGCCCAGCAGGTCGGCTGGATCCGTTCGACCGATGTGCCGCTGCTGACGCGTTGGCCCGACGTATTTGAAATCGACAGTACACGCGTGACGCTGGCCCCGGCCTTCAATACAGTCGATCTGCGCAGCGCGGCACTCGGCTCCGTGATCGGCGCGCTCGCCGCCGAAGGCCGGATTCCCGGCTGGCGCAACGAGACCTACGCGATCCGTAATGCGTTCGATGCGCCGCCGCTCGCGTACATCGAACGGGCGGCATCGCGCTTCTTCGGCACGATGACCTACGCGGTGCATCTGAACGGCGTCGTAGAATACGCGGATGGCGCCCCGCAATTGTGGATCGCGCGCCGCAGCGACGCCAAGGCGACCGATCCGGGCATGCTCGACAACGTCGTGGCGGGAGGGATCGGTTGGGGCTTCGGCATCGACGCGACAATCATCAAGGAGTGCTGGGAAGAAGCCGGCATTCCCGAGGAGATCGCCGCGCGCGCCGTGGCGGGCCGCACCGCACATGTGCTGCAATCGTTGCCGGAAGGCACACAGGCCGAACAGATCTTCATCTACGACCTCGCGCTGCCGGCCGATTTCGCGCCGCGCAATCAGGATGGCGAAGTGGGTGAGCATCGGCTCGCGCGCATCGACGAAGTAGCGCGCTGGATCGAAGAAGGCGCGATGACCGTGGACGCGAGTCTCGCCACGTTGGATTGCCTGCTGCGCCGCCGCTGGATCGATGAAGACGCGTGTCCGGGTATCGACACGTTGTTTGCGCCGCCTGCGCTTGTATAACCTTATGTAACTCGCATTACCGCTTGTATAACGAACGCGCTGCTACGTGTCGCGTCAGACGCCGTACCGAAGAAACCAAGCGAACAAATCACGCATTGAAGAAGGGAGTCACCCAGGTCATGTCGACCGATCACAGCTTTATCCTCAAACTGTCGTGCGCCGACCGGCCCGGCATCGTCCACGCGGTTTCGGGCTTCCTGTTCGAGCGTGGCAGCAATATTCTCGACTCCGCGCAATTCGGCGACAGCGGCACCGGCGAGTTCTTCATGCGCGTGCATTTTCAGCAGGTGGGCGGCGATCCGGGTCTGAGTGCGTTGCGCACGTCGTTCGCGGCGCTCGCCGAACAGTTCGGTATGCGCTGGGAGTTGCACGATGCATCGGTGAAGCCGCGCGTCGTGATCATGGTGTCGAAGATCGGCCATTGCCTGAACGATCTGCTGTTCCGCTACCGCACCGGTCAGCTGGGTATCGAGATTCCGGCGATCATCTCGAACCACAAGGAGTTCTACCAGCTCGCCGCCAGCTATGACATTCCGTTCCATCACTTCCCGCTGATGGGCGGCACGCCCGACGCGAAGACCGCACAGGAAGCGCGCGTACTCGAAGTGATCGACGAGCATCAAGCGGATCTGGTGGTGCTTGCGCGCTACATGCAGATTCTGTCGCCGAAGCTGTGCGAAGCGCTTGCGGGCCGTGCGATCAATATTCACCACTCGTTCCTGCCGAGCTTCAAGGGCGCGAAGCCGTATTACCAGGCGTTCGACCGCGGCGTGAAGCTGATCGGCGCGACTGCCCACTACGTGACGACGGATCTCGACGAAGGTCCGATCATCGAGCAGGAAGTGGAACGGGTCGATCACAGCATGACGCCGGAGCAATTGACGGCGATCGGCCGCGACGTCGAATGCGTGACGCTTGCGCGCGCGGTGAAGTGGCACGTCGAGCATCGCGTCGTGTTGAACGGCAGCAAGACGGTGGTGTTTCGCTAGAAGTGCATGATGCGCTTGCAGTTGGCCGGCCGGTCTACGGGCCGGCAGCTAACCGCAAGCGCGCGCCGGATGAGTCCGGCGCAATCTCCGGCTAGGACCGCACCGCGGACCTCGCCGCATCCCGTGCTCTATGTGCGTTTTGTGCGTTTTGAGCCGAACGGCGGCGCGCATTCAGCTTCTTCAGCCAGATCAGCAGTCCTGTCGCGCTCAGCACGGCGACTGCAATCCCCACCGCGCTAATCAGAATCCGCCCGCCGGGACCAAGGATGCGTCCCGAGTGCAGCGGGAATTGCACCTGCATGAAGATATCGCCGGCCGTTCCCTTGCCGGGGATTTGCACGTCGAGCGGCTTGCCGGTGGCCGCGTCCCAATACATCCACGGATTGCCGAGGCCGATATCGCCGTGATCGTTGCCGGTGGCGTAGAAGCCGACCCCGTACGCGTGCCGGAGCGCCGCGTAGTAGATGCCGCCGGGCGGCACCTTCAGGTTCTGCGCTTTACCCGCGTCGTCAGCCAGTTGCACGATGCGTTCGCGGCTCAGCACCTGATCGCCGGGCTGCGGGGCGCGCAGGATTTCCGGGTTGTTGACCGCATTCGGCGTGAGCGGCGAAAACAGCGATACGATCGACCGCACCACTGGCGCTGCAAGATTCATCGAGACCGACGTCAGCGCGACGATCGCCAGCAAGCCCCAGATCCACACACCGCCCGAGCGGTGCAGGTCGAAGGTGAGCGCATAGCCGCCGCGCCGTACGCGAAACGCGAACGACTTGCGCCATGCCTTGAAGCTCGGAAACGATAGCCACAGCGCGATCGCGCTATCGAACAGCCACACGATCCCAACGATCCCCATCAGCCAGGTGCCGATATCGACGCCGCCGGTAAACGGTAGTTGCAGCGTGTAGTGCAGCTTGTAGACGAACGGAATCAGGTTCAGGCGCGCGAGCGACACGGCGCCCCATTGGCGGCGTCCCAGGATGTCGCCGGTCGCTGGATCGACGGCGATCTGGTTGAAGTCGAGCGGGTAGGGCTGCTGCGTGGCGGGGTCGGTGCGCGGCAGCACCATCATTTGCAAGGTGTGGCCGGGTTCGACGGCGAGCGGCAGATACGTCACCTGGAGCCGCGGATCGGCGGCCTCGACGCGTCGTGCCAGTTCCAGTCCCGAGAGCGCCGTGCCGGAGGTACGCGCCTTGAAGAAGGACGGGTTCAGCGCCGCATCGAGCTCGTGATCCCACGCGATGATCGCGCCGGTGAGGCCGGCGGTGAATAGAAACAGCGCGGTGGCGACGCCGAACCAGCGGTGCAGGCGAACGAAAAACGGCCTCATGCGCGAGCCGGCGGGACAGCAAAGGGAATGTAACGGCGCATCAAAGAAGGTGCGTTATGCAAATGGGAATTATTCGCATCTTATGGAATCGCGTACTCTACCGCAAGTTTTCCGCAAGTGTGACGATGGCCAGAAGCGCTGGCTCTGCGTGAGGCCTGAAGACGGCGGACGAAAAAAAACGGCACCGAGGTGCCGCTTTTTTGCCTGCTTACGCGCCCGGCGATTACACCAGCCGCAGATAAATCAATTCCCGCTTGATATACGCATAGAAAATCGGTGCAGCCACCACGCCGGGGAGGCCGAACGCCGCTTCCATCACGAGCATGGCGATCAGCAGTTCCCAGGCGCGCGCCTCGATCTGTCCGCCGACGATGCGCGCGTTCAGGAAGTACTCCAGCTTGTGAATCAGGATCAGGAACACCAGCGACATGACCGCTGCCGGAAAGCTCACCGACAGCGCCACCGCGACGATGATCGTGTTCGAGATCAGATTGCCGATCACCGGCAACAAGCCGACGATGAACGTCACGAGCACCAGCGTTTTCGACAGCGGCAGCTGATCGTGAAAGATCGGCAGCACCGCCAGCAGGAAGATGCCGGTGAAAGTCGCATTGATCGCGGAAATCTTCACCTGGGCGAACACGATGCGGCGGAAGGCGTCGGCGAAACGGGCCACGCGCGTGACGAAGGCCGTGGACAGCGGCAGCCGCTGCATATGCTTCTGCGCGCCGACCGCGATGATCGCGCCGATGATCATGCCGATCAGAATGTGCGTGAATCCGCGCGCCACCGTCTTGCCGCTTTGCTGCAGCATGTTGGCGTGCGTTTGCATCAACTCGGTCGCCTTCGTCTTCATCTGCTCGGTATCGACCGGCAGATAGTTGGCGATGAATTGCGGAATCCGGCCGCGCGCCTGGTCGATCAACTGCATTGCCTGGTCGAGCAGCTTCTGCACGCTCGGCACGTCATTCTCGAAGTGCTCGATGATCCCGAGCGTCAGCCCCGTCAGCGCACCCACGATCACCACCGAGAGCAGCACCACCGCGAGCCAGCGCGCGCGCTGACTCGACATATGCTGTTCGATGCGCGGCGCGATCATATGCACCAGCTGGAACACGAGCAAGCCCGCGAGCAGCGCGCCGAGCAGCCGCAGTTCGATGACCGCCCACATTCCAATCAGCATCAGCACATAACTGCCGATTTCGACTGCCGACAGCTTCGGCAGGCTCATATCGCTCGTCAGCCTGACCGGGCGTGGGCGTAGGTCCTGCACCTCCCCGTCGTCGCGCGCCTGATTCCGCTTGGCCATGGCTTATTTCCGTCCCCAACCCGTGTTGTGCAGCGTTACTTTTTACTGGCAGTGCGTTCCAGCAAAGGCGCCAGATATTTACCGGTAAAACTTGCCTTCGACTTCGCAACCTGCTCCGGCGTACCTTGCGCGATGATTTGACCGCCGCCCGCTCCGCCTTCAGGGCCAAGATCGATGACCCAGTCGGCAGTTTTGATTACATCGAGATTATGCTCGATGATCACGACGGTATTACCCTGATCTCGTAGTCGATGAATAACTTCCAGCAGCAGCGCGATATCGTGAAAGTGCAGGCCGGTGGTCGGCTCGTCAAGAATATAGAGAGTGCGACCGGTGTCGCGCTTGCTCAGTTCCAAAGATAGTTTGACGCGCTGCGCTTCGCCGCCCGATAACGTGGTGGCCGACTGGCCCAGCCGGATATAGCCCAAGCCCACGTCCAGCAAGGTTTTCAGCTTGCGCGCGACGACCGGAACCGGCTTGAAAAACTCATAAGCGTTCTCGACTGTCATATCGAGGACTTCGCTGATGTTCTTGCCCTTGTACTGCACGTCGAGCGTTTCGCGGTTGTAGCGCTTGCCGTGACAGACGTCACAGGGAACGTACACGTCCGGCAAAAAGTGCATCTCCACTTTCAGCACGCCGTCGCCCTGGCAGGATTCGCAGCGTCCGCCTTTCACGTTGAACGAGAAGCGGCCCGGATCGTAGCCGCGCTCCTTCGACGCCGGCACGCCCGAGAACAGTTCGCGGATCGGCGTGAAGAGACCCGTGTACGTGGCCGGATTCGAGCGCGGCGTGCGGCCGATCGGCGACTGGTCGACGTTGATGACCTTGTCGAAGTGCTCCAGGCCCTCGATCGATTCGTACGGCGCCGGCTCGGTGGACGAGCCGTACAGATGATGCGCGACCGCGTGATACAGCGTGTCGTTGATCAGCGTCGACTTGCCGGAACCGGACACGCCGGTCACGCAGGTCAGCAGACCGATCGGCAGATCGAGCGACACGTGCTGCAGATTGTTGCCGTACGCCTCGACGATGCGCAGACGCCGCTCGTCCGGTTCCTTGCGTTCGTCCGGAAATTCGATGTTGCGGCTGCCGGACATGTACTGTCCGGTCATCGATGCCGCGTTCGCCTCCACCTGCCTTGGCGTGCCTTCGGCGATCACCATGCCGCCGTGTTCGCCCGCGCCCGGCCCCATGTCGACCACGTAATCGGCCATACGGATCATGTCTTCGTCGTGCTCGACGACGATCACCGAGTTGCCCAGATCGCGCAGATGCTTGAGTGTGGCGATCAGCCGGTCGTTGTCGCGCTGATGCAGACCGATCGATGGCTCGTCCAGCACGTACATCACGCCGGTCAAACCCGAGCCGATCTGCGAGGCGAGGCGAATGCGCTGCGCCTCGCCGCCCGACAGCGTTTCCGCGCTGCGTTCGAGCGACAAATAATCGAGCCCGACGTTATTCAGGAACATCAGCCGCGCGACGATTTCCTTGACGACCTTGTCAGCGATCTCGCGCTTCGAGCCTTCGAGCCGCAGCGTCTGGAAATAGCCGAGCGCATCGCGCAGCGGCCAGCCGCTGATTTCGAAGATGCCGCGCGCGTCGCCATCCGCGCCGATCCGCACGAAACGCGCTTCGCGGCGCAGCCGGGTGCCGGCACAGGCCGGACACGGCTGGTTGTTCTGGTACTTGGCGAGTTCTTCGCGCACCGCGACCGAATCGGTCTCGCGGTAACGCCGTTCCAGATTCGGAATGATCCCTTCGAAGACATGCTCGCGCACCGAAGTGCGGCCGCGTTCGTTGATGTACGAGAACGGAATCTCCTGCTTGCCCGAACCGAACAGCAGGATTTTGCGGACTTTTTCCTGCAGATCTTCGACGGCCGTGTCGATGTCGAACTCGTAGAACGCCGCGAGACTTTGCAGCATCTGGAAGTAAAACTGGTTGCGCCGGTCCCAGCCCTTCACCGCGCCGGCCGCGAGCGACAGCGACGGATGTGCGACTACCCGCTTCGGATCGAAGAAAGTGATCTGGCCGAGGCCGTCGCACTCCGGGCACGCGCCCATCGGGTTGTTGAACGAGAAGAGGCGCGGCTCCAACTCCTGCAGCGAATACGAGCAGATCGGACAGGCGAACTTCGAGCTGAACAGATGCTCCTTGTCCGACTCCATTTCGAGTGCGATCGCGCGGCCGTCGGCGAGACGCAGCGCCGTTTCGAACGATTCGGCGAGACGCTGCTTCATATCGCCGCGCACCTTCAGACGGTCGACTACGACATCGATCGTGTGCTTGTCGTTTTTCTTGAGCTTCGGCAGCGAGTCGACTTCATAGATTTTCGCGACGCCTTCGTTCGCGGTGCCGCCGCCCGAGCGGACGCGAAAGCGGATAAAGCCCTGCGCCTGCATTTCCTCGAACAGTTCGACGTGCTCGCCTTTGCGGTTCGCCACCACGGGCGCGAGGATCATCAATTTGGTCTCTTCCGGCAACGCCAGCGCCGCGTCGACCATCTGCGAGACGCTTTGCGCTTCCAGCGGAATTTCGTGGTCAGGACAGTAGGGCGTGCCGACCCGTGCGAACAGCAGCCGCAAATAGTCGTGAATTTCGGTGACGGTGCCGACCGTGGAGCGCGGATTGTGAGAGGTCGCTTTCTGCTCGATCGAGATTGCTGGGGACAGCCCTTCGATCAGATCGACGTCCGGCTTTTCCATCAATTGCAGGAATTGGCGTGCGTAGGCGGAGAGACTTTCGACGTAACGCCGCTGTCCTTCCGCATAGAGCGTGTCGAACGCAAGCGACGATTTGCCCGAGCCGGATAGGCCCGTTATCACGACAAGCTTGTGACGTGGGAGGTCGAGATTGACGTTCTTCAGGTTGTGGGTACGAGCCCCACGGATACGGATTTGTTCCACGCGTTATTCCATGACCTGGCGGAAAGAGGAAGAGGCTAAACCTGCTACTATAACGACTTTTCAAGACCGCCGTTACGGCTTCCTGACAGCCCGAACAAGGTGCGAGGCAAGCTGTAAGGCTGCGGTTCAGCGCTGCGGGGATGGTTCTAACTGGAGCCATTTTTCGCGAGTACAAGGCACAGCGAGGCACCGGCGGGAGTGCAGCAAGGCCGCCGGTCCAGCGCCGCGCCGCATGCTTTCCGCCGCCTTGCGGTACGCCGCCCGGCTGCAGCCGCCTCGCGGGGCGGGCCGCCTGCGGTATGCAGTCCAGCTCATTCAAAGAACGCTCCCGATGTCCAATCCATCCGCTACATCCTCACGCATGAGCGCGCCTGAACTGCGCGCGACCGTGTCGCTTGCCGCCATCTTCGCGCTGCGCATGCTCGGTCTCTTCATGATCATGCCGGTGTTCTCGATCTACGCGAAGACCATCCCGGGCGGCGACAACGTACTGCTGGTCGGCATCGCGCTGGGCGCGTACGGCGTGACGCAGTCGATGCTGTACATCTTCTATGGCTGGGTTTCCGACAAGGTTGGCCGCAAGCCGGTCATTGCGACCGGGTTGTTGATCTTCGCGCTCGGCAGCTTCATCGCGGCGGGCGCGCACGACATGACGTGGATCATCGTCGGGCGGGTGATTCAGGGGATGGGTGCGGTGTCGTCGGCGGTGATCGCCTTTATCGCCGACCTCACCGCTGAAGAGCATCGCACCAAGGCGATGGCGATGGTCGGCGGCAGCATTGGTGTTTCCTTTGCGGTAGCCATTGTCGGTGCGCCGATCGTATTCCAGTGGCTCGGTATGAGCGGGCTGTTTACGCTGGTCGGCATCTTCTCGATTCTGGCGGTCGGCGTGGTGCTGTGGGTCGTGCCCGATGCGCCCAAGCCGGTGCACGTGCGCGCGCCGTTCGCCGAAGTGCTGCACAACGTCGAACTGCTGCGCCTGAACTTCGGCGTGCTGGTGCTGCATGCGACGCAAACCGCGTTGTTCCTCGTGGTGCCGCGCATTCTCGAAGCCGGCGGCCTGCCGGTCGCGTCGCATTGGAAAGTGTATTTGCCGGTAATGGGCCTCTCATTCGTGATGATGGTCCCGGCGATCATCGCTGCTGAAAAACGCGGGAAAATGAAAATCGTGCTGCTGTCCGCCATCGGTCTTATCCTGATCGGACAGTTGTTGTTGGGCGTCGCACCGCATACGATTCTGAGTGTGGCGGCGATCCTTTTTGTCTACTTTCTCGGCTTCAATATTCTTGAAGCATCGCAGCCTTCGCTGGTGTCGAAACTGGCGCCGGGAACCCGCAAGGGCGCGGCTGCCGGCGTGTACAACACCACGCAGTCGATCGGTCTGGCACTGGGCGGGATGATCGGCGGCTGGCTGCTGAAAGTGGATGGGCAAAGCGCCGTTTTCTTTACTTGTTCGGGGCTTGTTTTGTGCTGGCTTATAATCGCCGCAAACATGAAACAGCCGCCGCGCAAGGCGTAGCAGGGTCTAAGGACTCACCCCAGAACTCACCCGGCGGCGGGCTGAGGCGCAGTTCTGGTCTCGGGCCTGCCGGCCATGAGATGCGAACCGTGCGTTGCCGCGCCGCCCGCAATGGAATCAACAGGAGAAACTCATGGCATCCGTGAACAAGGTCATTCTCGTCGGCAACCTCGGAGCCGATCCGGAAGTCCGTTATCTTCCGAGCGGCGACGCAGTGGCGAACATCCGCCTTGCGACGACGGACCGGTACAAGGACAAGGCGTCCGGCGAATTCAAGGAAGCAACCGAATGGCATCGCGTGTCGTTTTTCGGCCGCCTTGCTGAAATCGTGGCCGAATATCTGAAGAAGGGCTCGTCGGTGTATCTGGAAGGGCGCATCCGCACCCGTAAGTGGCAGGCGCAGGACGGCACCGACCGTTACTCGACGGAAATCATCGCCGAGCAGATGCAAATGCTGGGCGGCCGCGGCGGATCGATGGGCGGCGGCGGTGGTGACGAAGGCGGTTACAGTCGAGGCGAGCCGTCGGAGCGTAGCGGCGGCGGTGGCCGTGCGGCGTCGGGCGGTGGTGCCTCGCGCGGCGGCAGCGGCGGTGGTGGTTCGAGCCGTCCGAGCGCGCCGGCTGGTGGTGGGTTTGATGAGATGGATGACGATATTCCGTTCTGAGGTCTCGTAACCGAAAATCGTAAAGATCAACCCCGCCTTTGTGCGGGGTTTTTTTATTGCGGGCTGAGGTTGGTTTTTTTTCATTCGCCGCGAAGGCAAACAGAACGAGGCCACCACCGCAGGCACACAGCCAAAGGCGAACGGACCAAACAAACCCCATCACCGCCTAAGGTGAGGTTGTGACCAACGCTAGGGCATTGCGAGGAGCAATCAACCCAACGCTAAGAAAAATCACACACAACCAGAATCCTACGACCCGATGTCCTTCGGATAATCACCGGCGGGAGCAGGCTCGCCAGGCCAAGTCGACGCGATCGCCGCAGCGGTATAAACGCGCAACAATCGCCGAGGCTCATCCGTAGCACTCCCGTATTCCTGCAATGGGCCTTGAGCGGCCTGTTGCCAATGCTGTCTGGAAGTTGATGTATCGCAAACGTACGTGCCATCGACCATAAAGTTTCAGGCAATCCCGCCGTAGACCATCTATGTGGCGTTCACTTAAATTTTTGCCGAATCAGTTGCGGACCCGGCCGAATGGACCTGGGCGCAGCACGCGTGGCCGAAGCTGTTTTTCTGGGCATTCGTCCAGGCAGCCCAACGGAGACAAGCCCAAATGCTGAAAAATCTGTCGATTCGTACCTGCGTCACGGTGATGGTGGTGTTCTTTTTCGTCGTGCTGCTAGTCGGCGCCGCCGCGGGGCTACTGTCGTTGCGCTCGAGCAACGCGTCGCTGCAGCAGATGTACACCGTGGACACGCCGGCCGTTGCCGACCTGGAAGGCAGCGCCGGACAACTGCTGCGACTGCGCCTGGCACTGGCGACATACGCATCGCTGATCGACCTGAACGATCAGGACGGTGCGAACGTGGTGCTCAAGCGCTTTGATCAGTACCAGAAAGTATCCAACGAACGCCTCGCCCACTATATGAGCCACGCGAGTTCGGATGCCGATGAGCAACGTCTCATCAATGACATGCAGGACAAACGCGATACGTTCCTGCACGAAGGCGTCGAGCCGGCGTTGACCGCGTTGAAGTCCGGCGACAGGACCGCATTTCAGCAATTGCAGGCGCACAAACTGCCATCGCTCTACAGCGCGTACGAAAAGGCGATGCTTGCGCTTGAACAATTGCAACTCGATCATGGCGCGCAGCGCTATCAGGATGCACAGAACCTGTTCTACGCAATCTGTATTGCGGTTGCGATCGGTATGGTGGTGTCGCTGCTGGGTTCGTGGGTCGGACGTGCGGTGCTGGTGCGTGCGATTGTCAGTCCCGTCGACGCGACAATTTCACAGTTTCAGCGGATGGCTGACGGTGACCTGACGAGCCAGATCGTCGTGACCAGCAACAACGAAATGGGGCGGCTGGCCGCGGCATTGTCCAAGATGCAGGACTCGTTGATCGCCACGGTGAACACCGTGCGTCAGGGGACTGAATCCATCGATACGGGCGTAAGCGAGATTGCCGCGGGCAATGCCGATTTGTCGCAACGTACCGAGGAGCAAGCCGCATCGCTGGAGGAGACGGCGGCCAGCATCGAACAACTGACCTCGACGGTCAAGCAGACCGCCGACAACGCGAAGCAGGCGAGTTCGCTGGCGCAAGGTGCGTCGAGTCTGGCTGCTCAGGGCGGCGACCTCACGGAACAGGTGGTGGGCACGATGCACGGCATCGTCGACGACTCGCGGCGGATTGCCGACATTGTCGGCGTGATCGAGGGGATCGCTTTCCAGACCAATATTCTGGCGCTGAACGCGGCGGTTGAGGCGGCGCGCGCGGGCGAGCAGGGGCGTGGGTTTGCGGTGGTGGCGAGCGAGGTGCGGTCGTTGGCGCAGCGAAGTGCCGCGGCGGCCAAAGAGATCAAGGGGTTGATCGACGCATCGACTGCGCGGGTGCAGGCGGGCTCGCAACTGGTCGAACGATCGGGGTCGACGATGACCGAGATTGTTGACGCGATTGCTCGCGTGAGTTCGATTATGAGTGAGATTGCCGCTGCCGCGATTGAGCAGAGTACTGGAATCGATCAGGTTAATCTTGCTGTCGCGCAGATGGATGAAGTTACGCAACAGAATGCAGCGCTTGTTGAGCAGGCCGCGGCGGCGGCTAGTTCGCTTGAGGAGCAGGCTCGGAGGTTGACTTCGGTGGTGGCTGTCTTTCAGACAGGAAGTGGTTCTTCTTCCTCTTCTTCTTTCGCCGGTCGGCGGGGTGGTTCTGTGGCTGCGCCGGGGCAGTTTGAGTCTGGTGAAGTTATTGCGGGTTGAAGTTGGATTTTTTGCCTGCGCGGCGCTATGGTTGTGTGCCTACGGTGTTGGTTTTTTCTTTTCTTATTGGTTTATTAGCGTTGCCCCTGTGCGGGGCGGCACCTACTTTTCTTTGCCGGCCGCAAAGAAAAGTAGGCAAAAGAAAGCGGCTCAAACCGCTAGCTCTTAAGTGGGCCCCCTGGCTTGGAGGGGATAGTGGTGCATCTGGAATCAGTGTTCTCGCACACTCCGCGCTGGTGACAAGGCAGTCATCCTTCCGGCGGCGCTACGCGCGCCGTAGCGGTACTTCACAAAACCGTCGGGTGCTTTTGTGCCGGCGGTTATCAAGTGTAACGGCTTGCCTTTGCTGCGCTAGCGTCACTCGCGACTGCGTTCCTTTGCTCCGCTGCCGTAACTTGCAGCCGCATTTCGTTCGGCGAAGTGGCCCGCACTTCCACATTTCAGGCACGTCGCCGAGGCGAAGCCGATGGCCCCCACCGCACGAAGAATCACCCACTGGTTTCTCTCGCAGACCGTCCCGGCGAGCATGCAGTGCGAGGCGGGAAGAATGATGCCGGAAGCGCATACCGCCAGTTGGTGTTGAGAAGTACCGCGTCGGCGCGCGAAGCGCCGCCGGAAGTATGACTGCCTTGTCACCAGCGGGGAGTGTGCGAGAACACCGATTCCAGATGCTCCACTGCCTCCTCCAAGCCAGGGGACCCGCTTAAGAATTAGTGGTTTGAGCCCGGCTTTCTTTTGCCTACTTTTCTTTGCGGCACGGCAGGCAAAGAAAAGTAGGGGCCCCCCGCACAGGGGCAACGCTAATAAACCAAAAAGAAAAGAAAGGCCACCGCCGCAGGCAAACAGACATAAAGCACCACGTAGGCAAAAAAAAACAAAAAAATCCCAATGCCATAGGCAAACAGACAACCCCACCGGAAGGGCAAAAACCAACCCCCTCACTGCATGGCAGCATAATACTTAGCCAAACTATCAATCTCGTCAGGCGTCATCTGCCTGACCACATTCCGCATCTGTTCATTGATATCGTTATGCCGGGCTCCGGAAGCAAACGCCCGCATCTGCGCAGCGAGATAAACAGACGACTGCCCGCCAAGCCAGGGCGCTGCCCCCTTGCGATCCAACTGCCCATGGCAAGCAGCACAAGGGGCAATATTCCGCAGCGGATCCCCTTGCATAGCAAGCTTTACCGCCGTAGCGTCCGGCTTCGCGCCAGAGGGCAAAACCTCAGCAGCGCCAGCCCGCGGCAGCGAAGCATAATACGCCGCCAGATCATGCAAATCCTGCTCGCTGCGAGCGGCAATAATCGGCTGCATGACCGCGTTCTGACGCAGGCCCATCTGATAGTCACGCAACTCCTTATAGGCCACATCGGCGTACTGCCCGGCCAACGCAGGCGCCGTCACCTGCACCGTGCCTTGCACGCCATGACACATCGAGCAATTCTGCGTCGCAATCGTCGCGCCGCGGCCAATGGAATTCGCGTCGGCACGCACGCTCCGCAATGGTGGCAACACCACCACGTCGCTAGGCGCGGTTCCGCCAACGTTGCCGCCGCCACCATACCAACTCGATGGCACACCAGCGGCGCTGCAAATCGTCGCCCACAAACCGCGTTCGCTGAAAGCGCTATTCGCTGAAGGCAACCAGATAAACCCAATCAGAATCCCGGCAACGGCAATCGCAAGCGTGCCGCCGACACTCACCGTGAACCACGGGTTGCGCAAGCTGAAGACGCGTTCCTGACTCATCGCTGCGCTCCGACGACAACTGCCGGCACCGACGTCTGCGGCAGTTTGAGCAACTGAACGATCGGCACACTGTAGTTGACAACCGTCAGCCCGATCATCAACGCCACCCACAAGCCGAAACTATTGAGTGCGGCCGGTACGCGCTCCACCGGCTGCACGGCGCTCGCGAAGCGGAAGCTCTGCTGCTGCACCGCCGGCCCGAATTGCGATTTCGCCAGGATATAGATGAACAGCACGCCGGACACGACCAGGATCAGCCCACCCACCGCCGACATCCCCACCCAGAACGCTTGCGATTCGATTCCCGGCGCGTTGTAGTCGTAATACGCCATACGGCGCGGCGCACCCAGCAAGCCAACGTAATGCCACGGCAGCGTCACCACCATCATGCCGATGAACCACAGCCACAATTGCGTACGAATCAGGCGCGCCGAGCCGATCGCGCGGCCGGTCAATTGCGGCCACAGTTCATACGCGATTGCGAAGTACATGATCACAATCGCACCACCGAAAATCAGGTGGAAGTGCCCGGTCACCCACTGTGTGTTGTGTATCGTCGAGTTCAGCTGGTAGCTCATGTTGATCAGGCCGCCCGCGCCGCCGAGACCCAGCATCATGAACGAGAACGCGATCACCAGCATCATCGGGTTCTGCCATGGCAATGCAGTCAGCCACCCGAACGCACCCGTGCCGCCGCGCAGCCGTCCCGCGATTTCCACCGACGCGCAGATCGTGAACACCGTCAGCAACGTCGGCACCGACACCATGCCGGTGAACACCGCATGCAGGAACTTGAAGCCCGAGCCGACCTGCGGGTCGGCGAACAGATGGTGAATGCCGATCGGCATCGCGAACACGAGGAACAGGATGAACGACACGCGCGCCATCGAGTCGCTATAAAGCCGCCCTCCGATCGCGCGCGGCACCAGCGTGTAATACGCGATGTAGGCAGGGATCAGCCAGAAGTAGACGATCGCGTGCAGCGTCCATGAAAACAGCACGCGCGAGAGACCGGCGTCGATCGTGTTGGTGAGACCGAACGCGACCGGCAAGATCTGGAAGAGGATTTCGAGTGCGGCGCCGACCGCGGTCCATGCCCATAGATACGCGCCAGCGACGTTGGCGAACATCGCGAGCGGTACGGGTTTGCCGGGATTGGCGCGTTTCCAGACACGCAGATTCACATGCATCAACGCGACCCAGATCCACGAGCCGACCACCACCAGCACCACGCCGAGGTAATAGAACGGACTGCCGATCATCGGTGGATAGAAGGTGTAGAGCACTGAGGCCTGGCCGAGCGCGACCGGGACCATCGCCATCACGGCGCCGACCGCCAGCATGATGAACGCGGCCCACGCCCATTTGAGGCCGACGAGCCGCTGCGCGAGCGCGAGTTCGACGATCGCGTAGCCGAAACCCATCGAAACCAAAGTAGGCAGCACGTAGGCCATCACCGTGCCATGCGCGGTCACCGATCGATAATAGAGTTCGGGGTCGCCGACCCACGGCAGCAGCGGGCTGCGTACCAGCATTTGCCAGGCGCCGAGCAACAGCGCGATCAGAAAGGTGATGAAGGCGAGCCAGAAATGCGCGAGAACAAGTCGCTTAGCGTGAAACACAGCTGAGTCTCCGTGATTGTCGGGCTTGCTCGAAGAATGCGGCTTTGTCGATCACCTTCACATGCGCCCACATGGCCTGGTGGCCGAAGCCGCAGAACTCGTGGCACGGCATCAGGTGATCGGCGGGTTTGTCGAAGCGGGTGTTCAGGGTGGCGACGTAGCCGGGCACGACCATCGTGTTGATGTTGGTGTCGGTGACGAGCAGGCCGTGCACGACGTCGGCGCTGGTCGTGCGCATCGTGATCGGCGTATCGGCGGGCACCAGCAGACATTGCGGCGTGAACGAATACTGCTGCGCGATGAAGCGCACGACCACCGAGCCGTCCGCCTGGACGGCGGTGCCGAGATTGTCTTCGACGAATTCGCCGGACAGTTGCAGGCGCGAGGGATCGATTGTTTCGACCCGCGACGGCGGCATCATCGCCCAATGCAGCCCGGAGAACACGACGACGGCCAGCATCAGCACGATCAGCGCGACGGCGAAGGTCGCCCAGCGGCGCTCGGCGCGTAGGGCGACCGCGTGGCCGCCGCCGGGTTGGTGAGGAGACTCAGTCGACATGATCAGTGAATGACGCCGCGCGGCAAAAAGATAAGGAAGTAGAAGCCGAACCAGATCGCCATGACGATCAGCGCAGCGACGCCTGCCACGGCGATCGCTCCATGCGGGCCGGCGGCAACGACGCGTTCCACCTCGTCATCGGTGGGTGGGGCCGCGCTGTGGGTGTCGTTCGCTTCCATCTAAGGATTCTCCGGTGCAGCGGTTCAGGCGCCGTGTAGTGCGGTGTGGTGCCGTGCGGCGACGACGCGGCATCAGCCAGGCTGCTACGCAGTGCGCCTCGAAAAACAAAGGGCGAAGCACGCACACGCGGCCGCCACAGCAGCTTCAATGCAGCCGCGTTAATACAGCGTCAATGCAGCGGCGCCTTACGCAACTCGTTGACCTCGCGGGACGTCACCGGTTTGCCGTGATTACCCCACGCAGTGCGGATATACGTGACGACGGCGGCGGCATCGGTGTCGTTCAGTTCCTGACCGAACGGCGGCATGCCGTACGGCTCCGGATTACGCGTGGTGCCGGGCGGGAAGCCGCCGTTCAGCACGATGCGGATCGGGTTGACCGCTGAATCCATTTCGATCGACTGGTTGCCGGCCAGCGGCGGGTAATGCTGCAACTGGCCCTCGCCTTTGGCGCCATGGCACAGCGCGCACTTGTCGGCGTAAATTTCTTCGCCGAGCGCGAACACGTTGGTGTTGGTCGGCGCGGACGGGCCGGACTTGCGGCCGCGGTCGTTGTCCGGCAGCGTCTTCAGATAGACGGCCATTGCCTTGACGTCGTCGTCCGTCATGTACTGGAGGCTGTGATACGTGACCTCCGCCATTGGGCCGTACACGGCGCCGCGATCGGAGATGCCTGCTTGCAGCAGGTCGACGATGTCCTTGATGGTCCAGTCGCCGAGGCCGCCGTCCTTGTCGGACGTAAGCGAAGGCGCATACCAGTTCTGCACCGGAATCAGGCCGCCGGCGAACTGCTCACGCTGCGACGAGCCGCCGAGCATGTTGATTTTCGTGTGACACATCGTGCAGTGCCCGAGCCCTTCGACCAGATACGCGCCACGATTCCATTCGACCGACTTCGTCGGATCCGGCTGGAACTCGCCTTCGCGGAAATACAGCGTGCGCCAGCCAAGCAGCAGCTTGCGCTGATTGAACGGGAATCTAAGCTGATGCGCGCGATTCGGCTCGCGCACCGGCGGCACGGTTTTCAGATACGCGAAGATCGCGTTGGAGTCCTCGCGCGTGACCTTGGTGTATTGCGCGATGGGCATGGCCGGGTAGAGCAGCTTGCCGTCCGGCAGCGTGCCCGTGCGCATCATCTTGAAGAAGGCTTCCTCGCTCCATGTGCCGATACCGTACTGCGCGTCCGGGCTGATGTTCGGCGAATAGAGCGTGCCGAACGGCGTTTCCATCGCGAGACCGCCGCCGAACAGTTTGCCGCGCGGCGCAGTATGGCAGGCGACGCAGTCGCCGGCACGCGCGAGGTACTCACCGCGCTTGACGATGTCGGGGCGGGCGTCTGATTTGTCGCCAGCGGCGGGCGTTGCTTCGGCAGCTCGGGCCTCAGCGATCAGCAGTGAATACGGCGCGATCGAAAACGCGGCGCTTGTGGTCACGATCAGGCCGGCTACCAGCATGCCGGTCATGAGCGACGCGGCGGCGCGGCGGCCCTTCGTCGTGACACACGAAACGGTGTGAATGGCGCGGAGGATCGGCTTCATTGCGGTTGGCTCCCGCAGGCGAGAGGCAGCCGTTCACCGGACGCCGGTGCGGGCCGTGGGTCGGCCGGTCGCGGCTGGCGCGCGAGCCAGCTCGACACCGCGGTGATGTCCTTGTCGGTCAGCTTGACGGCGATCGCATGCATGCAGTCCGGCGCGAGCGCGTGACGCGTGCCCGAGCGCCACGTGCCCATCTGTCCGGCGATGTAACTCGCATGCAGGCCGAGCAGGCCCGGAATGCCCGGCTGCGTGCCGGTCATGTGCGCGCCGTGGCACGCGATGCAGGCCGGTATCTTACGCGCCGGGTCGCCCTGCGTGACGAGACGCTGGCCGGCTGCGAGCACCGCCGGCGCGACTGCGGCGTGGTCGGAGTTGGGATAGGGCGGTTGCAGGTCGGCGAAGTACTGGCTGATCTTGCGCAGGTAATCGTCCGGCAGAAAGGCGAGCAGATAGCCCATCGGTGGATAGGTGCGGCCGCCGTCGCGAAACGCGCTCAACTGGTTGAACAGGTAGTCGGCCGGTTTGCCGGCGATACGCGGGAAGTAATCGTTGTTCAGACCCTGGCCTTGCACGCCGTGGCACGAAGTGCAGGCACGCACACGCTCGTCCATGGCCGAGGGCATGGTGCCTGGCGCGTCAGTGGCCGCGAACGCCGCGCCGCTCCACATGACGTAAAACACAAACAGAATCGAAGATCCGATAGTTCTACGCTGCACGCCAAGCCTCGTCGGGGAACGTGTTTTTCTCGATTTATTTCTCATGCATTCGATGACCAATGCATGACAACCCTGCCAATTCTTCTTTTATAACGACTGCATGAACAGCAAATCGGAACGGACTTATTTGGGGCGCGGTGTTGAACCGATACGGCGACGCAATTGCTTGATTAGAACGATCATCTGCCTGAATACGCCGGTGGGTGGCGGTTTTCGGGCTGCGGGATTGAGTGTTTGTTACGTCTGGCAGCAGGTAAAAGGTTGCGGGAATTTATCCGGTGCGTCAATAGAATACGAAAGGCAAATCGGTCGGGTACGTGATCATCATAGGCGGCGCATGGAGTGCTTTCAACACTGCCATTGCGCATGGTTTGAGTTTGGGCAACATCGTGAAATGCGATCGATACCTGATTCGCGACCTGCGTCGAGGTACAGGAGTCGAACTGTATGAGTCGACTCGCATGTGGCAACGCAGTGTGCGTCAGCTGAAGAGCCGCATCAACGCCGTGCGTGCGTTGCTCACACGTTCGCTTTCGCCGATTCGCCCCGGCAACAGATGAAACTCGACCGCCGGCAGTGGCGGCAGGCCGACACTCGGCGGACAGGCTACCACGCCCGGACCGATCGACGATTCGTTCAGGCAGGAAATGCCCAGCCCTGCCTTCAGCGCCAGTTGCAAACCCGCGACCCCGGAAGCGGAATGCGACACCAGATACGGCACCTTGCGCTCGTCGAGAAGCTTCACGACGAAGCGCTGCAACTGGCAGCTCGACGGCAGCAACACCAGCGGATAGGGCGCGGCCGGCCGCGGGCTGGCGTCGGCGGCGCTGACCCACAACAGTTTCTCGCGGCGCACGACCGTACTTTGCGCACTGGCGGTGGCGCCGGCGCGCTGTCGGGCGGGCCGGTTGCCGGGCGTAACGAGCCGCAGTGACAGGCCGATGTCGAACGACGTGTCGTCTGCGGCGCTGCTGTCGATTACTGCGCTCGGCAGCACGGTGACGTGCAGTTTCAGGCGCGGGTGCTGCTCCGAAAAGGTCTTGAGAATGCGCGCGATATCGTGCGGACGGTAGTAGTCCGTGATGGCGATGCGCAGTTCGCCGTCGAGCGAGCGGCCTTGGAGGTCTTCGAACGCTGCCTCGCTCATTGCGAGAATGCGGCGCGCGTGATCGAGAAGGCGGCTGCCCGCTGGTGTAGCGGTGACGCCCTGTTTGCTGCGCACGAAGAGCGGCTGGCCGGCGCGCTCCTCCAGTTTCTTCAACTGCTCGCTCACCGATGACTGCGACAGGAACACCCGCTCCGCGCCCGCCGAGACGCTGCCCGACTCAGCGACGGCGACGAAGGTCCGCAACTGGGTCAGATCAAATCCACGTTGGCTCATGATTCGGTATATCCGATACAAGTCATCTGATTTTCCGGCTTTTCCGATGGTTAGCCCAGCCGTAGGATACCTCCAATTCATTTTGCGGAGGGATGTCATGGAAAACGAATCGGATGCATCCGGGCGGGCGTCGGGCGAGCGCGCAGCGAGTCATCGGTGGAAGGTGCTGGGGGTCGGCTTTGCGGCGAACGCGAGTTTCTCGGCGGCGTTTTCAGGCATTCCGACGACTGCCGTATTTTTGCGCTCGGGCTATCACCTGAACAACGGTGGCCTCGGGCTGGTGCTCGGGATGCTCGGGCTGGGCATCGCAGTCAGCGAATTGCCTTGGGGATTGCTTACCGATCGTTGGGGCGACCGTCGCGTGCTGTTGCTCGGACTCGGTGCGACGGCTGCAGCGCTGGCGGCGATGGCATTGTTCGTGGTGCCGGCCGGCACTCACGTGCCGGGCGTTTCGATGCTCGCGCTCGGGTTGTTGCTGGTCGGCTTGCTCGGCGGCAGCGTCAACGGTTCGAGCGGCCGGGCAGTGATGGCCTGGTTTCGCGAGGGTGAACGTGGCCTCGCGATGAGTATTCGCCAGACCGCAGTGCCGGCGGGCGGCGGGCTCGGCGCGCTGATGTTGCCCGCGCTCGCGTCGAAGTTCGGCTTTGCGAGCGTGTACGCCGTGCTCGCTTTGGCGTGTGCGATGACCGCTGCGTTTGCATGGCGCTGGCTGCATGAACCATCGTATGCCGACGCGGAGGGCGCGGGCGCTCCTCATGGCAAAGCAGTTTTGGGCGGAGCGTCGGCGAGCGTTTCTCCGTTACGCGACATCGGCATCTGGCGCGTAGCGCTCGGCAGCGGTGTGCTGTGCGTGCCGCAGATCGCTGTCGTGACGTTCGGGACAGTCTTTCTCCACGATTTCAGCCGTGCCGGCGTGCTGGCGATCAGCGCGACAATGGCTGCCGTGCAAACCGGCGCTGCGATCGCGCGGGTCTGGAGCGGCGGCTGGACCGACCGGCGCGGCAATCGCCGTGCTTACATGCGTGCTTGCAGTGTGTTGACCGCGGGGTTGTTCGCGTCGCTCGCTCTGGTGACGGCGGTAGCCGGCATGCAGCACGCGGCGATGACCGCGGTGTTCGCACTGATGATCGCGCTGGGCGGTGTGTGCGCTTCCGCATGGCACGGCGTCGCCTTCACGGAACTTGCGACGCTCGCGCGTACGAGTCGCGCCGGCACCGCGCTGGCGATGGGCAATACCTGCGTCTTTCTCACGCTATTCCTGACGCCGCTGGCGATTCCACCGTTGTTGTCGGTAGGCTCGTGGTCGATGGTGTGGGCGGTCGCCAGTGTATGTGCGCTGATTGCGTTGCCAGTGTTTCCGCGCGCGGCTCGTGTTGCCAGGGTGGGGACGGCGCGGGCTTGAGATGCAGCAGAATGGCGAGATAGAACTTTTCGCCGGCTTCGGTTTTGCTAGGACGGTGAATAGGCCGGGCGTTTATCCGCAGATCGTCGAGCCAAAAGTACAGTCTAAAAAGCGCTCGAAAATCCATTGCGCATAAATTATGTATTCCTATTCTGATAGAACCGTCATGGTCTATCAGATTTTCTCCCGGATTCGGAACATTCCGATTTCCGCAATTTCGTAGCGGTGGTTTTATGGCCGCCCCTGGCTCTCCGTCTGAAGCTAAGGGGCCGCTGGAAGCATGTGCGGCGCGATCTGCATTATGCCTACGCGCGTGCTGAAAACACCTACAACAAACGGGAGAAATCATAGTGAACCTTCGAGTCATTCTGGCGGACGATCATCCCTTTGTCCTGATCGGCGTTCGTGCTGCGCTGGACATGCATCCCGGCGTCACAATTGTAGGTGAGGCTGCCACGCCAACTTCTTTGATCGAACTTTTGCAGAGTACGCCATGCGATGTGCTCGTCACCGACTTCGCGATGCCCGAGGCATCCGGTGCAGTCGAAGACGGCCTACGGCTAATCAGGCGAATCCGGCATGGCTGGCCATCGCTGCGCATTGTGGTGATGACGACTCTGACGAATACCGCGATCTTGCGCGCCATCGTGTCAGACGGCGCAGTCAGCGCGCTAAGCAAAATGGAAGCAATGGATGAACTGTGGCAGGCGATTCGGGCGAGTGGCAACGGTGAGATCCACATCGGCCGCTCGATAGTCGAAGCGCTTGCTCATCCCCAACGCGAAGAGTGCGACCTGCCGCCGATTCTGCGTTTGCCTCAACGACAGGCGGAAATCATAAGAATGTTCGTGCGTGGTCAGTCGATCTCTGAGATTGCCGCAGCGCTCGGATGCCATCGCCGCACCATTAGCCGACAGAAGCGCGACGCGATGGCCAAGCTTGGTGTCGTCAACGACCCCGGTCTGTTTGCTTATGTCCGGGCGCATGGGTTGCATGAATGTTAGATCGTATATCTAAGCCATTCTCTGGTTGAGAAAAATCGATTAATTCGGAGCGATCTTATTCCTATTGGCAGAGGAACGTTCAATGATCGCGACAGGACCCGTTCCTCCGAAGAGAGCGACGGGAATTCAAGGTACGGGGGAGAAAAAGAAGATGAACGACAACGTTGACATAAGTAAACCTATTCGTACCATCATTGCAGACGATCATCCGCTTGTTCTGCTGGCGATCGAAAATCTGATGGCGGGTTATCCGAACATGCAGATCGTCGGTCGCGCGGCAGACGCCACGGAGCTTTTCATGGAAGTCGACCGAATTCCGTGCGACCTCGTTCTGATGGACCTTTACATGCCAGGCGGCTTTTACGGCGACCGGCTGGAATCCGTCAGACAGTTCAAGGTGCGGTACCCCGGTGTCGCGCTCGTCGTACTCACCATGGAGACTGATGCTGACGCGTTAAAAAAGGTCATCGCGCTCGGCGTGGATGGGCTGGTGAGCAAGCGGGACCGGATCGATCTGATTCACGTCGCAGTGGTCACGGCTCTCGCGCGCGATTGCTATCTCGGGCCAGCGGTTCGCTCGCTGATCGACGACGCGACGGTGGCGCAGCGGCGCGATTTTGTCCGGCAGATATTGTCGCGCCGCGAACTGGAGGTGTTCACCCAATACGCCTCCGGACTCGGCGTAACGGAGATCGCTGCGCGGGTGGGGCGCAGCGTCAAGACGATCAGCGCGCAGAAATGTACTGCGATGCGCAAGCTCGACCTCCACAGCGACGCGGAGTTGTTCCGCTTCGCCGTCGAATACGGCGTAGTGCCTGACGATCGCGGGCAAAACCGGCGCTGAGCCGGTGAGGCGTCGTGCCGCGCAGGCAGTGCGACAAACAAAAGATGCGCTTGGTATCGCCTGGGGATGCACATTGCGTGCAGGGCGTGCCAGCTGATATGACAACAACAAAATGACACAGAAGATCCGCGTCATCGTGGCCGACGATCATGCCTGCGTTCGCCTTGGCGTCATCCGTCTGCTGCAAGCCGTGCCGCACGTCGAGATAGTCGGCGAGGCGGCCGATACCGAAACTTTGGCTGAACTGCTCGACGCGCATGCGTGCGACATCGTCGTGTCGGACATCGGCATGCCGGGCATTCATGGTGGCAACAACGCTGTGTCGTTCCTGCGCCGGCTATTGCGGGTTCGGCCTTATCCCTGCGTCGTCGTATTGACGATGATCTGCCACGCGCACGTGCTTTCGGGCCTGTTGCATATCGGTGTGGCCGGCATCGTCGACAAACGTGACACCCCGACGGCGTTGATCGACGCGATCAACGCCGTCGTTGCCGGCGACATCTATCTGTCGGATCAAGCGCGCATCGCAATCGAAGCAGCCGAGACTCCGCCGCAACCTCGCATGGGTGTGCTGAGCGCGCGCGAATGGGAGGTCTTCCAGCTCTATGTGCAAGGCTTCGCGGTCTACGAGATCGCGGCGCGCCTGCAGCGCAGCGGCAAGACCATCAGCACGCAGAAGCGGAGTGCGATGCGCAAGCTCGGCCTTGAAACGGAAAACGACCTCATCGAATATGCGAGACAGATAGGGCTGACCTGACAGGCTTGTGAGAACAACCAACACGTTTCTGCCGATAATTCTTAAGAATTTCGGAATCGTCTGATTGGTCGCGCGGCCTCGCCATTCCATAGTTCCTGATTAACGGCGGCTCCTTGCGCACTCATCCGACGACACGCTTCATTTCGTCATGCTGAGCGGAACTGAGCTGCTAACCAATCTAAGCAGAAGGCTCGTGGTTCTAACGCGGCGCCGCCTGCCTTGTGGGCAAATGATCGGACTGGGAGGCGGGATGGTGGCGCTAGGTAAGGGGTTGTTGGTGGAGGGCGCCGGAACGGCTTGGCTAGTGTTTGTCGGTTGCGGCAGCATCGTATTGAACAGCGGCGCCGTCCAGCAGGGTTACGGTGTGCTCGATGTGTCGCTGGCGTTCGGTTTGGCGTTGGCCACGGCCAATTACATGTTCGGCGGTATCTCCGGCGCGCATTTCAACCCGGCTGTCACGGTCGGCTTCGCGATCGCGCAACGCTTCCCGATTCGGGATCTGTTGCCCTACCTTGCCGCCCAAATTCTCGGGGCGATTGCCGGTGCAGCCCTATTGGCTTATGTGGCGAGCGGCCGACCCGGCTTCGAACTGGCCGCGAGCGAGTTCGGCGCGAATGGTTTCGGCGCTCACTCTCCTTCTGACTATCAATTTCACTCGGCGCTTGCAATCGAGCTTGCGTTGTCGTTCGTTTTCGTCAGTGTAAGTCTGATGGTGAGCGACCGGCGAAGCTTGAAACCGATCGCGCCGCTCGTCATCGGCGCATGTCTGATGCTCGTCTATATGGTGTCGATTCCGATCACCAATGGCTCGATCAATCCCGCTCGCTCAACCGGCCAGGCGTTGTTCGTCGGCGACTGGGCACTCGACCAGCTCTGGTTGTTCTGGGCCGCGCCTATGTCTGGCGGCGTCGCCGCAGGTGCCCTGTTCTCGCTTCTGCGGGGCAAGTCGGCCGGCCGCCCCGCGGCGCCCTCCAGCGAGCACGGCGAGACCGTGTGAGCGCCGCGTCACAGCATTTCCTGGAATCCCCTATGAAGCTCCAACACGGTGTCGCCATGAGCCGGGCGCTACGACGCGTATCGCGGTGGCTGATTGTCGTGTTCGCGTTTTTTGTCGCGCAGATGTCGGCAGCGTTCGCTCAGTCGTTTGCCGGTTCCTCTCATCCGCACGTCGCCGGCGCTTTTCCTGCGAAATTGACCGTTGGCGTGCTGGCTAAGGGCTGGATGCCGTTAGACGCTCTCGAAGACGGCCAGCTGACGGGCTTGAGCGCCGACTACCTGCGCGCACTGGTGGGCCCGAACGTCGTTATCGAAGGCAAAGCGTTTCCGGACATGCCGCAACTGCTGGCCGCGGCCTGTGCCGGCAACGTCGACCTCGTGATGAGCGTCGGCCGGACGCCCGAGCGCGAACGCTGCTTCAGTTTCACGGCACCGTATTTTCGTGGAACAACCTCGGTGGTGGCCAGGCGGGACCGCGAAGCGTATGCGGGTCCCGCCCAGCTGACCGGTGCCCACCTTGCTATAGAGAAAGGTTTCGCGCTCGAAAGATCGCTGCGCGAGCGCTTTCCGCGCGCGCAGATCGAAACTTTCGCTAGTACCCATGCGGCGCTGTCGGCGGTCGCGCATGGCGACGCCGACGCCTATCTCGGTTTTACCCCGGCCGTCCAGCACGCGTTGGCCACCGAGGAGTTTCGCAGCCTGCACGTCGCGTTCAAGGAAAACAGCAAAATCTCCGGCCTGCGCTTTGCGGTGCCCCGCAATCGCGCCGCGCTGCGCGACCAGCTCGACCGGGCGCTCACGTCGATGAATCCGGCCGACGATGCGGCGATCCGCATGCGCTGGCTATCCAGCAGCTTCGACGCGCAAGCGGCCTCCGCTGCGCGGCGCCCTCTGCTGACATCGCAGGAGCAGGCCTGGCTGCGTTCGCTGCCGCCGTTGCAGGTGGGGTTCGACAGCGGCTGGCCGCCTTTTAGCTATGTGGACGAATCCGGTCATCCTGCCGGCATCGCGGCCGAGTATCTGGATTACCTGAGCCGTACGTTGGGCATCGTGTTCAATCGTGCCCACACGGCCGACTGGCCCGCGACCATCGAAGCCTTCCAGCGTGGCGATCTGGCCATCCTCACATCCTCCGGCCATGATCCGCGTCTGAAGAACGCGCAATACACGCGTGCGTACGAAAGCTATCCGCTGGTGATCGTCGGACGCGAAGATGAGCCGGCGGCACGAGCACTCAACGATTTCGCCTCGCGCCGCATCGTGGTCTCGCCGCATATCGCCGGTTCGATTCCGCTCTTCGAGAATATTCTGGCAACCCATGTCGTCACCGCGCCCAGTCTCGACGAAGCGTTAAGGATGGTCGCGAACGGCCAGGCAGACGTGGTGGTCGGCAACGTGGCCGCCGTCGATGTTCTGCTCAAGCAACGTTACGCCAGCGTCCTCAAGATCCTCGGAACGGTCAGCGAATCCGACGCGCTCGGCTTTGCCGTTCGCCCCGATCTCGCTCCGCTCGCCGGTTTGATCGACCGCGCCTTGTTAGCCATGCCGCCCGCCGAAAAGCAGCGCATCCGGCAGAAGTGGGTGACCGGCAACACGGGTGCGCAGGGAACCTGGAGCGTCACTGCGGTGCGTCTGCTGCCATTGCTGATCGCCATCGGCGTCGTGCTGCTGGTCACGCTGCGGGCTTATCTGCTGCTGCAACGCGAAGTGCGGCTGCGCAAACAGACCGAACGCGAACTCGCGTTACAGCTGAACTTTCAGGAAACCATGATGGAGATGATCCCCTATCCGCTCGTCGCCAAAGATCTGGATGGCCGTTACATCGCGATCAACCGCGCGTATGAGGAGGCGTGCGGCGTGTGCCGCGAAGCGGTCATCGGGCGCACCGCTTCGGATGTCCAGGCATGGGGCGGCACAAACAGCCGCGTCCTGGAAGACATGATGCGCAACATGCTGACAGGTAGCGAGCTGGCGAAGGTGGAGCTTCAGTTCGAAGACCGCGCCGGCGACTCGCGGCATGGCTTGTTCTGGACCCGGATCTGTCACGGCGCTGACGGTAAGGCGAATTGCGTGCTCGGAACCGTGGTCGACATTACCGACATCCGGCGCGCCGAAATGCTCGCGCGCGAAACCGAACGTCGTCTGTTCGATGTGACGCGTTCATTGCCGGCGGTCGTGTTTCAACTACGGCGCACAGCGGACGGTGCGTACTCGTTCCCGTATATCGGCGGCAACACGTGGCATCTGCTGGGCGGCGACGGGATCGATTTCCGACGCGTGTGCGCGGAAGACCGGCCTTTCGTGCTGGCGGAGCTGGAACGATCGGCTCGCTGCGAAACACCGGTCCATATGGCGTTTCGCTTCGGCGGCGAACATGACCTCAAATGGGCGCGCGCGGAGTTGGTGCCGCGCCGCGAGAACGATGGCAGCGTCGTGTGGAGCGGCTACTGGGTAGACGCGAGTCTGGAGCACGCGCGCTCGGAAGAACTGGCGCGAGCGCGCGATGTGGCCGAAGCAGCGTCGCGGGCCAAAGATGATTTTTTTGCCATGATGAGTCACGAAATCCGCACGCCGATGAACGGTGTGCTTGGCCTCGTCGAAGTGCTGGAGCGCACGCCGCTCAATGTGGATCAGGGGGAAATGCTCAGCATGATTCACGAGTCGGCTGGCGCGCTGCTGCAGATTCTGGACGACCTGCTCGACTATTCGAAAATCGAAGCAGGGCAGTTGACGATCGAAGCCGAGCCCATCGACATGCGCGAACTGGTCGACTATGCGGTCGGTCTGCTGGCTGGCCAGGCTCATGAGAAGGGCCTGAAGGTGCGCGTGGATATTGCGCCTGAGGTCGCCGCCAAGCTGCGAGGCGACAGTGTGCGATTGCGGCAGATTCTGTTCAACCTGCTGGGCAACGCCATCAAGTTCACGCTGGAGGGCGAGGTCGAAGTGCGGGTCGCGGTCGCCGGGCGGAGCGGCGGCGCTCAGACGCTCGAAATGACCGTCGAGGACACCGGCATCGGCATCGCACCGGAGGTGCAGGCGCAGCTGTTCGAGCCGTTCGTGCAGGCGGAGTCGTCGACCACCCGCCGTTTCGGCGGCACGGGTCTGGGCCTGACGATCTGCCGCAAGCTGACCGATCTGATGAACGGCGCACTCGAGCTGCACAGCGAGCCCGGTGCCGGCACCCGCATAACGGTGCGCCTCACCATGCCTGTCGAGTCACCGCGTTACTCGGTGAACGGCTTGCGCGGCAAGCGCGGCGTGGTGGTAACGGGCGGCACGCGAGTGGCGCATGCGCTCATGCATTTCGGCGAGGCGCTTGGACTCGAGTTGCGCCTTGTATCGCCCGATGCGGCGGAGCTGGCCGAGCCCGACACGCTGGCGAACGTCGACCTGATCTTTGTTGGCGAAGATGTGACGTTGCCATTGCCAGCAGGGATGCCGGCGAGTTCGCGACTCATCTGCCTCAGCGAGAAACCAAAGCCGACCGGCTACCGGATTCTCGACGACAACGTGCGAGTCAGCGTCAATCCCATTTCGTGGCGCGGTCTCGGTGTGGCGTGCGCCGCCGCGATGACCGGCCTGCCGTCGGTGGCGCCGCGTGCAGCGGGCATGCCGCGCACGCCGGAGGGCGGTGCCGTACCACCGGACCGCGAGCGCGCGATCGCCAGTGGCCGGCTGATCCTCGTGGCGGAGGATCATCCGGTCAATCAGGAGCTGATTCGTCATCAACTGACTCTGCTCGGCTTTGCCTGCGACGTGGCGAACGACGGCGCCGAAGCACTGGCGGCGCTCGAACAAACCAGCTACGGTTTTCTGATCACGGACTGCCACATGCCGAACCTGTCCGGCTACGAACTGACGCGACGCATCCGGGAGCGGGAGCAGGGCGGCGCGTATCGCCTGCCGATCCTTGGGATTACGGCGAACACCGCGCCCGAGGACCTGAATCTATGCCGTGACGCCGGTATGGACGACTGCCTCGTCAAGCCGACCCGGCTCGCTACGCTGCGTGACTACCTGAGCCGCTGGTTCGGCAGCGACAGCGCGTGGCAAGCCTCACCTGCTGAAACCGTCAGTACGCCGCCGATCGCCGAACCGGATGCACGCGGCGGTGCCGAGCCGTTCGTTCCGGTCGACCTGAGTCACATGACGCAACTGTGGAGCAGCGAATCGACTGTCAAGGCCTTGCTCGACGCGTTTGTTTCGTCGGTGCGTGAAGACGTGCTGGCGTTGGAGCCGCTCCTCGAGCGTAGTGACGTCGAGCGTCTGTGTGAGTGGCATCACCGGGTGGCCGGGGCGGCGAGCGTGCTGCAATATTCGCCACTGCTCAACGCACTGGAAGACTATCGCCGGGACATCGCCATCAAGACGCCGGAACGCGTGCGCAGCGACGGACTGCTGCTGGTGCGTAAATGCAATGCGATGCTGGATGGAATCGAGGCGCAAGCCGCAACGCTCACATGATGTGTCGTTGTGCGGCGACCCGGTTGTACCGTCGCACGGTCCGCGGCCGGTGGCTTCGGCGCCGGCAGACGAGGCGGCAAGGTGAGGAGCAGAACGAGAGGGCAAAAAAAACGCGGCCGAAGCCGCGTTAAAGATTTGGAGACATCCCTCGATGAAGGAGTCACTTCTCGCAAGCCGAAGCATAACCGGGCTCACGCAAAAGATTTATTACGAAATGCGCAATTAACTGTTTGGAAATATCGATGAAAGCGTCGACAGCGTGTTGTTTCGAAGCCAGGTTATGGTGACGACGGGGGTATCCATTACCGCTTCCAAAGCGAAGCGCGTCACCGTGGGAAGAAAAGCACCGCTCGCGGTGCTTTTCTCGTTGTCGGATGCGCGCGGCCAACACCGTCAAGTCACGCGGCCTAGGCGCAAACATGTTGGAAGGATTTGCACTAGTATGTGGTGGCTCCGCGCGTGACCGGGTTTTCGGTGCGGCGGTGTATCAAGTCCGGAGAAGACAATGATTGCACTTCGAAAATTGAATCTCGCTGTGGTGTTGTGGGCGTTGGCATCAGGCGTCGCCTTCGCGGATACGGTGGCGTTGAAGGCGGACCTCGAGCCGTCGAGCGAAGTGCCGCCGCGTGTGAGTCACGGGCACGGCATGTTGAACGCCACGTTCGATACGTCGACCAAAACCCTGCAATGGACGATTACCTATGAAGGACTGAGCGGGCCGGCCACCGCCGCGCATTTTCACGGTCCCGCGCCGGTCGGGCAGAACGCCAAACCCCAGGTGCCGATCGAGAAGGGCGCTCTTGCCAGCCCGATCAAAGGATCGGCCGTGCTTACCGAACAGCAGGTGACGGACCTGATGGCGGGGCAGTGGTACTTCAACGTCCACACGGGACAGAACCCGATGGGCGAGATTCGCGGGCAGGTTTTGCCGGCTAACTAGGGCGTTGTGTACACCACTTTCGGTAGAACAGGCGGTTTTCAAGATTAGAAGCCGCCGTCCACCGACGTTTTGGCGAACGCACGTACCATGACGGGACACTATCGAAGGAGCGTGTCCCGATGAGCTGGCAAAGTGCGCTCGCGTGCTGGTATCTGCGCAGACAGTTTCTACCGCAAACTCTCAAGCCGCGCATCAATGTCGAGAAAGCGCGCGCGCTGACGGCCAAGCGTGTCTGGTCGCCACGTGTGCCCGCCGGCTGGAATCTGCGCGAAATGTACGGGCCGGGCGATCAACCGTTGCACGGCGAGTGGATCGAACGCATCGATGGCGCGTCCAGCGTCAGGAACCAGCCGACGGTGCTGTATTTCCACGGCGGCGGCTATTACTTCTGTTCGCCGCGTACGCATCGCTCGCTTGTGTTTGGTCTGGCGACGCGTGCCAATGCGCCGGTCTTTTCGCTCGACTACCGGCTCGCGCCCGAGCATCGCTTCCCGGCGGCGCTCGATGATGCTACCGCGGCCTATCGCCAGTTGATCGCCGACGGCACGCCGCCGGAGTCGATCGTGATCTCGGGCGATTCAGCGGGCGGCGGTCTCGCGCTAGCCACGCTCGTCGCGTTGCGCGATGCCGGCGATCCTCTACCGGCAGGAGGCCTGCTGTTCTCGCCCTGGACCGATCTGGCCGCTGCCGGCGCCACCATCCGCACCAATGACGGTCTCGATCCGATGTTCAGCGGCCCCGCAATTGCTCTCGCGGCGCAGGTTTATCTCGGTGACGCGGCCGCAACGCATCCGTACGCTTCGCCGGTCTACGCCGACCTGCACGGCCTGCCGCCGCTCTTCATCATGGCGGGCAGCACCGAGGTGCTGCTGGACGACTCGCAACGCGTCGCCGACAACGCGCGCGCCGCTGGCGTGGTCTGCGAGCTCGAAGTGTGGAAGAAGATGCCGCATGTGTGGCCGCTGTTCACACCGTTCATCCCGGAAGCGAACCGCGCGCTCGACCGCGCCGCGGCTTTCGTGCGGCGCGTAACCAGTGAAGCGGGCGGGCGCGACGCCGCTGCTCAACCGTCGAGTGCGATGTCGATTGTCTGATAGGCGGCCTCGACCGTTTCCTGACCGTATTGCCGCTCCAGCCGCCGCACGGTGAAGTGGCCATGCGCGACCTGCTGGAAGTGGTCGATGAACACCGTGTTGACCATCGCGCCGAGCACAGCGCCGATTGCCGGAATCGATTTGGCAGCGATCTGCTCGCTCACTTGCACCGAGAAGCGCGCGGCAATCGTGTTGAGCAGGCGCAGCAACGCGGCGGACCCATGCGCGGTGAAGCCCTTCGTCGCGATTTCGGATGAAGCTTTCGAAACCGCCTGCGCCAGCGCGCCGCGCATGATGAAGTAGCCGAAGTCGGCGTCGTCATCGGCTTTCGATGTGCCGCCCATGCCCAGCACCGTCAGGCACTGCAGCTGCGTGTCGATCGACGACAGATCCTCGCCCTCGCTGCGCGCGATGTCGCAGATCGAGCGGAACATCAGCGTGGTCGTCACCGGCAACTCGACTGGCAGCGCGAACAGTCCGAATGCGCCGCCGGCCGCGCCGGTGGTCGCTACGGCGAATTTATGCAGCAGGTTGCTCGGCTTGTCGGGCACGCTCAGCGGCGCTGCGCCGTCCTGCCGTCCAAGCGTGCGCAGCGCGATCGACAGGCACTTGCGCAACGCCAGTTCCGTTGCATCCGTGACCTTTTTGTTGGCGAAAGCCGGCATCCGCGACATCAGTTTCTCCAACGGCGAACCGACGATGCTGGCCAGTTTCATCGCCAGAGCGGGGCTTTCCAGTTGGTGTTTCGCGCGCCGCAGCGCGATCAGATCTTCGTTCGATAAAGCAAGTGCCGCGAGCGAACTCGGCTCCATGTGCCTCCCTGGCGTCATGTGTTTCCCGTTCTTCAGTCGATTTGAATCGATTTGGCGGCGCGCTGAACCTCGCCAACGTCCCAGTTTAGAACGTCGCACCATGGTATGATTCCCCATTGATTGACGAGTCAACTGTTGCGCTATCAAAAATGGCTGTCCATACCGCTGCTCACCACTCGAGTGGGCAAGTTTTACCCTTCCGTGAATCGTTGCTGGCGATGCTCGGCATTTCCTTCGTCACGATGCTGGTCGCGCTCGACCAGACCGTGGTGGGCACCGCTTTGCCCACCATCGTGTCGGAGCTGAAAGGTTTCGAGCTGTACGCGTGGGTCGCCACGTCGTACTTGCTTACCTCGGTGATCACTGTGCCGATCTTCGGCCGGCTCGGCGATTATTACGGGCGCAAACCGTTCGTGATCGCATCGATCATCGTGTTCACCGCGGCGTCGGTGTTATGCGGCGCCGCCAACAACATGCTGTTTCTCGTGCTCGCGCGCGGTCTGCAGGGCGTCGGCGGCGGCATGCTGGTCGGCACCGCGTTCGCCAGCATTCCCGATCTCTTTCCCGATTCGGTCGTGCGTCTGCGCTGGCAGGTGCTGATGAGTTCGGCGTTCGGCATTGCGAATGCGGTGGGTCCGTCGCTCGGCGGTTTTCTCACGCAGTACTACGGCTGGCGCTCGGTGTTCTATGTGAATCTGCCGGTCGGCTTGCTGTCGCTGTTTTTCGTCTGGCGCTTCCTGCCGCATCTGCGGCACGTCGAGCACGAAGGCAAGATGCGGCTCGACTGGCCCGGCGCGTTGCTGATTGCGGTGTCGCTCGGCTCATTGCAATTGTTCGTCGAGTTGTTGCCGAAACATGGCGTCACCTTCGGCGCGTTCGCGCTGCTGGCGTTGAGCGTCGCGTCGGCGTACGCGCTGTGGCAGTGGGAAAAGCGCTGCCCGACTGCGATTCTGCCGGTCGATATGTTCCGCAACCGCAGTCTCGCCGCGCTGTTCACGCTGGCGGTGCTCGGCGGCTTCACGATGTTCTCGCTGCTGTTCTACGCGCCGTTACTGTTCCAGGGCGGCTTCGGCATGTCGCCGAAAGAAGCGGGGCTCGTCATTACGCCGCTCGTCGTGTTCATCACGGTCGGCAGTATTGCGAACGGGCGGATCGTCTCGCGCGTGCGTAATCCGAATCTGATGCTGTACGTTGGCTTCGCGCTAGTGGCGCTTTCGTGCCTCGGCGCGGTCGTCGCCACGCGTTCGATGCCGCAATGGATGCTGATGTCGTTCATGGTTCTCGGCGGCCTTGGTCTCGGTTTCGTGATGCCGAACCTGACGATCTTCGCGCAGCAGACGGCCGGCCGCGAGCACCTCGGCATCGCCACGGCGCTGCTACAGTCGCTGCGGATGATCGGCGGGATGATCGGCACGGCGCTCACCGGCACGCTGGTCACCCACATGTACGCGAGCGGCGTGCGCAGCGCGCTGGAAAACGATCATGCGACCCAGTGGTTCGCCGATCTGGGCGACCCGCAAATCCTGATCAATCGCGATGCGCAAACCACCTTGCTCGGTCAGTTGACGCATGCCGGCCACAACGGTGCGATGCTGCTGGAAACCGCGCGCGAGGCGCTGGTCGCGGCGATTCATCTGGGTCTGGCGCTGGCGGCGATCATCGCTGTGTTGTCGGTGTGGCAAAGCCGCCGTGTGCCGCCGGTCAAGCTCCAGCGCAAGCTCGAGCCGGTGATTCACGCGGACTGAATTTTTCGACTTACCGTTTTACTGACACGTCATGGAAGAACAGGACCGCGTCGCCGTCGTGCAGCAATTCGGCCGCACTTATCGGGCGTTCATGTCGGCATTCGAGGCGCACGTCGGCCATCCGTTGCCGCGCTGGCGCATTCTGCTGGCGCTGCACGAACAGGCTGGGGAGTCGTCGCAGAAGCGGCTGGTCGAGCGCTTGCGTGTCGATCCGGGCGCGCTCACGCGGCAATTGAAAACGCTGGAAGGGCTCGGCTGGATCGCCCGCAGTATGGATACGCGCGATAACCGCGTGACCAACGTGCGCCTGACCGAAGCGGGGCTGTCGGCGACCGAAGCCAGCATGCCGCGTCGTAATGCATTTCTGCACGACACGATGGCCGGGTTGCCGGACGACGCGCTGGCGGCGCTGTCGGGCGCGTTGAAGCTGCTCGAAGTGCGGATCGGCGAAGTGGCGGCCACGGCCAGCAGTGCCGCCGCTACGCAAGCGCCCGAAGCGGTGGGCGCCGACCCCGAGCGCCAGGTTTAAGCGAGTACGCCGCCGTGACGAGCGGCGCGCCACCTTGTGTTGAGCGCGCCGTTTTCAACGTCGTCAGAAGAACGTTTCGATCACCTCGGTGACGCGATACGACGGGTCGACCACCAGCACCTGACGCCACTTATCGAACGTCAGACAGGGGTGGGAGATGTCGAACGCGATCATGTCGCCCACCTTCAGGTCGGCGCCGGCGGGAATCCGCAAATACGCGTGCTGATCCATCAAGCCGAAAATCTCCCAGCCTTCGCTGGCCGCGACATCGCGCGGCGCCTCGCTGCCCGGACGATAGTGGCGCGCCGGTTCCGGCATGCCCGCGTCGAACGCGGAATCGCGCTTGCCGAGACCGATGATCGCGCGATCCGGTTCCGGAATCGATTGCACATACGCCCACAGTTGCAGTGCCGGCAGCAAGCCTTCGCCCATTTTCTTCGCGACCGGATTGCGCGCAAAGATGTCCGTCTGCGCTTTGCGGTAGATGCCGACGTCATGTGTCAGATAGCAGCCGGGGCGCAGCACGACTTCGACCTTGCCGGTTTCCGACGCCTTCACGAATTCTTCCGCGACCACGTCATACCAGGCCGAGCCCGCGCCCGACAGAACGGCCGGCGTGCGGGCAAAACGCCCTTCGTCGACGAGCGCGCGCGTGACGGCAACAGCGCTTTGCAGAAACTCGCGCACTTCGTGTTCTTCTTTCAGCACGCCCTCATACAACTCGACGCCCGCCAGTTTCAAAACGCCCGGATAGCGCGCGATCGCATCGAGCACCGCGTTGCGCTGTGCATCGTCGCGTACGCCGGTGCGGCCGCCCGGCACGCCGAGTTCGAGTAGCACCTGCAGCGATTTGCGCACCGACGTGAAGAACTTGCCCAACTGCTCGACACCTTCGACCGAATCGACGAGGCAAAAGAACTCGAAATCGGGATCGCTCAGCAACTCGGCGACCATCATCATGTTGTGGCGGCCGACCAACTGGTTGGCCATCAACACCCGCGAAACGCCGCCGTGATATGCCGCGCGCACCTGATGCGCCGTGGCGAGCGTGATGCCCCATGCGCCGGTTTCGAGCTGACGGCGAAAGAGCTGCGGCGACATTGTCGTTTTGCCGTGCGGCGCGAGCTTGACGCCGTACTCGGCGACGAATGCCTGCATCCACTTCAAGTTGTGTTCTACACGGTCCGCGTACAGCACCGCGGCGGGCAGACTCACGTCTTCGTTCAGCAGATTCCACTCGAGGCGCGCGGCATCCGTCAATTGGATGCTGGTGCCTGGAACCATGCCCAAGCCCTTGCTATAAGGATCAATCGTTGCGCCCTGATAGTTTGTAACTTTCATGTCTCCCTGCTCCATCGTCCAGTTAAATTGAATCAAAGTTGACTTTACTATGTTACCGAAAGTACGATGGGTGCAGAAATGTTATTTAGTACCACGGCTTGCTCGGCCATGCTCACGGGCGGCTGTGCGGGCATCCCACCGTCTGCAATGAACTCTACTGCTGAACCGCTGGCTTTCGACATCGTCGCGCGCATTGCCGAATGCGCGCCGGAATTGCGCTCGGCCGAGCGTAAGGTCGCCGCGCTGATTCTCGACGATCTGACCGGCGCGTCGCGCGCCAGCATCGGTGCGCTCGCGCAGCAAGCGGAGGTGAGCGTGGCGACCGTGACGCGCTTTGCCAAGGCCGTGGGTTGCCGCGACGTGCGGGAGCTGAAACTGCGGCTCGCCCAGGCGGCCGCGGTCGGCCAGCGCTTTCTGAAAGCGGGCGGTCCCACGGATGCTCCTGAGCCGATCGCCACCCGCGTGTTCGACGAAGTGCAGACCGCGCTTACCCATAACCATCAATTGCTGCGCCAGGCACCGCTCACCGAAGCCGCAGCCGCATTACGCGCTGCGCGGATGATCTACGTGTTCGGCATGGGCGGCGGCTCGACCGCGCTCGCCGACGAGATGCGTTTCAGGCTGGTCCGCCTTGGCCGGCCCGTTGCGACCTATCAGGACGGCCTGTTGCAGCGCATGGTGGCGAGCACGGTATCGCGCGAGTGCGTCGTGATCACGCTGTCGACGACGGGCCGTGTGCCGGAGATGGTCGAGAATTGCCGGATCGCGCGCAGCTACGGCGCGACCGTGATTGCGCTGACTGCACCGGCTTCACCGCTCGCAAAACTGGCCGATTGGGTGATCCCGATCGTCGCGTTTGAGACCGATTTCATTTACAAGCCGTCGTCGTCGCGCTACGCGATGATGATGGCGCTCGATGTACTCGTCACCGAACTTGCCGTCAGTCAGGGTGAGGAGAGCCGAGAATTGCTCCGCCGCATGAAGCACGCGCTCGACGCGCACCGTGGCGGTGGCGATCGACAACCGTTAGGAGACTGATCCATGCATTCGCATCCCGAAGCCGCCGATACGCTGATCGTCGGCGCGCAACTATATGACGGCACGGGCGCACCGCCGGTCGAACGCGACGTCGCGATTCGCGACGGCCGCATCGCGGCGATCGGCAATCTGTCGAACTGGCTTGCCGAAGAGGTGGTCGAGGCCAATGGCCGCGCGTTGGCGCCGGGTTTCATCGACGTTCATACGCATGACGACACGCACGTGATCCGTTCGCCGCAAATGCTGCCAAAGATCACTCAGGGCGTGACGACGGTGATCGTCGGCAACTGCGGGATCAGTGCGTCGCCGGTCGCGTTGAAGGGCGATCCGCCCGATCCGATGAACCTGCTCGGCGAGCGCGACGCGTTCCAGTATCCGACCTTTGCTGAATACGTAAAAGCGGTCAACGCCGCGCGGCCCGCGGTGAATGTCAGCGCGCTGATTGGGCATACGGCATTGCGCAGCAACCAGATGGACCGGCTGGATCGCGCGGCGACACCGCAGGAAATCGAAGGCATGCGCGCGCAACTCGAAGAGGCTTTGTCGAATGGCGCGTTGGGCCTGAGCTCGGGGCTCGCATACGGTTCCGCGTTTTCCGCGCCGACCGAGGAAGTGATGGCGCTGGCCGAGCCGCTCGCTGCCGCCGGCGCGCTGTACACGACGCACATGCGCACCGAGTTCGACGCGATTCTCGACGCAATGGACGAAGCGTATCGGGTCGGCCGTCACGCCCATGTGCCGGTGGTGATATCGCATCTGAAGTGCGCGGGGCCGTCGAATTGGGGGCGTAGCGAGGAGGTGCTGAACTCGCTGGAGGGCGCGCGGCGCATGCAGCCGATTGGTTGCGACTGTTATCCGTATAACCGCAGTTCGTCGACGCTCGATCTGAAGCAGGTGACGGGCGACATCGACATCACGATTACGTGGTCCGAGCCGCATCCCGAGATGGCGGGCAAGCTGGTGAAGGAGATTGCCGCCGAGTGGGGCGTCACGCAGCAGGAGGCGGGCAAGCGCTTGCAGCCAGCTGGCGCGGTGTATCACAACATGTCCGAGGACGACGTGCGGCGGATTCTGTCGCATCCCGCGACGATGGTCGGGTCTGATGGTTTACCGAACGATCCGTTGCCGCATCCGCGGTTATGGGGCGCGTTTCCGCGCGTGCTGGGGCATTACGTGCGCGATGCCGGTTTGTTGCCGCTGGAAGAGGCGGTGCGCAAGATGACCAGCTTGTCGGCGCGGCGGTTTGGTTTGGCGCAGCGTGGCGAGGTGCATATCGGCTATCACGCGGATCTGGTGTTGTTCGACCCGGCGCGGGTTCGCGATGCCGCGACGTTTGAGAAGCCGCAGCAAGCGGCGGATGGCATTGATGCGGTGTGGGTGAATGGCGTGTTGTCTTACCGCGATGGAGCCGTGACCGGCGAGCGCGCGGGTCATTTTGTGGCGCGTGGCGCGGCGTCGAAGGGTGATGCGCACGGCGCGTTTTGATTTTTTGGTTTTTTCGTTTTCTGTTTTCTGATTGATCCGGCATGCGGTAGTGGCGTTGCTCGTGCATGCTGGGCTTTTTAAGGAGTTTGATGATGAAGCGATATGGCGTTGAAGGTGGGAAAGGAACCGGTGGTCAGCATATGCCCTTTGCTCGGGCTGTCGAAGCGGATGGCTGGTTGTTCGTTTCCGGACAGACGCCGATGGAAAATGGCGAGGTCATCAATGGCGGGATTGTTGAGCAATCGCACAAGGCGATTCAGAATGTTTTCGCTATTCTGAAAGAAGCCGGGTATGGGGCGGAGCATGTCGTCCGCTGTGGGGTTTGGCTCGATGATCCGCGAGATTTTGCTTCTTTTAATAAGGTTTTTCGGGAGTATTTTGGGGAGAATCCGCCGGCGAGAGCTTGTGTGGTGTCTTCTATGGTGATTGATTGTCGGGTTGAGGTTGATTGCGTTGCTTATAAGAAACCTGCGGGTTGAGGTTTTTTTATTCGCCGTAGGCGGTGATTGGGGGTTTTGTTTGCCTTTCGCGGCGGTATTTGTCTGTGTGCCTACGGCGTTGGCCTTTCCTTGATTTCTTAGTGGTCTATTAGCGTCGCCCCTGTGCGGGGCAGGCACTTACTTTCTTTGCCGCCGCAAAGAAAGTAAGCAAAGAAAGCGGCTTCACACCGCTAATTCTTAAGCGGGTCCCCTGGCTTGGAGGAGGCAGTGGAGCATCTGGAATCAGTGTTCTCGCACATTCGGCGCTGGTGACAAGGCAGTCATACTTCCGGCGGCGCTACGCGCGCCGTGGCGGTGCTTCACAAAACCTTCTGGTCGTTTCCGCTCCGCGTTGAAGCAACCGCGGCGGCATTTTTCAAGCCGAAGCAATCTTCTGCGTCCCGCCGAATAAACTGCTGCGCGTTACTTTTCCAGCAATCCATAAAGCGCAAGCCGCAAATCACTTCGGCGCCTCGCCGAGGCGAAGTGCCTGGGGGTGCGAGTGCGGTCACCACTCCGAGTGAGGCGCTATTGCCTTAGCCAGGCATCGGGGACACAAGGACGAGCCACCGCGCCGAACCAGGCGCAGGCGCTAAAACCGCCAGGCGGTTTTGTGAAGTACCGCCACGGCGCGCGCAGCGCCGCCGGAAGAATGACTGCCTTGTCACCAGCGCGGAGTGCGCGAGAACACCGATTCCAGATGCTCCACTGCCTCCTCCAAGCCAGGGGACCCGCTTAAGAATTAGCGGTGTGAAGCCGCTTTCTTTGCTTACTTTCTTTGCGGCGGCAAAGAAAGTAAGTGCCCGCCCCGCACAGGGGCGAAGCTAATAAACCACTAAGAAAACAAGGAAAGGCCAACGCCGTAGGCACACAGACAAAAAGCGCCGCGAAAGGCAAACAAAACCCCCAATCACCGCCTACGGCGACCAAACAAAAGCTACTGCCGAGCCAGCCGCATATTGTCTGGCATGGGCAAATTAAAATTCGTCCGAAACGGATTAATATCCAGTCCACCGCGGCGGGTATACCGCGCATAAACAGCGAGCTTAACCGGCCGGCAGGCCTTGAGAACATCAATAAAAATCTTCTCGACACACTGCTCATGAAACCCGGTGTGATTCCGATAGGAAATGATGTACCTCAGCAAGCCCGCATGATCAATCTGCGGTCCAACGTAATGAATCTGCACGCTACCCCAGTCAGGCTGCCCAGTCACCGGACAATTCGACTTCAATAAATTAGAAACCAAGGTCTCCTCAACCGGCGCCTCATCGAGCGCCGCCTTCAGCAATGAAGCGTCAGGCCGATAAACATCGGTATCCAGATCGAGCCGGTCCAGCGACAGCCCTTCAAACTCTTCCATCTGCAACTTGCCGAACTCATGCGGCGCAGCCAGATGAACAGAAACAGAAGCGCCGCAAGAAGCGGAAACATCCCGTTTGATCGTCTCCCGCACAACGTCCATCGACTCAAAAGCCGTCTGCGCAAACGACCCCAAATACAGCTTGAACGACTTCGACTCGACAATATTCGGCGAATCAGCCGGTACATAAAAAGTAGCCACAGCAATCTGCGGCTTGCCGCGCGCGTTCAGCCAGGAAAGCTCGTAAGCATTCCAGATGTCCGTGCCGAAAAACGGCAATTGCGCGCCAATCCCAATCGCTTCGCGCGCATTCTTGCGCGCAATCGGAAAGAGCAGCGAAGCGTCATATTGTTCGGTGTAAGCAGAAGGCTTACCCAGCGGTGATTGTTCGGGTGTCATGATGCGTTCACAATGCCACTCAGCACGTGCCCCGTCGCCGTCACGACGCGAGCCGATTCGCAATGGCCAATTTGGTCGTCGAAGAAAAAGTCCGGCTCGAACTCGCGCAGAAATGCGCTCTTGTCGAGGCCGCCGAGGAACATCGCTTCGTCGATTTCGATGTTCCACGCCATCAATGTGCGGATCGCGCGTTCATGCGCGGGCGCGGAACGCGCCGTCACCAATGCCGTACGAATATGCATCGGCGCGGCTTCGTCCGCGAGTTTCTGCAGCCGGTGCAGCGCTTCGAGCAACGGCTTCAAAGGCCCATCCGCCAGCGGCAAATCCTTGTTGTGAATCTCATGGCCGACGAACGCTCGCAGGCCATCCTTTTGAAACACGCGCTCGGCTTCGTCGGAAAACAACACGGCGTCGCCGTCGAATGCGATCCGGATTTCGTCCGGATACTTGCTCGCCATTTTCGCCGATTCGGGCAATACGCGCGCAGCCGGAAAACCAGCGGCCAGTGCGTCGCGCACATCGTCCTGATTCGCAGACAAAAACAGCGACGCGTTCAGCGGCTTCAGATAGCCAAACGGCGCCCGTCCACGCGTAAAGACGCCTCGCTCGATCGCTAACCCATGCTCGCGGCACGAATGGAATGCGCGCAGTCCGCTGATCGGATCGCTGCGCGACAGGATCACCACTTCGACGCGATGGCCACCGGCGTTCAACGCCAGCAGCTTGCGGATCAACGGAAACGCGACGCCCGGTTTCGCAGGCACGGTCAGGCGGTCGCGCTGCAACGCTTCATACGCGCGCAGGTCGCCGTCCTCGTACACGCGGTTCTCTTCCTCGAAGTCGAACAGCGCGCGCGACGAAATTGCCACGACCAGTTTGTCGGCAAGCGAAAGAGCCATCTGCGCGTCTCAGTCCAAAAAAATCAAGCGAGGAACAAGCGATACACCGGGTTGCCGGTCTCTTCCCAGTAGGGATAACCGAGCGTCGCGAGAAAGCGCTCGAACTCGCCGTTCTCGCTTTCCGGCACCTGAATGCCGACCAGAATCGAACTGTAGTCTGCGCCCTGGTTACGGTAGTGGAACAGGCTGATATTCCAGTTCGGCGCCATCGACGACAGGAACTTCATCAGCGCACCCGGCCGCTCCGGAAACTCGAAGCGGAACAGGCGCTCATCATGCGCGAGCGGCGAACGGCCACCGACCATATAGCGGATGTGCTGCTTCGAGAGCTCATCGAACGTCAGATCGACGGTGGCAAAGCCGTGCGCTTCGAACGCGCCCGCGATCTGCGCCGACTCGCTGCGATTCCGGATCTGCACGCCGACGAAGATATGCGCGGAATTCGCATCCGCGATCCGGTAGTTGAACTCGGTCACGCTGCGCGTGCCGACCAGCTCGCAGAAACGCCGGAAGCTGCCGCGCTCTTCGGGGATTGTCACGGCGAACACCGCTTCGCGCGCTTCACCGACTTCGGCCCGTTCGGCGACGAAACGCATCCGGTCGAAGTTCATGTTCGCACCCGAGGTGATCGCGATCAGCGTCTGGTTCTCGATGCCCTCGCGCTCGGCATACTGTTTCGCGCCGGCTACAGCGAGCGAGCCGGCGGGCTCCAGCACGCTGCGGGTGTCCTGAAACACATCCTTGATCGCCGCACACAAAGCATCAGTATTCACGAGCAGCACGTCGTCGAGATATTCGCGGCACAGGCGGAAGGTTTCTTCGCCGACCAGCTTCACCGCCGTGCCGTCCGAAAACAGGCCGACTTCATTCAGCGTGACACGCTCGCCGGCTTTCAGCGACGCCGCCATCGCACACGAATCGTCGGTCTGCACGCCGATCACCTTGATCTCCGGGCGCACCGATTTCACATACGCGGCCACGCCTGCCGCCAGTCCGCCGCCGCCGATCGGCACGAAGATCGCGTGGATCGGCCCCTGATGCTGGCTGAGGATCTCCATCGCGACCGTGCCCTGGCCGGCGATCACATACGGATCGTCGAACGGATGCACGAAGGTCAGCCCGCGCGCTTCCTGTAGCGTGACGGCGTGCGCATACGCATCGCTATACGACTCACCGAACTGCACCACTTCGACAGTCGGCCCGCCATGCGCGCGCACCGCATCGACCTTCACCTGCGGAGTGGTCACCGGCACGACGATGATCGCCTTCACGCCCATGCGCGCCGCCGACAGCGCCACGCCCTGTGCATGATTGCCCGCCGACGCGGTAATCACGCCACGCTCCAGCGCCTCGGCCGGAATATGCGCCATCTTGTTGTACGCGCCGCGCACCTTGAACGAGAACACCGGCTGGTTGTCCTCGCGCTTCAGATAGACGGGATTGCGCAACCGTGACGACAGATTCGGCGCACGTTCGAGTTCGGTCTCGCGGGCCACGTCGTAGACGCGCGCGGTCAGGGTTTTCTTCAGATAGTCGTGGGAAGCCATGCGGGTGGCGCGGTGCGCTTTGTGAGACGGGAAAGGGTCAATGATAGCGCCAACGGTGCGCTCTCTGACCCTCAGCGTATCGCTCGGGGCTTCGGTCGGAGGCCCGCCCGACCGTTCGGTCGGAAAATCTGTCGCGGGCGCTGCCACGCGTCGTCCGACAGGAAAGCGGCCAAAGCCCCGCCACAGCCCGGATTTTACGCGTCAACGCGCAGCTGGATCATGCGGTAGAATTCCATTTTGGAATAAGGATCGGAAGATGCACTGGCAGCCTCGGATCGCCCATTTGATGCCCGCCCCGCGTGAGTCTCGCCCCGCGGCGGAGCGTCACGTCCGCCACGCGCGATCGTGTAGCTGTCTCTGAGCGCCGCGAAGCGACTGATGTGGGTAGACCGTCGGTCGTGCTTCGCTCCACAAGAAAATTTCCAGCATTGCGCACCACGCGCACTGTCAGCCGGCGCCTCGTCTATGAGCCCGCCGGGTTGACCCACCGAGTCGTCCGAACATGAACGCACCTCAAAGTTTCGATCCGCACGGGGCCGCCGCCGCGGTGGCCGCCGATCCCGAAGCGCGTCTGCGCGAAATCCCCTATAACTACACATCGTTTTCCGATCGCGAAATCGTCATCCGTCTGCTCGGCGACGAAGCCTGGGCGGCTTTGGCCGAACTGCGCGCGGAACGCCGCACCGGCCGCTCGGCGCGGATGCTGTACGAAGTACTCGGCGACATCTGGGTGGTGCGCCGCAATCCTTACCTGCAAGACGACCTGCTCGACAATCCGAAGCGCCGCGCGCTGCTGATCGAGGCACTGCATCATCGTCTCTCCGAGATCGAGAAGCGCCGTCGCGCCGATCTGGTCGAGCACGGCGATGCAGCAGGCGTTGACCGGGCCGCTCGCGTCGAAACACTGGTCACGGCCGCACGCCGCGCCGTCGACGATTTCGAGACCGAATTCCAGAAGACGACCGATCTGCGCCGCCGCACGAACAAGGTGTTGGGCCGCGTCACGGAAAAAGACAACATCAAGTTCGACGGCTTGTCGCGAGTGTCGCATGTGACCGACGCGACCGACTGGCGCGTCGAGTACCCGTTCGTCGTGCTGACGCCGGATACCGAAGCCGAGATCGCCGGCATGATCAAGGCGTGTTTCGAACTCGGTCTGACCGTGATTCCGCGCGGAGGCGGCACGGGCTACACGGGCGGCGCGGTGCCGCTTACGCCGTTCTCGGCCGTCATCAACACCGAAAAGCTCGAACAACTCGGCGCGGTCGAATTGACCGTGCTGCCGGGCGTCGAGCGCAAAGTGCCGACGATTTTCTCCGGCGCGGGCGTCGTCACCCGCCGTGTGACCGAAGCGGCCGAACAGGCAGGCTACGTGTTCGCGGTCGATCCGACATCGCTGGACGCATCGTGTGTTGGCGGCAATGTCGCGATGAACGCGGGCGGCAAGAAGGCGGTGTTGTGGGGCACGGCGCTCGATAACCTCGCCTGGTGGCGCATGGTCGACCCGGAAGGGAACTGGCTCGAAGTCACGCGTCTGGACCATAACCTCGGCAAGATCCACGACATCGAAGTCGCGCGTTTCGAACTGAAATGGTTCGACGGCAACTACGCACCGGGCGAAAAGCTGCTGCGCACGGAAGCGCTCGACATCAAAGGCCGCGTGTTCCGCAAGGAAGGGCTCGGCAAGGACGTCACCGACAAATTCCTCGCCGGACTGCCGGGCGTGCAGAAAGAAGGCTGCGACGGGTTGATCACGTCGGCGCGCTGGGTGCTGCACAAGATGCCGGCGCACACGCGCACGGTCTGCCTCGAATTCTTCGGCCAGGCGCGCGAAGCGATTCCGAGCATCGTCGAAATCAAGGACTACCTGTTCGAAACGTCGAAGCAGGGCGGCGCGATTCTCGCCGGCCTCGAACACCTCGACGAGCGCTATCTGCGGGCGGTCGGCTACGCGACCAAGAGCAAGCGCAACGCGTTTCCGAAGATGGTGCTGATCGGCGACATCGTCGGCGACGATGCCGATGCGGTCGCGCAGGCCACGTCGGAAGTCGTGCGGATGGCCAACGGCAAGAGCGGCGAAGGTTTCGTCGCGGTCAACGCCGAGGCGCGCAAGCGTTTCTGGCTCGACCGCAGCCGTACCGCCGCGATCGCGAAGCACACCAACGCGTTCAAGATCAACGAAGACGTGGTGATCCCGCTCGACCGGATGGGCGAGTACACCGACGGCATCGAGCGCATCAACATCGAGTTGTCGATCAAGAACAAGCTGCAACTGGTCGACGCGCTGGAAGCGTTCTTCAAGGGCGGTAAGCTGCCGCTCGGCAAGAGCGACGACGCCAATGAAATCCCGAGCGCAGAGTTGCTCGAAGATCGCGTGCAACAGGCGCTCGATCTGCTGAAGAAGGTGCGCAGGCGCTGGGAATTCCTGCGCGACAAGCTCGATCTGTCCTTGCGCGAGGCGCAGCACTATCTGGTCGGCCTCGGCTACGAAGGGCTGGCGGAGAAGTTCGCCGATCGCGTCGACGCGCAGCCGGATGCGACCGTATTCCACATCACGCAAGACCGTACGGTGCGCGTGTCGTGGAAGGCCGAGATCCGGGCTGAGTTGCGTCAGATCTTCAACGGCGGCGAGTTCAAGCCGATCCTCGACGAAGCCCAGGCGATCCACAAGCAGGTGCTGCGTGGTCGTGTGTTTGTCGCGCTGCACATGCACGCCGGCGACGGCAACGTGCACACGAACCTGCCGGTCAACTCCGACAACTACGAGATGCTGCAGGACGCCCACGCGGCGGTCGCACGCATCATGAAGCTGGCGCGTTCGCTCGACGGCGTGATTTCCGGCGAGCACGGCATCGGTATTACGAAACTCGAATTCCTCACCGAAGACGAGATCGGCGAATTCCGCGCTTACAAGCAGCGCGTCGATCCGCATGGCCGCTTCAATGCGGGCAAGCTGCTCGAAGGCGCCGACTTGCGTAACGCCTACACGCCTAGCTTCGGCCTGATGGGCTATGAATCGCTGATCATGCAGCAGTCCGATATCGGTGCGATCGCCGATTCGATCAAGGACTGTTTGCGTTGCGGCAAGTGCAAGCCGGTGTGCGCGACCCACGTGCCGCGCGCGAACCTGCTGTATAGCCCGCGCAACAAGATTCTCGCAACGTCCTTGCTGGTCGAGGCGTTCCTGTACGAAGAGCAAACCCGCCGGGGCGTGTCGATCAAGCACTGGGACGAGTTCAACGACGTCGCCGATCACTGCACCGTCTGTCACAAATGCGTGACGCCGTGCCCGGTGAAGATCGACTTCGGCGACGTGACGATGAATATGCGCAACCTGCTGCGCAAGATGGGCAAGAAGAAGTTCAATCCGGGCAACGCGGCCGGCATGTTCTTCCTGAACGCCACCAATCCGCAGACCATCAACCTTGCGCGCACCGCGATGATGGGGATCGGCTACAAGGCGCAGCGCCTTGGCAACGACGTGCTGAAGAAGTTCGCGAAGAAGCAGACGGCGCATCCGCCGGCGACGGTCGGCAAGCCGCCGGTCACGCAGCAGGTGATCCACTTCATGAACAAGAAGATGCCGGGCAATCTGCCGAAGAAAACGGCGCGCGCGTTGCTCGACATCGAAGACAACAAGATCGTGCCGATCATCCGCAATCCGAAGACGACCACCGCCGATACGGAAGCGGTGTTCTACTTCCCGGGCTGCGGCTCGGAGCGGCTGTTCTCGCAAGTGGGGCTGGCTACGCAAGCGATGCTGTGGGAAGCGGGCGTGCAAACCGTGCTGCCGCCGGGCTATCTGTGCTGCGGCTATCCGCAGCGCGGCTCGGGCCAGTTCGACAAGGCCGAGCAGATCGTTACCGATAACCGCGTGCTGTTCCACCGCGTCGCGAATACGCTGAACTACCTCGACATCAAGACGGTGGTGGTGTCGTGCGGCACGTGTTACGACCAGCTCGCGGGCTACGAATTCGAGAAGATCTTCCCGGGCTGCCGGATCATCGACATCCACGAGTTCCTGCTGGAGAAGGGCATCAAGCTCGAAGGCGTGAGCGGCATGCGCTACATGTATCACGACCCGTGCCACACGCCGATCAAGACAATGGATCCGGTCAAGCTCGTCAATGAACTGATGGGCTCGGAAAAAGACGGCTACAAGATCGAGAAGAACGACCGCTGCTGTGGCGAATCCGGCACACTCGCAGTGACGCGCCCTGACATTTCGACGCAGGTCCGTTTCCGCAAGGAAGAAGAAATCCGCAAGGGCGCTGCCAGGTTGCGCGACATTCCGTTGGTCGCCGAAGGTGCGGTGGGTGCGTCGAACAACGGTTCGGCGCTCAAGGCCGGCGACGGTTCGCAGCCGAAGGGCGCCACCGACGTGAAGATCCTGACGAGCTGCCCGTCCTGCCTGCAAGGTCTGTCGCGCTATAACGAAGACACGAACACCGAGGCGGACTACATCGTCGTCGAGATGGCGCGTCACGTGCTCGGTGAAGACTGGATGGCGGATTACGTCCAACGGGCGAACAATGGCGGAATCGAGCGCGTGCTGGTCTAATGGCACTACCGAAGATTTCTGCCTGAGGACGACGATGGACTGTGTTTTTTGCCGCGAAGAAGGCGGCGACGTGCTGTGGCAGGACGACACCCTGCGTGTCGTCCTCGCCGACGAACACGATTACCCGGGCTTCTGCCGGGTGATCTGGAACAGGCACGTAGCCGAGTTTTCCGATCTTGCCGGAAACGACCGCGATCGCGTGATGCGGGCCGTGTGTGCGGTCGAACACGCGATGCGGCGCATCATGCAGCCGGTCAAAGTGAATCTGGCGAGCCTCGGCAACCAGGTGCCGCACGTGCATTGGCATGTGATTCCGCGTTTTTCGAACGACGCGCATTTCCCGCTGCCGATCTGGGCGCCGCGGCAACGCACGGTATCCGAAGCATTGTTGTCGTCGCGCCGCGCGCAGGCTACCTTGCTGCGCGATGCGGTGCGCCAGGAAATCGAACAAGCTTTCGCCTGAGGCCATCATGAGCGGACTGACTCCCGATACTCCGGTGCCGACCGGTGTGGTCGTGCATTCCAAATCGCGCGTGCTCGAACTGCAGTACGCAAACGGCGAGACGTATCGCGTGCCGTTCGAATTGCTGCGCGTGTATTCGCCGTCGGCGGAAGTGATGGGCCACGGGCCCGGCCAGGAAACCTTGCAGACCGGCAAGCGCGACGTGACGATCACGATGATCGAAG